>CAYWSM010000038.1:0-11569 GCA_964460935.1 uncultured Terriglobales bacterium | reverse complement strand
GGCGCTTCCATCAGTGTACCGACAGCGTTAGAGAGCTTGTTAAGCTCGTCGCGGTTGAGGAAGCCGTTGCGCATGTTGTGCGAATCGACCTTGGCGTGCGAGCAAAGCATGCGCAGCAGAAGCGACTCGCGCGACATTTCGAGCGAGAAGATGGCGATGACCTTGTTGTCTTTAACGGCGGAGTTCTCGGCGACGTTCATGACAAACGACGTTTTGCCCATCGACGGGCGGGCAGCGATGATGATCAGGTCGCCTTTCTGGAGGCCCGAGGTCATGTCGTCGAGATCGGTGAAATGGGTGGCCAGTCCGGTGATTCCGGCGGTCTGGTTGGTGATGCGCTGGATGATTTTGTGCTGCTCGACGATTTGCTTGATGTCCATGAAGCCGGTATCGACGGCGTCTTCGGAGAGCCGCATGAGGCCGGATTCAGCTTCGCCGAGGATGGCTTCGACAGGCTCAGACTGCTCGAGCGCGCGAGCAATCGCGTTGTTCGACAGGTTGATGAGTCCGCGGAGCAGCGCCTTGTCTTTAACGATCTTGACGTAGTGCCTGATGTTGGCCCGCGGCGGAATGCCGTCGGTAAGGCTCGCCAAGTAGGCTACGCCGCCCACGGCCTCGAGTTGCTGCTGCGTGCGCAGTTCCTCGGAGAGCGTGATGATGTCAACGGCGCGCGAGGCTTCCATCATGTCGCTGATGCGGGCGAAGATGCGGCGGTGCGAGTCGAGCGAGAACTCGTCGGCGCGGAGAGATTCCGACGCGTCGTAATAAGCGGCGTTGTCGAGCAGGATCGCGCCGAGGATGGAACGCTCGGCGTCCATGGAGGACGGGAGACCGCGGTCGAGAGAGTAGTCGGTGGTCGCCATGAAGACAGTTTTCAGTAATCAGTTATCAGTGTTTAGTCGTGACGCGCTTTGCTGATTCCGGCAAATCAATATTGCAGAGGTGCGCAGTGAAACACATCCGCAGAGTGCGGCGCACCCTGTTGGAAAAGAAGAATGTTGTTGAAATCCCTTTCGAAATATATCCGTGTTCATCTGCGTTATCTGCGTGAAGAGATCTAATCAAGTTCAGATGATTATGCTACGCTTTTTCTTCGTGGCGAAAGGAAATAGAAGATGGACGGCAAAATCGCCCCAGTGGGGCAGGGTTGTAGTTGAAGGATTCGGAGGACAAACCAACGTGAGTAGGGTGCGCGGCTCATGCCAGCCACACGAGCCGCGCCTTGTACAGACCGTCTGAGTCGCAGGTGCCACCGGCAGTCACCGGAGAGTTGCCTCAGCGGTGACGCGTGGCGCGCGAGCAAGGCTCAAGCCATGCAGGAAGTTTGGCGGCGCGGAACCGGACGGCCTGCGAGACCTTCCGATTGTGTTGTCGTCACCGTTGTTGCCAACGTGACGGAGTCGCCGAGCCACGCCTTCAAACTTCCTCGTACAGCGAACCGCGAACCGAACTCCAGCCGCCTCTTCGCTCGAAAAAGGCTTTCTGCTCCTCACTTGCCTGATCGCTGGCGCAACCGGGCTCGTTTCTGCATTGCCTCATGTCCGGTTCGAGCAGCAGCGCAAGACTGCCACATCGACTCGCGCAGAACGCTCAGACCGTCTGCGCTCGCAGTGATGGGAGAATAGGGCGGCGGGGTGCGAGTCTCAAGGACGATTTGTTGCCCGATTGTGACAAAACTGTGCGGGACAGGGAAATATTGTGGAAGAGTGGAGGAAAAGTGGAGAGAAATGCAACCTGGTATCGCCGAGCCCTAACTATTTCCATCCCCCTCACTTCTGCTCTGCGGCTCCCATGCTGGGCTACAATTTCATGCGCTTGAACACAGGCTCGGGGATTCCTCGCAGTATGGTCATGATCAGGCGCCAATAGCCCGGCGCATATGCAACGTGTTTACGCTTGGTGATCGCACGAACGATAATGCACGCGATAGTGTCAGGGCTGGCGAACAGTTTGTTGCGCGGAATGTCGGCGGTCATCGGGGTAGCAACGAATCCGGGCTTGATTGTTACGACATTAACGCCGGAACAGTACAACCGATTGCGCAGGCCTTGCAGGAAAATGTCCAAGGCGCCTTTGGAGGCTCCGTAAACGTAGTTGCTTTGTCTTCCACGATCTCCGGCAACGGAGGAGATGACAGCTATAGTGCCGGATTTCTGCTGCTCGAGCGCGTTTGCGAATTCCGTGAGCAGTGAAACGGTGCTGATGAAGTTTGTCTGGAGAATATGGTTCGCGGATGAGAATTTCTGCTCGGCCTCTTTTTGATTTCCAAGGACCCCATATGCGATGAGAACAACGTCGATGCGGTTGAGTGCTTCGACGGAGCGGCGAAGGACTTCCGCATGCGTGTTGGCGTCGCAGAGGTCACAGGCGAAAGTCGCGACACGGGTCTTCGTGCGAATCTGAAGGTCGGCAGCGAATGCGGAAAGTTTGTTGGAATCGCGGGCAACAAGAAAGAAAAATGTCTGCTCCGATGCCAATCGCATAGCTGTGGCCATGGCTATGGCTGAAGTCGCGCCGAGAATAACAATATTGTGCGGGTTCTTGCTCATATCAGGATGCCATCACCCGTCGCCAGAAGCTAGAGGATATGCCTGGGTCGACGAACATTTGAAATTCCTCGAAGCGCGGGTAGAAGGCGCGGTACTGCTGCGCGGTCATGAAGGCATCTTTGGCGGGATAGACACGGCCTCCGGCCTCTAGCGTCATCTGGTTCAGGCATTGCACTAGGGGAGTTGTGCGTCCGGGCTTAATGGGAAAATCTAATGCAAGAGTTATCCCGGGACGTGGAAAGGACATCACGCCAGGCGAACAGATATCGCCACACACTTTGAGGACAGCGAGAAACGATGCGAGTCCGGAGCGGGCGATAGTCGCGAGGATTTCTGTTAGAGCAGAGGGGCTACTCTCATGAGGAATGCAGCACTGGAATTGCGTCAATCCATGACGGCCGTAGATGCGGTTCCAGTGGAGAATGGAGTCGAGCGGGTAAAAAAAGGGATCCAACGGAATACTGGTCGTGATGTTCTTCTTTCTCTGCTTATGGTAATAGGCGCTGTTGAAGAGGCTCACAGAGTAACGGTTCAGGGCGAAGCCGGGGAAGTCGAAGGGAACACCGATGGCTCGTGCTGTGGAAACTTCTAGATCCTCCGCGGATGGCGAATGGTCGCCGGCCATGAAGATACCACGAGCAGCGTTATTGCCGGTGGCAACACAATCGATCCAAGACACTGTGTATTCGTGTTTGGAAAATTCACGCGAGAGCTCGATGAACTCCCGCAACCCACGAAATTTCACGGAGCGCATGGTGATTTGGCGTGAGACGATGGGGCGCAGTTGAATTTCCGCCCAACTTATTAAGCCGGTGAGCCCGAGTCCGCCGATGGTGGCGGCAAACATCTCGGGATTTGAGGTAGGTGAGCAGAGCACAGAACTGCCGTCCGTGCGAACGAGTTCAAAACGGCGAACGAAGCGTCCAAAGGTTCCGGCGACGTGATGGTTCTTGCCGTGGACATCATTGGCAATTGCCCCGCCGACGGTGACGAACTTTGTTCCGGGTGTCACTGGGAGAAACCAGCCACGGGGTACGAAAAACTCTAAAATTTCCGCAAAGGAAACTCCAGCCTCGCATGTGAGGAGGCCGTTGGTGGAATCGAAATCGAGAAAGCGATTCAACTTTGGCGTTAGGCAGACTGTATTTCCAGCGTTAAGGCACACATCACCATAACTGCGACCAAGACCAACCGGGAGAACGCTGCCAGCCGTTCGAGGTGGGAAATCGCCAGACCAAAAGAGAGGAACTTCGAATTGCTGGACCTTCGGAAATCGTCCCCAGGACTGGAATGGAGGCATCGTCTAGCGTGCTCCCAAAACCACAATGGCAGCCGATAGGAGCCCGATCAAGAGGCTGACACGATCGGTGACCGCGAAAATGACTGGGTCTTCATCGAGTTCGCCTCGATGGGCGAGCAGCCAGACACGGTTGATCCAATAAACGATGAGAGGCGTGATGAGCCAGAGCAGATGGGGATGACGATAAAGCCTTTGTATTTCGGGACTGTTTACGTAAAGCACGAATACAACCACAGCAGCGTAAGAGCTGGCCGTTCCGAAACTGCGCATCTGCTCGATGTCGTCGATCCGATACCCACGATCGTTCTGCGGAATGGCGTGCTTCAGGCGCAGAGCGTGCAATTCGCTGTAGCGCTTTACGATCGCAAGGCTGAGGAAAAAAAAGAGCGCAAAGGATTCCATCCAGGCGGAAAGAGGCGCTCCGGTTGCGATGCTGCCGCAGATCAGGCGTACCGTATAAAGTCCGGCAAGAACAAGCACGTCCACGAGCGCAATCTTCTTCAGGAGAATGGAATAACTCACCGTTGTAGCGAAATACAATGCCAGCCAAATTAGGAAGTGGGGCGGCTGTAGGGTAACCAATCCAACTGATGCCACCAACAATGAGAGCACTAGAAAGAGTCCGCTGACAGGGCTCAAATCGCCCGCGGCAAACGGACGCCTGCACTTACGCGGATGCTTGCGATCCACCTCGATATCAAGCAGGTCATTCAGTATGTATCCGGCTGAGGCGACGAAACTAAAAGCAAAAAATGCGATCAGGCCTTTCAGCAGCATGTGACCGTTATCGGTCTGATGAGCAAGAAATAACGGCAAAAAGATCAGCAGGTTCTTCGGCCATTGGCGAACCCGGATGGCTGAAAACAGGGCTACTGACGTTCTTCGTTGTCCGTTAAAGACCTGAGCGATGGGTATTTGCTTGAGTCTGGCCTTTACCAGTGCAGAGCGATGTGGATTGGCCAGCATCGCTATACGGGCATGTGCGAGTGCCGGGATGTCGGCAGCGGAATTTCCGATATAGTCGAATCCAGTCGGGCCAAACTGCTTCTGCAGCGCCGCGAGTTTGTTGTTCCCCGTGAGATTGACTGTCCCGTCACTACTCACAATTCCGGCAAAGATTCCAAGGTGGCTAGCCACTTCGATCGCGATGCGCGCGTCTGCGCCTGTCACAAGGTAGAGTTCACGGCCGAGGTCGTATTCTTGCTTCAGGAAGGCCAACAAGCTTTCGTTATAGGGCAGGTGAGAGGCGGAAGGTTGGACATATTGGGCGAGCGCGGCCTTGAATCCGGATTTTCCTCGTAGTAGCCAGAAGGGCATTTTTGCCAGAAGAGAAGGATGACGCCGAGCCGCATGAAGACAGCTATCATAAAGCGTGTCGCACTTAACCAAGGTGCCGTCCAGGTCTACGCAAAGCGGAACCTGCTTCGCTGTTGCAACGGCAGCGGCGGTCAAAGTTTCCATACTGAGATATCTCTGCAAGCGAAACGCAGAGCTGCAATCCTGACCTAACGCGTTACGAACTGAGCCCCGATGACGCTAAACGGGTGTGATACGGCCAGAGTAACACGTCATACTTCAGGTGCAACGACACGATAGAACATGTGTCTTTCGAGTTACGGATCGGTGAAAGACATGGTAGCGGAAGGCAATAAGGGTTAGCTATAGTGCGCCTATGTCAGTCCGGGAAGAACAGGACCAGGAATTTGCGATCGAGGAGGCTTTCCCTTCGAAATCTGTGCGCAAATCCGAGATTTTGCCGAAGCTATTCATCGCCTTCTTTGTACAACTGGTGATGATCGTGGGTGTCTCTCTTATAACCCAGTTTGGCCCAGTTTTCGTGGTGCGATTCTTTTTTGGTCTTGATTACTTCGATTTTTACGTTGCAGCGCAGGATTGGCTTCATCATGTTGACCCTTATCTGCGCGGAAGACTCTATACCCCGCCATCATCAATTCTGGTCGGACTGTTGCTGGAATGGCTGCCGTTCGAGTCCGCGAGACTGATTGTCTTTGTTTTGAACGTATCCCTTATCTATTACTCACTGCGAGCCTTAGCTCGCCATTTTGGATTGAGCCGCAGAAACGAATTTCTGCTGCTGGGGACCGCAGCCACTTTCTACCCGTTCTATTTTCTGATTGAGCGCGGCAATCTCGACGGAATCATGCTGGCATTGCTCGTTTTCGGATTCGCCTCTCGCCACTGGCTAGTTCGTTCACTGCTGCTGGGAGCTAGTATGGCAGTTAAGGTTTACAGTGGATTACTGTTTGTGGTGATGTTGCTGCGCAAACGCAGTTGGAAAGTGATTGGCGCGGGAGCGCTGGTCTTTGCACTGATGCAGATTCCGTTTCTGCCTTTGGTTTCAAGCTTCCTGCATGCAATAGGTGGCCGTTCCGGGTTGTTCCGAATCGACGAAAATATTAGCCCCGCAGCACTCATAATGCTTTTGTTTCTTGGCAAGGGACCGTGGAAAATAGTGTTCTTTGGCTTCTGGGCGGCCACCCTGATTTACCGGCTCTTACGGGACCGAGGAGGCAATCTTACTGAAACTTGGCCCGTCTATGTGCCTTGGATGATTTCCTGCCCCGTGGTGGTATATCCGTACTCCGGAGTGCTGGCGTTGGCTCTCGTGGCACTGGTTGCGGCAGCGTGCCAGAAACGAGCGCCGACAAACGCAGAAAAAACAGTTTTGGTTGGTTTTGGGTTACTCGGTTTCCAAGCGGTGGCGTGGACGACTTACTTATATCCTCTTATCCACACAGCAATACTTTTGCACGTGACTTGTGCAGTTGGTACCTCATGCATGATCGCGGGCGCCTGCAGACTTCCCTTGTACGGTGAGAAACTTCCAACCTAGACCGCCTTCGTTTCCTGCTCGTCTCCGCTGCTCTCTTCCTGCATCAGCCCAAATTTCTTCAGCTTATATCGCAGTGCGTCTCTGCTGATATCGAGGAGTCGTGCGGCTTGAGTCTGGTTGTTTTTTGACTGGCGCATGGCGATCTCGACGAAGGCACGCTCGACTTCTTCCAGTGAAGTGCCGCCTTCAGGAATGGCCAGTGGTGGCAGGCTGCGTCCGCCTTCGAGTTGTTGTGCGCCGTCCATCGGTGAACCCGAAACGTGTTCGAAAGCTGTCACTCCGACCTGTCCTTTGCCGACCGCAAACGGCATATACGTGGGGCGGAGGAATTCTTCGTCTTCAAGAATCATGGCGCGTTCGATAGCATTCTTGAGTTCGCGCACGTTGCCGGGCCAGTTGTGGTTCATCAGGAGTTTGCGCGTATCCTCGGTAATGCCGCGAATGTTTTTGCGGAATTTCCGGTTGTAACGATCGATGAAGAACTCCACCATCGGCAAAAGATCATCGCGGCGCTCGCGCAACGGCGGCAGGAAAATAGAGATAATAGCGAGCCGATAGTAGAGGTCCTGGCGGAAGGTGCCATCGCGCACGGCACGTTCGAGATCGCGATTAGAAGCGGCGATCACGCGAACATCCACCTGCATATCGCGTACGCCGCCCACGCGGCGAATCACTTGATCTTCAAGCACGCGTAGCAGCTTAGCCTGTAACAGTGGCGATAGTTCGCCGATCTCGTCAAGGAATAGTGTTCCGCCGTCAGAGACTTCGAACAGTCCCTTCTTCATCGCCTTGGCATCGGTAAAAGCGCCGCGTTCGTGCCCGAAGAGTTCCGCTTCCATCAGGGTTTCAGGAATGGCCGAGCAGTTCACAGCCACAAACTGTTTTTCCTGGCGCGAGCTTTCGTAGTGAATTGCCTTGGCGATCAAATCTTTGCCCGTGCCGCTTTCGCCCTGGATGAGAATCGTACTGGCTTCGCTCGACGCAACCTTGCGAACGAAGTGCATCACTTCCTGCATTTTGCGGGATTCCGCGATTACTTCGTGATAACCAGTCCGACGGCGTACCTGGCCGCGAAGCGACTCGTTTTCGGAACGTAAACGGCTGGCTTCGAGTGCGTTTTTAACCGTGATTGACAGTTCGTCAAAATCGAGTGGTTTGCCAACGAAGTCGTAAGCGCCCAGCTTGAGGGCGTGCTTCACATCATCGAGCTGCGGGTCGGCGGTGATCATGATGACCGCGCGCGCGCAGTTGTTCTGCTTGATGTCCTGGAGAACGTCGAGGCCGCTCATGTCGGGCAGGCGGACGTCGAGCAGCACCAGATCCGGTAGCTCTTCGTGCGCGAGATGGATGCCCGAGGTGCCGTCGGGGGCGTCAATCACCTCGTATCCCCACTCCTGGCACTTTTGGCGCAACGACCAGCGGACGAGCTTTTCGTCGTCCACAATCAGTACTTTTTCCTGAGGCATCTTCGTCTACTTTACTACGGTCCCGGGGCGGCTTGTCATAGGTACCTTTCTGACTATCTGCAGCAAAATACGGACAGGTTAAGAACGTGAGTTGGCACGTCGCGCAACCCCATTCTGTTGCCCCATATCTTCAATGTTCTCAGAAATATACAGGCAGAAACAACTTCTTGAGCAATTCGATGAGGACGTACACCTCAACCGCGAGATAGCTAAACTCTGATACTTGCTTTCTAAGTTGCCGGAGGTTGCGCATCCGAGATCTCCTTTCGGAGTCTCGAGCGATTTTGATAAAGGAGGGTATCGGGCAGTAAGAAAGTCGCTTATCTGTTTATATATCTGGATTCATGACTCGAAAGCGCTGCCATTTTGGGTCCTGCAAAATAGATGGAGCCTTTGTACGCAGGCTTTTTTCCAAGGTGGTCAACGGGAGCTTATCTTCGGGGGAGTCGCTTCCAACTACTACTTTCAAGGAACTTAGGTATCCATACGCTTCCTCAGGACGCCTTAACAGATATGTTCTCAAGAACAAATTAATAAAATACGTGTTTCTCTCGGCGTCGCACCACTGCGATTCCTCATTCCCAGATTTCTTCAAAGCTTCCAGATCCTCACTGATAATGTCGGGGTAATCGACTGTGTCCGGGGCGTATTCGCCCCGCCTGAGCGGGCCAAAGATGACTAAGAACCCATAATCGCATTCATGGGCTCCATCCATCCCGTGCTCCTCCATACACTGCTGAACGCGCCAAGAACCTCGGCTCGTTTTATAACGTAGTAGCCTTTCTCCTTGGCCCACTCGAACTCGCCTTGACCTTGATAAACGACAACTGGTGCATTCTCACGCAGTGAGATTACGGTGCAAAAGGTTGGGTTCATCAAGTCAGGTCGAATGAAACAGGTTTCTTCGTCGATAATTAGTTCCCCGGCACCATCACCGTTAATGTCCTTCAATTTGGCTACATCAATAGCAATGGTAAAGGCGCCTTCACGACCGCTAGAAACCTGATCCGACTTGAACTGACAATCGTTTTGATACAGTTTTATCGTTCCAGTTGGAGTATCGGAAGAGACACTCGGGGGCGAGTCTGCGCCGCCTTGGGTCGCACCCCGGAGCACGAATTCGGAGCCGTTCGGATAGCGTAGTCCAATATCATGAAGTTCAGGGTCGAACGTCAGAATGATTTTCCCAGAGACAGGTGCAAATAGCGTTGTGTCGAGGGTTCGAGCCGGTTGGGTAGAAAAGAGAGTCCCTTGGTGATCGAAGGAGTGCCTAATTTCAGACGAAGACACAAGGTTCACTGGCCGCTCTGCCCTTAGCAGAAACCAGTACGCCGCGACCGCACTCAGGCCGAGAGCAATAACTAACGCGAGACGCGTAGGACTGATTGGAAACTCTCGGCTATGACTACGTGGCATTTGTTTTGAGATTTCGAGCGGAACATTGAGTGGGGGAGATACCGGTTTGGCTTGTGCTGTTAGTGACGTTTCCACCAACAAAGGCTTCACTAAGGAATCGACGTACGCTGCTGCCATTTTCGGATCTCCCTTGGATACTCCACGGAATTCAAATCCGTTGTTGAGCAGATCGCGAAGATACAGGCGGTTGTATAGAAAGGGAAAGACAAGCCAGCAGAGACCGGCGGTGATCAAAGCAGCAAAGAACTGTATTGCAGCCCATTTCCAGTCGGTGCGAGACAATGGAACGAAGAAGCCCAAGAAGAGGTTTGTCCACGAGAACCCAATTGGGGCCTCCCTTTTTTGCCCGGTATGCGAATTCTCCAAACACGCCACGGAATGAGCCATGATGCGGAACGTTATACGAACATAACAAGAGGCGCAACAGCCGTGCGACCGGAATGAGCATGTCATGATGCCGGAGATCGCGATAGAAAGTCAGATTGGTAACATCACTGAAAAAGTGCAGCCGTGTCCAGGAATGCTGGCTACTTCAATCTTGCCGCCATGGTCCTCCACGATGCGCTTCGCCAACGACAGGCCCAGGCCGGTGCCGTGGCCCTTGGTCGTGAAGAAGGGGCGGAAAATATTACTGAGAGTTTCCGGAGCTATACCCGGTCCGGTATCTTTCACGTCTACCACGGCCATTCCATCGCGCTGCTCGACGGTGACGCATACGGATCCCGGACCGTCGATTGCCTGGATGGCGTTTAGCATCAGGTTCAACAGCACCTGGTGGATCTGCGCGGCATCGTGTTGGAACGGTTGCAGCTCGTGGTCAGTGACCAGGCTGATCTGAATCGGTTTTGATTTTGCTTGCTCGCGCGCGAACATCAACGCGTGTTCAACCGTCGTGTTGAGGTCCGCCAGTTGCATCTGTGGCGCCTTGGGGCGAGCCGTCTCCAGCAGGTCGGTGACAATGCGATTGATTCGTAACACTTCTTCGCGGACATCTTTTAGAACGTCCTGCGCCGGGCTGGTGGCAGGCAGGTCGCGTCCGATGATATCCATCACGCCGGCAATTCCCGCCAGGGGATTCCGTATTTCGTGCGCAAGTCCGGCAGCGAGCTCTCCGAGGGTTGCCAGGTGCTCAGCACGCGACATCTGCGTCGCATGAAGCCGCTCGATCTCCTCCCGGCTTTCCCGTAATTGCTGGACCATGTTGTTGAAGTTGCGGCCTAGATCGCCAATGTCATCATTTCTATCGGCAAACGAGACGGTGGCCTGTAGGTCGCCTTCGCTAACGCGCTGGATACTGCTTTCTAACTCGAGCATCGGACGGCGCACGACCAACGCAAGCGTGATCACCATGACAGCGCAGACAACGATCGCACCCACGGCAGCCATGAGAAGAACAGCGTGGCGCTCGGGCCCTGCCAGCGAAACCGTTGCGATCACGAACAGAATCAGCCCGTTAAACAATGCGGCGGCGACGGGCAACATGGTCTTGAGTTGCCATGTCAGGCGCAAAGGGCGCTGCGAGGTTGCGGGCTTATTCTGTACGGTCAAAGTAGTGCTGGCCATTATCCGACTTTTCACTCGCGACAGAAAACCCCATCCTCATGTGAGGATGGGGTCAATCTGCGATTTAAATGCCCGATCAGGCGTACGCGTGCAAACCAGGCAGCAGGTACGTGACCCCAAAGAACGTAAACATCACCACGGCAAAACCGAGGATCGCGAAGTACGCCGCGCGGCGTCCACGCCATCCACGGGTAATACGCATGTGCAGATAGCCCGCGTAAACCAGCCAGGTAATCGCAGCCCAGGTCTCCTTTGGATCCCAGCTCCAGTACGATCCCCTGGTGCGGTTGGCCCAGTACGCTCCGGCGGCGATCATCAGCGTCAACAGCGGAAACGCAATGCAGATCGTTTTGTACGTTATACGATCAAGCGCATCGGCCGTCGGCAGCAGGCGCTCGAGATCGCGGCGCCGCCACACCAT
>CAYWSM010000037.1:0-10981 GCA_964460935.1 uncultured Terriglobales bacterium | reverse complement strand
CGGCCCGTTCACCGAAGTACCAGGCAATCCGGGAAAGCTGACGGTCAATCCAAGCGACGACCAGACACCTCCTGCGATCCCGCAGAACCTGCGCGTTACTGGTAGCAGTCCCAAGAGCATCTCGCTCGCATGGGATCCGGTAACCGGCGATCCGACCATGTATGGCTATGAAGTGCTTCGTGCTGTTCAAAGCGGCGGGCCGTATACGATCATCGCCACCATCACCTCGGCAACCTACACCGACTCAGGAGTTGTGTCGGGAACAACCTATTATTATGTAGTCCGCGCTATCGATACGTCCTATAACCGCTCCGATTACTCGAATGAGGTAAACGGCGCAGCGAAGCAGCGCAAAGTAACTCTCACGTTCAATGTCACAGTTCCCTCGAACACCGATAGCACCGGCTTCGCAGTCCACATCGCGGGAACGCTCGACCAACTCGATGGCAACCTTCCTCAATGGGATCCCAGCGCAGTTTCGTTGACGAAGATCGACAGCACGCACTGGACGATCACACTTAGCGGCAATGAAGGCGTGCAGCTTCAATACAAGTACGCGCTCGGTTCCTGGGATTATGTCGAGAAGGGCAGCTCATGCGAAGAACTCAACAACCGTGTTCTGACGCTGAACTATGGCAGTAACGGTGACCAGACGGAGAACGACACGGTGCTGAATTGGAGAAACGTGGCTCCCTGCGGCAACTAATCGCCGCAGGTGACCAACTACTTCTTCCGGTGTGATTTGCCGTTCTTAGCCGGCTGTCTCCGCTGCTTCCATCCGGCCATCACGATGTTGGCAATCCCCTCTACAAATTCGTCGTCAAGCGGATGTTTACGAATCAGTAAACGAAAATAAAACGCGCCATATAAGAGATCGAGCATGACATCAGGAGGCACATCGTCGCGCATCGCGCCACGGTCCATTTCATCCTGCAGCAGTTGCCGGGCGTCAGCGCGGCGCGGCTCAATCCAGCCATCAGTGAAGGCTTTAAGCATTTCTGGTTCCGACTGACCGGCACCAATCACGGCAGCGATCACCGTGCCCACACTGCTGGAGAATATCTTGGCCAAACGATGCATTTGGCTCCGCAAAGCATCTTCAAGAGGCTCATCGGTATTAAAACGAAGTTCGGGCCCGACCATGCTGAGAAAGGCCTCGACGACGAGTTCCGCCTTATTTTTCCACCAGCGATAGACCGTGGCCTTGCTAACGCCTGCTCGCGCGGCGATTCCTTCGATGCACAGGGACGAAAAACCTACTTCCTCCAGCAAATCCAGCGTACTGACGAGAATAGCCTTGCGAGCTTCGTCGCTGCGGGGACGACCAGGGGGTCGGGAAACAGTGCTGACATCCATTAATTCGACTGTAACACGAAAAAATTAAATCCGAAACGAACCGTATCGAATCTTCGAGTATGATGGAATTCTGCCCGGATTCCCGGGTTTCATAGAGATGCTGGGGTTTACGAATGTGGATTGTTAAATTGGCGTTGCGCAGGCCGTACACGTTTATCGTGATGGCGCTGATCATATTGCTGCTAACGCCGCTTGTTCTTCTCAGAACGCCTGTCGATATCTTTCCTGAAATCAATATTCCCGTCATCAGCGTCGTATGGAACTATAACGGCTTGCCGCCGGCGGAAATGGCGACTCGAATCGTCAGCAACTCCGAGCGTGCCATGACCACGCTCGTGAACGACATCGAGCACATCGAGTCCACATCGCTAGGCGGCGTAGCGGTAGTGAAGGTGTTCTTCCGGCCCGGAACGAACATCCAGACCGCAATGTCGCAGGTGACGTCAACCTCACAAACCATTCTCCGCAGTCTTCCGGCAGGTGCCACGCCACCACTGGTCATCAGCTATACGGCCTCGACGATTCCAATTATTCAGCTTGGTCTTTCAAGCAGAACGCTTCCCGAACAGCAGTTGTTCGACCTCGGTAACAACTTTCTGCGCACTCAACTGGCTACCGTGCAGGGTGCTGCCATGCCGTATCCATATGGCGGCAAGCAGCGCCAGATTATGGTCGATCTCGATGAAGCGAAGCTTCAGCAGTACAACTTGACGCCGACAGACATCGTGAACGCCGTCAACGCGCAGAACCTGGTGGTTCCGTCAGGATCAGTAAAGATTGGCTCACTGGAGTACGCCGTAGACATGAACGGCACGCCGGAGACGATTCAGGAACTGAATAACCTCCCGGTGCGTACCGTCAACGGATCGACGCTTTATCTTCGCGATGTGGCGCATGTGAGAGACGGTTTCACGCCGCAGACAAATATTGTGCGACAGGACGGAGTACGCGGCTCACTGATGTCCGTCCTGAAAATTGGCAGCGCATCCACACTCGACATCGTGAAAGCCGTGAAGGACCTCGTGCCGATTGCGGCCCAGTCGCTGCCACCGGCCCTGAAGATCAGTTCTCTCTTCGATCAGTCGCTGTTTGTGCGCGCGTCGATTAACGGCGTAATCCGTGAAGCGCTGATTGCCGCTGCTCTGACGGCATTGATGATCCTGCTCTTTATCGGCGATTGGCGGCCCACGGTCATCATTTCGATTTCGATTCCGCTGTCGATCTTTGTATCGGTGATCTTGCTTGGCGCCCTGGGCGAGACGATCAACATCATGACGCTCGGCGGACTCGCCTTGGCCGTCGGCATTCTCGTCGACGACGCGACTGTGACCATCGAGAACATCGAGCGAAATATCTCCATGGGCAAAGACATGGAGACGGCAATTCTCGACGGTGCACAACAGATCGCCGTGCCGGCATTCGTGTCCACGCTTTGCATTTGCATTGTGTTTGTGCCGATGTTCTTCCTCACCGGCGTCGCGCGCTTCTTGTTTGTGCCGATGGCGGAAGCCGTTGTGTTCGCGATGCTCGCGTCGTACCTGTTGTCACGTACCCTCGTCCCTACTCTCGTCATGTACATCATGCGCGGACACGAGCACAAGGCAGATGAACCAAAAACGGTTTTCGGACGCTGGCAGCGCGGATTTGAACGAGGTTTCGAGAATTTCCGCAGTGCATACGAGAGCTTGCTGGAAACCGCGCTGGAGCACCGCAAGGGCTTTGCGCTCTGCTTTGCCGCATTCTGCTTCCTGTCCCTTGGGCTGGCATTCTTCCTTGGACAAGACTTCTTCCCTCAGGTGGATGCTGGTCTGCTTCGATTGCACGTGCGCGCTCGCCCCGGTCTGAGAGTGGAAGAAACTGCCCGTCTCACGGATCAGGTCGAGAGTGTCATCCGGCAAAACATTCCGCGCAATGAAGTGACGACGGTTCTGGATAACATCGGAGTACCGTACTCGGGCTTGAACCTGTCATACAGCAACTCGGGCGTCATCGGTACCAACGACGCCGAAATCCAGGTTGCGCTTGATCCAGAGCACCATCATCCGACTGTCGAGTACGTACGCAAGTTGCGTCAGGAATTGCCCAAGGAATTCCCCGGCGTAGAGTTCTTTTTCCAGCCCGCCGACATCATCTCGCAAATCTTGAACTTTGGTCTGCCCGCCCCGATTGACATCCAGGTAATGGGCAATGACATGCGATCAAACTACTATATCGCTCAACAGATCGCGAATAAGTTGCGGCATGTCCCGGGCGCTGCGGACGTTCATGTGCAGCAGATGTTGAATATGCCCACCTTGTCCATGGATATCGACCGTTCGCGTGTGACGCAGGTTGGCATGACCGCCCGCGACGTTGCGCAGAGCGTACTCGTATCCTTGAGCGGCAGTTTCCAGACTGCCCCGAACTTCTGGCTCAATCCAAAGAACGGCGTTACGTACAACATCGCCGTGCAGGCTCCGCAGTACCGCATTACATCGTTTCAGGATGTGATGAATGTACCCGTTAATAACAGCCAGTCGCGTACCCAACAGATGTTAGGCAACTTGGTAAACGTCACGCCAACTGCAACGCCGGCGGTTGTAAACCACTACAACGTGCAGCCGGTTATGGACGTGTACGCGAGCACCGATGGCCGCGATCTCGGCGCTGTTGCAACCGACACCATGAAAATCGTGCACCAGTTCGATGGGCATCTTCCGCGCGGTTCACGCATCATCGTGCGCGGACAGGTGGAAACGATGAAGTCATCCTTCTTTGGCCTTGGCGTTGGGTTGCTGATGGCGATCGTGCTGGTGTACCTGCTGATCGTGGTGAACTTCCAGTCCTGGCTGGATCCTTTCATTATCATCACCGCATTGCCCGGAGCTTTAGCAGGCATCTGTTGGTTGCTGCTCCTGACGCACACCAGATTGAGTGTCCCTGCTCTCACGGGTGCCGTCATGTGTATGGGCGTAGCAACTGCGAACTCCATCCTGATGGTTTCCTTTGCTCGCGAACAGATGGATTCCGGCATGCCTGCATTCAAGGCGGCGGTCTCCGCCGGATACACCCGTATCCGCCCGGTGTTGATGACCGCTCTGGCGATGATCATCGGCATGATCCCAATGGCGCTCGGCATGGGCGAAGGTGGCGAGCAGAACGCTCCATTGGGACGAGCCGTTATCGGAGGACTGGTGTTCGCTACCATTGCGACCCTCTTCTTCGTACCCGCAGTTTTCACAATCTTCCATGGCCGGCGTGAAGTTCACGCCCGGGTTGAATCGGAATAAGGAACGAACTTTTATGCATTCAGAAGGATCGAAACAACCAGTAACCTCTGTTAGTTCATTGAGAGAAACGGAGCATCATCCGGAGATTGAAAAAGCTCCGGACCTGCCTCCAGCGCCGCCGAAGAAAGCGCTGACCGTTGTAGGCATTGTGCTCTTGGTGCTCCTTTTCGGAGGCGCTGTGACCATCGTCAGCCGTGCACGCGCTGAAGGCGAACTGGCGAGAGACACTGAACGCGAAGCGGTTCCTTATGTCGCCGTAGTGCATCCCGCCATGGAGAAAGACGAACAGGAATTGGTGCTCCCATCGACGCTACAGGCTTTCAAGGAATCACCCATTTATGCCCGCACCAATGGCTATCTGGTCCACTGGACGAAGGACATTGGTAGCCGCGTCAAAGCCGGTGAGTTGCTCGCGCGCATTGACACGCCCGAGGTTGATCAGGAGTTACTACAGGCGCGCGCCGCGCGACAACAAGCACAGGCGCAACTCCAGTTGGCGGAAACATCCGATCAGCGCTGGCAGAATCTGCGCAAGTCCGATGCGGTTTCACAGCAGGAAGCAGATACCCAGGCCAGCGGATTTCGCCAGGCGGAAGCCAACCTCGCTGCCGCGGACGCGAATGTGCATCGCCTCGAACAGTTGGAGTCGTTCAAGAACGTGTACGCGCCGTTCAGCGGCGTAATCACCCGCCGCAACATCGATCAGGGTGACTTGATCAACGCGGGCGCCGCCGGACGCGAAATGTTCGACATCGCTCAGGTCGACCCGATTCGTGTCTTCGTCAATGTGCCGCAGGCATATGCCGCGATGATCCATGTTGGCACGGTGGCGGAAGTCGAACTGCAGGAACTGCCCGGACAAACCTTCAAAGGCAAAGTGGCTCGCACGGCTGAGGCAATCGATCCGACAAGCCGCACATTGCTTACCGAAGTTGATCTGCCGAACAAGGAAGGCAAACTTCTTCCCGGCGCTTACGCGCAGGTCCACTTCAAGGCAAATACCGAAGTGCAGCGGCTGACTGTGCCGGTGAACACCATGCTGTTTCGGTCAGAGGGTGCGCGTGTCGCGGTAGTTGGTAGTGACGGCAAAGTGGACCTGCGGCCGATTTCGATCGGTCATGACTACGGCACAAGCCTCGAAGTGCTTCAGGGACTGCAGCCTACGGATCAGGTGATCGTGAATCCTGCCGACTCACTGGAGAAAGGGCAAAAGGTGAATATCGCAAAAAATTCGCAAGGTGAGGGACAGCAGTGACGAAAAAGGCACTCTTGGCCGCGACGATGCTGGTCGCGCTCGCCGCGAATGCGAAAGAAACGAAATACAAGCAACCGGATGTCTCCGTTCCGCCTAATTGGCAAACGGAAGCTCCGTTCGGCGTGGCCGATCCGAAGGATGCTCTTCCCAAGGGCAAGTGGTGGACGATCTACAACGATCCCGAACTGAATAATTATGAGGATCATGCCCTTGCCGCCAACCAGACGTTAAAGGCTGCTACTGCGCGTCTGCGGGAAGCACGCGCCGCAGCACGCGTATCACAGGCAGGATTGTTCCCCGAACTCGATGCCAATCCTTCCATTGCTCGCCAGCGTGTCAGCGGATTCCGGCCGAATTTGCCATCGACTACAGCTAACATTCCGATTACGCAAACGGTTTTTACGATCCCGTTCTCGCTCAATTACGAACTCGATTTGTTCGGAGAAGTCCGCAACAACGTACGCTCAGCGCAGGCGGCATTGCAGGCCAGTGCTGCCGATCTCGAAAATGCGCAGCTAGTGCTCACGTCTGAGTTGGCGGCCGATTACTTCCAGTTGCGGTCTCTCGACGCTGAAATTGCGGATGTCAAAGAAGCCCTCGAATACGAACAAAAGGGATTGGATCTGGTCGAGAGACGCCACCAGGGAGGCATCGCATCCGGCCTCGATGTAGCGCAGCAAAAGACAGTGCTGGATTCGGCGTTGACCCAACTCTCGCTACTGCAACAGCAGCGCGATCAGTACCAGCATGCGTTGGCCGTGCTCCAAGGGCTTCCCGCGCCACAGTTCGTGGCGCCAGTGCGTCCTTTGAACATGCCTGTGCCAAAAGTTCCCGTGGCGCTGCCGTCGCAATTATTGGAACGGCGGCCCGATATCGCCACCGCTGAACGCATCGTTGCCAGTCAGAATGCGCAAATCGGAGTAGCGCACGCGGCCTTCTTCCCGCGCATTTTTCTGGGCGCCGGAGGAGGTGTACAGAGCGTCAGTGTATCCGATCTGTTCTCAGGCCCGAGCGCGTTATGGTCGGTTGGAGTTTCGGCTCTGCAAGCTGTATTTGCCGGTGGACGCATTCACGCGCGTTACGAACAAAGCAAGGCCGTCTATGACGAATCAGTCGCGAATTACCGCGAGTCTGTGCTGGTCGGATTCCAGCAGGTGGAAGACGCGCTGTCGGCGTTGAACCAGCTTGCCGCTGCTGCCGAATCGCAGCAGAAAGCTGTTGAGGATTCCCGGCGGAGTCTCGAACTGGCGAATGCCCGTTACACCGGAGGCTTGGTCAGCTATCTGGATGTCATCACCGCTCAGGAACAGTTGCTCGCAAACGAACGGCTCGCTACCCAACTGTTGGGCCAGCGTGTAGTGACATCTGTTTATCTGGTAAAGGCAATTGGCGGTGGATGGGATGCGGCAGACTTAAACAGCGTTCCGGTAAAGGCAACGTTTCGGCAGGCAATCAGCCAGTAGATTGCAGGCTCCGGCGGCGTTCGATACTCCTTGTGAGGGAGCAAGCGCAGCGCGGAGCCTTCCCCTCACTTAAGTGATAAAAACAAGATATCGCTAAACGACTTAACGTCTTCGCGCCAACGTGCGTCATTAACGGTCTTCTTAACTGAGTTGTAAAAAATGCCTGCGCACCAGAAAACCTTCTGGATATAACTAAGGCAAATATGGAATAGAAAAAAGGCACGGAATGCGTCCGTGCCCTTAGTCAACTGTCTGGTTTACAGTTCCAGTTCCGCGCGCACCAGGTCCGTCCTTCCCTCTACGGGTGAGAAGTCGAATCCAAGCTTACGGAAGATGGCCTGCATGTCCTCGTTTTCTTTCAGCACCGTTGCCACCACGCGCTTTGCGCCTTCCTTGCGCGCAATGTCAATCGATCGCTTCATCAACTCGGAACCGATCCCGAGATGTTGCGCTTCATCGATGACCACCACGGTCGCCTCGAAGTCCTCGGTTCCGTGCAGGTGGTGCAAACGGCTGACCGCGAGAATTTCGCTCACGCCAGTTGCCGGATGTGCTTGTTCCGCCACCAGCGCCATTTCGCGATCGTAGTCCACAAAGCAAATGCGTGTCAGGCGCTCGTGTGCCGTTCGCTGCGACATACTCAGCGGTGCGAAATACCGCATATACACGGTACGGTCTGAAAGCTTCTGGTGGAATTTGATTAGCGTCGGTTCGTCTTCAGGACGAATCGGGCGGATCGTGACCGGCATTCCGTTCTTCATCGTCCAATCCGAGACATATTGAATCGGATATGGGCGGATCGCCGGCTTCGGCAGTTCCGACTCTTTCTTCTTCGGATCGTGGATGACAACGCGAGCGTCAAGCGCCAGCAGCCGTTCATGCGAGGCCAGCAGCGGATTGATGTCGAGTTCCTTGATCCACGGCTGCTCGACCACCAGTTGGCTGAACCGCACCAGCAGGTGCTCGAGTTCCGCGATGTCCACCGGCTTGCGCCCGCGGACGCCCTTGAGCGCCGTGAAGATCTTGGTTTGCTCCATCATCCGTCGCGCCAGAGTTGTATTCAGCGGAGGCAGTGCCAGCGCACGGTCCTTGAAGACCTCGACCAGTTGCCCGCCAGTGCCGAACAGCAGTACCGGGCCGAACTGCGGGTCCATGCTGCTTCCGATGATGATCTCGTACCCATCGAGCTTTGCCATCGGCTGCACGGTCACGCCCTGGAAGTGCTGCGCGCCAACCTTGGTTGTAACGTTATCTTTAATCGTCTGGAACGCCGTGCGGATTGCCTCCGCATTCCTGAGGTTAAGTTGTACGCCGCCAACATCGGTCTTGTGAGTAATCGTTTCCGAATACAGCTTCAGCACGATCGGGAACCCGAAGTTATCGGCGATCTGCACTGCTTCGTCTTCGGTTTTCGCGATCTCAGTCGGTACAGTCGGAATGCCGTAGCAGGCCAGCAGTTCCTTGGACTCGAACTCGGTCAGGATCGTTCGTCCCGACTTGCGAACCGTTTCGATGATCTCCCGCGCACGATCGCGGTCTGGAGCCGCTGCATCGCCGTCCGTCCGCAGATCCGGTGTCTCGTAGATTCCACGCAGGTTGTAGCTGTACTTCCACATGTAATTGAACATACGGGCTGCGGTATCCGGGAACGCGAATGTCGGAATTCCAGCCTGGTTCAGAATCTCTTCGCCCGCCGCGACTTCTGCGCCGCCCATCCAGCTCGCCAGTACCGGCTTGCCCAGCGAATTTGCATAAGGCTTTAACTGTTCCGCGATCTGCGTCGGATTCGTCATGCCCTGTGGCGTAAGGATCACCAGCATTCCATCGATGCTCGGATCCTTCGCTGCGATCTCCAGCGAGTGCGAGTAACGCTCCGGTTCGGCGTCGCCAAGAATATCGACAGGATTGTTGTGGCTCCAATGCGGAGGAAGGAATTCGTCGAAAGCCTTCATCGTCTTGTCGGACAGATCCGCGACCTGTCCTTCGCCGGTGACCAGCGCGTCAGTTGCTAACACACCCGGACCGCCTGCGTTTGTCACCATGCAGAGTCTCGGACCTTGCGGCAGCGGCTGACGAGCCAGCACTTCCGACATGTAGAACAGGTCAGAGATATTCTGAACACGAAGCACACCGCTGCGGCGGAATGCTGCATCGAGCACTTCGTCGGAACCGGTCAACGACCCTGTGTGAGAAGCGGCAGCCTTGGCGGCAGCAGCAGTGCGTCCCGGCTTGATGACCAGAATTGGTTTCGACAACGAAATCTCGCGCGCCGCCGACAGGAACGACCGTGCATCGCCCACCGACTCCATATAAATGATGATCGACTTCGTCCGCGGATCGTCGCCGAAGTAGTCGATGAGATCGCCCCAACCGATGTCGAGCATCGAGCCGGTCGAGACGAATGCGCTGAAGCCCACGTTCTCGCGCAAGCTCCAGTCCAGAATCGCCGTGCATAGCGCACCCGACTGCGAAATGAAAGCCACGTTTCCCGGGCGTGCCGCATGTCGGGCAAATGTCGCATTAAACCCCGTGATCGGATTCATTACGCCAAGACAGTTCGGACCGATGATGCGCATCTTGCCGCCCGCGATAATCTCGGCGATCTCCCGCTCCAGCGCCTTCCCTTCTTCGCCGTGCTCCTTAAATCCGGCAGAGATCACGATCGCCGACGGAACGCCAACATCCACGCTCTCTTTGATCAACCCGGGAATCGTCGGAGCAGGCGTCGTCATGACAACGAGGTCCGGAACTTCCGGAAGCGAAGCAACATCTTTATAGGCCTTCACTCCAAGTATGCTTGGCCGCTTCGGGTTCACCGGGTAAACCGTTCCGCCAAAGGGAGTGCTGAGCAGGTTCCAAAGCACTGTTCGTCCGACGCTGCCTTCGCGCTCCGAGGCGCCAATCACCGCGACTGATCGCGGATTGAAGATGTCGTCGAGACGATGCCGTTCCGCACGAAGCAGGTCGTGCGCCGGATCGATGACAACTTGCTTGCCAGTGAACTTCGCTGCCGGATGTTTTGCAATGCTAGCTTCCATGTATGAGGACCTCACTCCGAAGATGATTTCCCAACCTAGTTAATTTCGACCCTCACCGGATTCTATCGCCATGATTGGCGTCACCCCGAGACGTGAGCGCTGACTGCTTCTCGTTCAGACGACGGAAACAGTGCGGCGGGTGCGGATTTTCCAGCTCAGGCGTTTGTCTTGGGAAGTGTGACCAACTCGCCTGAGCTCTCGCCATCGTTACCGGCCGCCAGATCAGCGATCGTTGTGGCCTGCAGGAACTCCGTGTACGCCTTGCGAATCTCGTGCCACCGCTTGTGCGCCGAACAAGGCTTGTCCTCGGAGCAGTGTTCTAGTTGACCTAAGATGCACGGCTGCGGACTCGCCGTTTGATCGAAGAGCTGCACAATATCGATCAGCTTGATCGTCTGCGGGTCCCGTACCAGCCAGTAACCTCCCCGGCTGCCGCGCGCCGTCCCCAGCATTCCTGCATTCTTCAGTGACAACAGGATTTTGGCCAGGTAATTGGGCGGAATTTCGGCTTTTTCAGCCAGTTCTTTGCCCAGCATGGAGCGCTCTTTGCGATCCTTCGCCAGTTGCGTGAGGGCTCGCAGCGCGTACTGTGATGTAACC
>CAYWSM010000036.1:0-1666 GCA_964460935.1 uncultured Terriglobales bacterium | reverse complement strand
CTGCCAACTGCAACGCGTCATAAGCTCGAAGAACATGACGATCAACCAATCCAAGTGCAGTGTGAATGACAGTATCGTCAGCGGCCTGCATCTCAAACATGCCTAGCATGTGTCGTTCAAACCGATCCAAAAGCAGGCCTACAACCTTCGAACTGATATCTCCGGCGCGTTCGCGACGCCGAACTGCCGATCTGAATTCGACTTGTGCCAAAGCCAACAGGCCAAATTCGTTGCCGTCGGATTGTGACACAAGGGAGAGCAGGCTCTCGGTCCCCTGCTCACGCACATACAACTTCACTAACGCGCTGGTTTCCAGAAAGTAGAAGGCCAAGTCAGCGCCTTTCACGTAGGACGGTAGCGGACAGAGCTTCTCCACGGATGTCCACAGGCTCGAAGTCTGCGGGAACGTTTTTTCTCAAACCTAAAACTGCATTCTTGATAGCAAGAACGGCGAACTGGCTGACAGACATCTCCGACTGTTGCGCCGCCTTGCGCAGGTCTTCCTTCTCCTGCCGCGAAAGATAAACATCGACCCTATGGGTATGGCGACGGCCCTCAATCTGACGTTTACGACGTACACTAGATTTTTGCATTTGCGTGTATTTTATCCCTAAAAGACCGTGAATGCCAACGAGGCCTGTCAGGCAAATCCAGACTATGAATCCTCACCAACACCCCACCTCGCTTTTTCAATCTGAAACTACACTCGGCGGCTACGGGGAATTCAGGAGACGGATTTGCCGACGAGAGTTGTAAGATGATCCCGCCTTATCTCACGTCGGTCATTAACTATGCGTATCGTCGAGCTCGGGAAACTATTCCTGCCAGTCTTAGGTTGTCTGTGTCTGGTAGCCTGCGGAGGGGGTTCGTCCAACAACCCTCCTGATAACCCTCCGTCGAACAACCCTGCGCCGGTCGTGCAGTCGCTTTCGCCGAACTCCATGTCTGCGGGATCAAATGGCTTCACGTTGAAGGTTACGGGATCGGGTTTCATCGCCGGCTCATCGGCGACCTGGAACGGCTCGGCACGAACCGTTACGTTTGTGAGCGATAGTCAGCTCACCATTCCGGTGTCCGCATCCGACCTGCAAGCCGCCGGAACCGCTACCGTCATGGTTACGAACCCGACGCCCGGAGGCGGACAGTCTTCCGCCACCTTCACCATCTCGCCTCCGGCTGCACCGACGGTGCTCTCGCTTTCGCCCGGCTCGACGCCCATGGGGAGTTCAGCCTTCACTCTTACCGTTACCGGAACGAATTTCGTGCCGAACTCGACGGTGCAATGGAACGGCTCCGCCCGTCAGACCACGTACGTGAGCAATACGCAATTGCAGGCGGCGATCACTGCCGATGATGTGAAAGACCCCGGGCAAGTGCCGGTCACGGTAGCAACTCCCGCACCGGGCGGCGGAGTTTCCGCGCCCGTGGCGATGGCTGTGACCTATCCCCTGCCGGTCGTTGACGGCGTAACTCCGCCGAGCATTACCGCCGGACAAACGCTAACGTTAACCGTGAACGGCAGCACTTTCTTCCAGGGCGCTACGGCCTACTGGAACACAACCGCCCCGCGCGTAACTCAGTTCGTCAGTTCGACGAAGCTCATCATGACGCTTCTTCCCGCTGACGTCGCGAGCGGTAGCGTCGCAACAATTTCTGTCCAGAACCC
>CAYWSM010000035.1:0-14108 GCA_964460935.1 uncultured Terriglobales bacterium | reverse complement strand
GTCACGTCCGTAAACGTGCCATCGCTGTTGTTGCGAAACAACCGGTCGGAATACTTGGCGGAATCCTTCTTCAGCGTGTGAATGTCAGCGCCATTGGTGAAGAAGATGTCGAGATTGCCGTCGTTGTCGTAATCGAACACGGCCACGCCACCGGCCATCGCCTCGGGCGCATGCCTTTGGAGAGTCTGGTCGCTATCCAGCGTGAATGGAATCGGCTTGAAGGAGAAGTGAATCGCAGGAGGACCTGGATCCGCACCAGGAGCCGCTTGGATAGCAAGCAGAAGAACGAGTAGCACGCGGATGTATGCACCGGAAGTGTGACCTGATGGCCGGCTTATCATCGTCTGCCGCCGGACACAGCTTCAGCCGTGCCCAACCGAGATTTCTCAAATTACCAACTTACCAAATTACTCAATTACCAATTCATTTCGGCTCCAGCTTGATCGACGCCGAATTGATGCAATACCGCAATCCCGTCGGACGCGGCCCATCCGGAAACACGTGTCCTAGATGTCCTCCACATCGCGAGCAGGTCACTTCAACACGCCGCATACCGAAGCTCTGGTCCTCATGTTCTTCAACCGCATCCTGCTTCGCCGGCTCGTAGTAGCTCGGCCATCCGCAGTGCGAGTCGAACTTTGTATCGGACGTGAACAGTTCCTGCCCACACGCGGCGCATAAGTATTTCCCGGGAGTGTTCGTATCGTAGTACTCACCCGTAAACGCCCGCTCCGTGCCCTTTTCGCGCAGGACATGATACTGCTGCGGCGTAAGTTCCTTCCGCCACTCTTCTTCGCTCTTGTGAATCTTATCCGACATATTGAGTATCCAGTGTATTAGACAATCAGATATAAATTGGGGGTAATTTGGAGAAAGCCGATGGCTAAACGGAGTGGGAGAGCGCTGAATATCGTGCTGGTCGCGGCGGGGGTTGTGGTACTGGCGTTTGGCGTGCTGTTCTGGCTAGCGATGCGGGTACCCAAGCCGGAGATTGCGTCGGCAACCGGAAAATTGGCGCCGGACTTCACGCTGAAAGACCAGGACGGACACGATTTCACCCTGTCATCGCTCCGCGGTGCACCAGTGCTGCTCCTTTTTTATCGCGGGTCCTGGTGACCGTTCTGCATGAGCGAACTGCGCGAGTTCGCGCAGCACAAAGCCGACTTCAACCGCATCAACACTCGGGTCGTTGCCCTCAGCGTGGATGATGTACAACACGCACGTGAAGCCTGGGAGAAGGCCGTCAACCGGCAATTCCCGGTACTCAGCGATCCGGGTGCAAGGGTCATTCGTGAATACGGATTGCTCCATGCTGACGGCCATGGTGGCCAAGACATAGCTTTGCGGACGACTATCTACATCGATGCCAACGGCATCGAGCGCTTCCGGCGTGTAAGTACCAGCGTGATGGATGTTCCCAAGGTGAACGAAGTGATGGAACAAATAGAGGCTTCACACTAAGGGAAGAGGAGCACTTATTCGCTGACGATAAGTTTCGCCTCTTTCGGCAGATAGCTCTTCCGCTGGAACCAATCTTCCATATCCGCTTTCAGGCGATCCAGCGGGACGCGCACGCCGATCTCCATCACTCCATCGGCTACCGGCAGTGTGTCGTCGAAGATCGGATCGTTGGTGAAGTTCCGCATCGCAAAGTTGTCCAGCCACTTCAGCGGACACGCATGCACCTGCCCGTGATCATCAAATTCGACTTTGATTTTGCGCGCGAACATGTGACTTTAGATTACCCGATTCGTCAGATATCACAGAAGTTGTGTTGCTGGAGTATTGTAATTCCGGAATGAAAGCCGCCGCATTTGCTCTGACTCTGGCGCTATTCATTGGCTTCGCCGCTCCCTCGGCGTTGGCCGAGACGCCACGCATCATTCACATCTTTGTCGCGCTCGCCGATAACCAGCACCAGGGCATTGTGCCCGTTCCCGCCGCTCTCGGTAACGGCGACGATCCCGGCCGCAACCTCTACTGGGGCTCCGGCGGCGGCGTGAAGACCTTCTTTGCTCGTAGCAAGGAATGGGAACTCATCGCGACTGAAAAGTATCCACGCGCTGCGGTGCTCGAACGCTGTGTCTTCAAGCACCGCACGTCCAACACTTATCTCGTTGCCGATGCCTATCAGGGCGCTCAGATCCGGCAGGCGATTACCGAATTTCTCGACGCTGCGTCAGGCGCTTTGCCGCTCAAGGTGGGACTACGCTCGCAAAATCTCGTGATCGACGCTGGAGGAGACTCCCACCTCGTCGCCTATATCGGCCACGACGGCCTCATGGACTTCGAGCTTCCGCGCCTTCCGCAGCAGCGGAACTACAAACATCGTGACGCGATCCTTCTCGCCTGCGCCAGCAAGCAATACTTCTCCAGCGCTCTCCGCGCAGCCGGAGCTACTCCATTACTGTGGACCACAAACCTGATGGCTCCCGAAGCTTACACGCTCAAAGCTGCTCTCGACGGCTGGATCGCCAATGAATCGGCGGAACAGATACGCCAGCGTGCCGCAGAAGCTTATGCGAAATATCAGAAGTGCAGCGTGAAAGCCGCGAGGGGACTGCTAGTAACGGGGTGGTGAGAACAAAATGCCCCACTCAAGCAACCAAAGCTTGCATGGGGCACCCATTCGTGAAACTTGAAATCTGTAATCTGAGTTCTAAGTGGACTTACTTCTTTGCCTTCTCCAGCCTGGCCTGCAGCTTGTCCACTTCTTCCGCCATGCCTTTCGGCAGGCGGTCGCCGAACTTTTCGAAGTGCTTCCGGATCAGCGGCACTTCGGCTGTCCAGCCTGCGAGATCGACGCTCAGAATCTTCTCCATTGCCGTCTTTGAAACATCGAGTCCTCTGGTATCCAGATCCTCCGCCGAGGGCAGCCGGCCGATTGGCGTGTCGTTCGCGTGAGCCGTGCCGTCGCAGCGCTCGAAGACCCACTTCAGCACGCGGCTGTTCTCGCCATAGCCCGGCCACAGGAACTTGCCGTTCTCGTCGGTGCGGAACCAGTTCACGTAGAAAATCTTCGGCAGCTTTGCGCCTGGTTTCTGGCCGATCTTGAGATAGTGCCCGAAGTAGTCGGCCATGTGATAGCCGCAGAACGGCAACATCGCCATGGGATCGCGCCGCAACTGCCCGACTTTACCCGCTGCGGCGGCTGTGGTCTCGCTGCTCGCGGTCGCGCCCAGGAAGGTGCCATGCTGCCAGTCAAACGATTCCGTTACCAGCGGCACAATGTTCGCGCGCCGTCCGCCGAACAGGATGGCATCGATGGGAACACCCTTCGGATCCTCCCACTCGGGTGCGATTACCGGACACTGCTTCGCCGGTGTTGTAAACCTTGCGTTAGGATGCGCCGCCTTACGCCCGCTCGCCGGAGTCCACGGACGACGGAGCCAGTCCATCAATTCCGCCGGCTTCTCGTCCGTCATCCCTTCCCACCACACGTCGCCATCGGCGGTCATGGCGCAGTTGGTGAAGATGGAATCATGGGTCGCGGTGAGCATCGCGTTGGCATTCGACTTCATGCTCGTCCCCGGAGCCACGCCGAAGAACCCGTACTCCGGGTTGATCGCGTACAACCGCCCATCGGCGCCGAACTTCATCCACGCGATGTCATCGCCAACCGTTTCCACCTTCCATCCCGGGATTGTCGGGATCAGCATGGCGAGATTGGTCTTGCCGCACGCGGAGGGGAACGCCCCGGTGATGTACTTCACGCGGCCTTCCGGATTCGTCAGCTTCAGGATGAGCATGTGTTCCGCCATCCAGCCTTCGTCGCGCGCCTGCACTGACGCAATACGCAGCGCGTGGCACTTCTTGCCGAGCAGAGCGTTGCCGCCGTATCCCGAACCGTACGACCAGATCTCGCGCGTCTCCGGGAAGTGGCAAATGTATTTGTGTTCGGAGTTGCACGGCCAAGTGGAATCCTGCTCGGTCGCGGCGAGCGGCGCTCCAACGGAATGCAGGCCTTTCACGAAGTCACCATCAGCGCCGAGCACGTCGAGAACTTTTGTTCCCACGCGCGCCATGATGTGCATGTTCGCCACCACGTAAGGCGAATCCGTGATCTCCACTCCGATCTTCGCAATCGGCGAACCGATCGGCCCCATGCTGTATGGGATGACATACATCGTCCGCCCTGTCATCGAGCCGCGGTAGAGCTCCAGCATGTTGGCCTTCATGACGCCCGGATCTTCCCAGTTGTTGGTCGGGCCGGCGTCTTCTTTCGATGCCGAGCAGATGAACGTGCGGTCCTCGACGCGGGCTACGTCGGCGGGATTCGATCGTACCAGGACGCTGTTGGGACGCTTTTCCGGGGCCAGAGGAATCGCGGTGCCGGCCTGCACCATCAGCCGCAGCATCTCCTGGTATTCCTCGTGCGATCCGGTGCAGAGATAGATGTTGTCTGGCTTACATAGCAGCGCAATCTCGTCGATCCACTGCGTCAGTTTCTTGTTCTTAAGATCTTCCGTGCTGGGGGGCGCCATTTCGGCCAAGCTGCTCATAAGGGATTCCCTTCAGAGGCAAATATTTATTGTGCACCATCCGGAGCGATGAACCAAGTTGCGAGATGCACCCGCTGCGAGCGCTGTGCCATCCACAAGCAGCGCTGGCTGGGTCATCATTCTCCGGAAATGCTCAAACATCCGGGTATGTTGAATGTCACAACTCGATGTGATAGTTAACGAAACCCGGGATCAGGCCGGGACGCGCGATTCGTACGCCTGACGCACTGCTTCGAGATGCTCGAGCGTCTCTTCGACCGTGAGCGTGTACATCTCGCGGCCTCCATCCTCACCCGATTCGATGGCCCACTTCAGATAGTGTCCGGCAATCTCCACCGCCAGCGGATCGGTGATGACTTTACCTGTCCGCTTGTTGTACTCCACCCACGCCGGATGCGGCAGGGCGATCCAGACAGTCTTTCCATTGGCGAGGAACTTTATGTCGATCGCATCGGCATGCCGGGTGGCAATAGCGACAATGAGCGCCTGGTATGCGCAGTGCACATCCTGGCCGGTCCAGCGGTCTTTAACAGTGAATTCGGCAAACATGGGAACTAATGAGTGTATAAGAGCGGGGCTCCGAACGGCAATCATCGGTTCACGCAAGGCGCTGCTAGAATCGACTTGTGGTTCGAGTTTCCGCCAAACCTAAGTCCGTGCGCGTCCGTCCGCCGCGCCCTGAGATCATCGAGGCAGCGCACCTGCGCACTCTGCCCTGGCTCGCGCACGGTTTCAGCACTCGATTAGGGGGCGTTTCCCGCGCCTATGGCGGCAATACGCTGAATCTCGGATTCACCGGCGAAGACACTCGCGAAGCCGTCGCAGAGAACCGCCGAATCTTCCTGCGCGCCATCAACGCCGTCAGCGGACGCGAGGTCATGCCCTTCGTCGCGGCAAAGCAGATCCATTCCGCGATCATTCATCACATCACTGCGGTGCCCGACCATCCACTCACGGGCGATGGCGTGATCACGAATCTTCCCGGAATCGTGCTTACCGTTCGCACCGCCGACTGCATTCCTGTGCTGCTGGCCGACCGGAAGAAGAAAGCTGTTGGCGCGTTCCACGCCGGATGGCGTGGCACCTTTGCACGCATCGTTGAAAAAGGTGTCGGCGAGATGCGCGCCAAGTTCGGTTCTGACCCCAAACATCTGCTTGCTGCCATCGGTCCCGGCGTGCATCGCTGCTGCTACGAAGTCGAAGAGGAGTTCAAGCAGAAGTGGGCCGCGCAATTCGCCTACGCCGACGAACTCTTCGACGAGGTCTTCGACTCCAATGCGCTGCACCTTAAGTATCCGCTGCTGTTCCTGACTCAGCGTGCTCCCGGACATGGCGCTCCTGCGATGAAGCTTCATCTCGATCTCATCGAAGCCAACCGCCGCCAGTTGCTCGACGCCGGCGTCCCCGCCCGCAACATCTGGATCAGCAACCTGTGCACAAGTTGCCGCACCGACCTGCTCTTCTCGCATCGTGCGGAACACGGCAAAACCGGACGCATGATGGCCGCCATCGCCATTAGATAATCTTTTCTGTGTTCTCTCTTTTTCTCGGCGCTCTCTGTGTTGATCTGCAAAGTTGCGTCTCCCAAAAACCTTGAGGGGAAATGTTAGCCAGATACCCAGATAGTCAGATCTCCAGATTTATCCGTCCTTTTACCGTACGCGTTGCTTGGTTTACACTTGCGCCGCCATGAGACGCGCTCTTCTTTTTCTACTTCTAATTTCACCGTTACTCGCGCAATCTCAAACCACACTCGCTGCCACGCCACCTATGGGATGGAATAGTTGGAACAAGTTCGCCTGCAACGTCAGCGAAGACCTCATCAAACAAGCGGCCGACGCTCTCGTCTCCAGCGGCATGAAAGACACCGGCTATCAATATGTTGTGATCGACGACTGCTGGCAGGTCTCGCGCGACAAGGACGGCAACATCATCGCCGACCCGCAGCGATTTCCCTCTGGCATCAAGGCGCTTGCCGATTACGTGCATTCCAAGGGACTGAAATTCGGCATCTATTCCGACGCCGGTCTTACCACCTGCCAGCACCGCCCCGGCGGACGCGGCTACGAATATCAGGACGCCCGCCAATACGCCGCGTGGGGAGTCGATTACCTGAAATACGATTGGTGCGATCACTCCACGCAGGACGCACCCTCTTCCTACGCGCTAATGCACGACGCGCTTGTGAAATCCGGACGCCCAATCGTCTTCAGCATCTGCGAATGGGGCAGCAATAAGCCGTGGCTATGGGCTGAGAAAGCCGGCGGCAACCTGTGGCGCACGGCCGGTGACATCGAGGACCGATGGGAAGGTCAGAAAAAATGGGGTGACGGCAGTTGCTGCAGCAATGGTGTGCTCGACATTCTCGACCAGGAGAACGGACTCGAAAGCTACGCCGGTCCCGGCCACTGGAACGATCCGGACATGCTCGAGGTCGGCAACGGCGGCATGAGCAACACGGAGTATCGCTCGCACTTCAGTCTTTGGGCGATGCTGGCAGCGCCGCTGATGGCCGGCAACGACCTGCAACATATGACGCCGGAGATCAAAGAGATTCTGACTAACAAGGAAGTGATTGCCGTCGATCAGGATCCACTCGGCCAGCAAGGCCGCCGCGTCGCCAAGAGTGGTGACCTCGAAGTCTGGGCACGCCCGCTGAAAGACGGCAGCCGCGCCGTGATTCTGTTGAATCGTGGAACCGCCGAAGCGCCGATCACTGTTCGTTGGGAAGATCTGCACTATCCCGCTCACTTCTCAGCGGCTGTCCGCGACCTGTGGCAGCACCGTGATCTCGGACAATTCACTGGGACGTTCACCGCACCGGTCGCGCCGCACGGGGTTGTGATGGTCACGGTCAAACCGTAAGATCACGAAATGGTTCCCGGAATCACCCTACGCGTCGCAACTGCCGACGATATCCCTGTGTTGCTGCATCACCGCCGCTCGATGTGGTGGGACATAGGGCGTCAGGATGTCGCGGTGCTCGATCGCATGGAGGCCGCCGCACGCGAATACTTTTCGTCGGCGGTTCCGGATGGCTCATATCGCGGTTTCCTCGCCGTCAACAAAGCAGGAGAAATCGTTGGCGGCGGTGGAATCGTCATTAGTCCATGGCCCGGAAGCTTTCGCCAGGACAAGCCTCGCCGGGCCATGATCCTCAACATGTACGTCGAGAAGCCGTATCGCCGTCGTGGCATCGCACGCGCGCTGATGGAAACGATGATCGACTGGTGCCGAACGGAAGGCTTCGCTCACGTCGGCCTTCATGCCAGCGATGAAGGCCGTCCGCTCTACGAACAACTCGGCTTTCAACCGACGAATGAGATGCGATTGGAATTGAAGTAGCCGGCGGATTTACTTCTTCAGCTTTTCCACCTGCTTGATGAACCCGACGAACGAGGCCAGGAACTTGCGAATGTACTCGCGGGTTGCTTCGTCGGTCAGATTGCCGTTGGAATCGAATTTCTGCGCGGCGTTTCCGATCATCACTTCCGGCTGCTTCATCTCATGCACGTTCAGGAATACAAACACCTGCCGCAAATGATATTGCGCGCGCGAGCTGCCCAGGATTCCCACCGACGCTCCCATCAGCGCAACCGCCTTCCCGGGCCATGCGCTGTCGCCATACGGACGCGAAGCCCAGTCGATGGCGTTCTTCAGTACGCCCGGGATCGAATAGTTGTACTCCGGCGTCGCAATCAGAATCGCGTCCGCTTCGCGGATTTTCTTTTTGAATTCGGTTACGCGTTCGGGAGGCGTTCTTTCGTCGTCTTCACTGAATGGTGGAATTCCCTTGAGATCGAAAATCTCGATTTCAACCTCTTCGGGCGCCAACTGTTGCGCCGCGCGCAGTGCGCCCTTGTTGTACGAGTGCTGGCGAAGGCTGCCAGCAATGCCAAGAATCTTCAATTTCCCCATAGATGATTTTCCTCCAGGAACAAACACACCTATGGATTCACACACTCGCACCAGGTTGCAGATATTTTTACGTTAAAGCAATCTGACTAGTCGGCGAGTTGGGGCTGCGGTTCCTGGTGGAAGCGCAGGATCTGGAAGCCCGTCAGCACAGCACAGCCCAGCATCACCACGCGCACCAGGTTCCCAGCGTAAACCGTGGGATCGCCGAGCAGTACGCGGAACAGACCAACGGCGGCGCTAGTTGAGCAAAAAGCGAAGTAGAGCTTTTCGATCGGCCCACGCGAGGCCATCACCAGGATCAGGAGCACCATTGTCACTGTGAAATAGATCAGGGTCAGAATCATCGGACCTGCAAGGTGGCCCGCAACGGCGCCGGCCAGCGGCGCGGGATGTTGATTGATCATCAACTGATAACTTGCGAGCAATCCAAAAAACAGCGAATGAACGAGCGCGATGATCGCACGCTTGCGGTTGTTGAGAATGCGGAAGCGGTTCATAAAACAACTTCAGCATACGGCGATTTCCGCACAGAGCGATGTGAGGCTCGTCACATTTGGTTCGAGTTCTGGTCGCTGATTGTCACAGGCGGCGCCAGAGTTCCTGCCGGCATCCAACCCTTTCGGCAAACACAGCAGAGCGGCAGGCTTTTTCGAACTGATTTTCTGGTATCATGCTGTGCTGAAGTTGAAATTGAATTTCGATTTCATTTCGCCGACGAAGACTCCGAGCCCCGCTTCCAAGGAGAAATCCCCGATGTTGCGGCCCCTATTTCTCCTGTCGATCTTCCTTCTGCTGTCTTGCGGCGCGCATCTCGAAAATTTCTCGAACGACGGCGCCGAGCTCGCCGATCTCCCCGTGTTTCAAAGCGCCAATGGCGAGTTGAGCATTCTCATGGAAGCCCGCGCGGAAAAAATCGAATTGGCCGGCCTGACGCCCGAGGCTTGGGTCTACCAGATATGTCAACTTTCAGCGGCAACGAACGACACTTGCCCCAACGACTCACGCACATTCGCCCCGTACGGAGGAGTACGACTGCAACTACAGCCTGGTGACCACCTCAAAATACGGCTGGTGAATCGGCTGCCTTCTACCCCGAATGACGCCAGTCACATGCTGCAGGACCTTGGAAATCTGGCGGCGAACCCGACCAATCTGCACACGCACGGCTTAATCGTCGAACCGCGCCGCGCCGGGAACGGTGATCCTACTTATGGCGATTACGTATTCGTTCTCGGCTATCCACGGCGTCTGCTGCCGTCGATCTACTCCCGGCGCTCACACCCGGGACTCGACTATACCGACCAACCGATCAATTACGATATCTACATTCCTCCTAATCACCCTTCCGGGTTGTACTGGTTTCATCCTCATGTGCATGGACTGTCATTGAACCAGGTCTCGGCCGGCATGTCGGGCGACATTACGGTGGGGTCCATCGGCGACTACCTGAAGGACGCCTCAGGTAAGCCATTTGTCGATGGCAGCATCAAAACTCGTTACCTGCTGCTCAAGGACATGCAAATTGAAAAAGACTCCATCATGCTCACTCAGCAGGACGGTGGCTTCTGCCCGCAGGATCCAAACGTAGGTGACCCACCGCGTGTGGGCTACTGTCCGGGGCAGCCATCGATCAACGATGAAGGCCAGGCGATGGATCACACCGGTGGCCGTTGGGTGCATACCATCAACGGCCAGTTGTTTCCCACGATTCACGTTCAGGGCGGAGAAGTTTGGAGGATTACCGCAGCTTCAGGCAATCGCTCGTACGAGTTGCAAATGAAGGACGAAGCGACCGGAGAACAACTGCCGTTCCAGGTGCTATCGCTCGATGGCGTCAGCCTCGATATTCCGACAGGAACACCCGACACGCAGTTGCGGTCGGCATTGCGGAATCGCTTCTACCCCAAGCCTTGTGCGGGAACGGTACTGGGATCGGAACCGGTGTGCGGCACAACCATGCACATGATGCCGAGCTCACGCGCGGAAATCTATGTTACGTCGGCAACGGCGCGTTCCGTGATTCTCTCCACTTTTTCCTATAAGACGGGAGAGACGGGCGACGACTGGCCCTCCGTGCAACTTGCGCACGTGTTCTTCAGTGGCGCAGGTTCAGGCACTCCTGTTGCGTTGAGCGTACACGGACAGTCGCGGAGTCTGCTCGCGCGCGGCGGTGCACTCGGTTCCATACCTCTCGTCAAGCTGCCCGGAGAGGAAAGAGAGGTTTCCATCAACGACCTGGTTGCACTGAAAAGGATCAGCAAGACGGTTGGCCATGGCGACGCCGAACGGGCGCACATGGACAAAGAAGCGAGTTGCCAGGCATTACCGAAGGGACATCGCCGGCGAATCTTCTTTGGGGTCCCGACGAACGGCGAATTCGGGCTCGGGTATGAGGAGTTGGATGCCGACGGAAATCCTGTTCCGGGAACGTTCAAGGATATAGCGCCCTTCGATCATAGGACAACTTCGGTTTGCCTGCCGCTCGGCCCGAATAACACTCCAGTTACAGAAACATGGGAGCTCATCAACGTTTCGGGCGAAGACCATAACTTTCATATTCATCAGACAAAATTCCGCCTGCCGAATGGGTCGGGAAACACCACGGTGCTGATGGACAGTATCGCCGTGCCGCACGGCACGAACGCCTGCAATGGCAAGATATCGCCATGGCGAACCGGTGAATGCAAGGTTAAGCCAGTAACGGTTGCAATTCCTTTTTCGCAAATCGGAGACTTCGTGTACCACTGCCATATTCTGGAGCACGAAGATGGCGGCATGATGGCTCACATTCGGGTCGTTCCACACGGGGAAGAAATAAAAGCACAACACTTGCAGTTCCACACCGGAACTGAAATCAAAACACAACGCTTACAGTTGCGATCGGAGGAGAGGGATGCAGAATCACAAAGACTACGAGAAGCTGGCAAAGCAGCTCACAACCATCGTTCGGCATTCAGCCGAAGTGACCACAACGGCTATTGAGGCGGAGCAACTCGCGCGGCAGTTGGCGGTCCCGTCACGCACAGAGACGGCAATGAGCCGGATGAAACGCGATTTGCTCGCAGGCAAGATTTCGGACCTGCAAAAGTGCTTCACGAACCAGATGGAAGATGATCATAAGACGCTGGTAAAGCTGGCGAACCGCGTGTTTTTGGGCCACCTTGATTCGTAATTGAATATTCGTAAGTGAATTCATGAGTAAATGGCTGGCTATTCGGCCGGCTCGCCGGGAAACTCCGCAACTCGGCAGCACTGCTATTTGTGTGACCCGGCGGCGCTGTGTGCATCTATGTGCTGGGGCGAATTCCAGACGGGAGTTTGTACGTGCGAAAGTTGCTGCGGTCGCCAATCTCAAGTCTTAGCTTGCTTCTTCTCACATCTTCATTCACCTTTTCGCAGAGCTCCAAAGTTCTGACAGGACAGGCGGCATTTACCGGCTACCAGAGCCAGCGTCCGGGAACTCAGCGCAAGATCACCGTCGCCGATCTGCCCAAACCATACGCCACGCAGTCCGTGGACAATGGCCCCGACGTGGTGCCGCGCCCGGCGAATGCTTGGCCGCAAACGTTGCCCGGATTCAAAGTTCAACTCTATGCGGCGGACTTCAAGAATCCGCGGCTGATTCGCGCGGCGCCAAACGGCGACATCTTTCTGGCCGAGAGCAGCGCGGGGGAAATCAAAATCCTGCGCGGCGTGGACGCGAACGGTAAAGCCAAGCAGGTCGAAGTATTCGCGACCGGCCTGCGCCAGCCGTTTGGAATCGCGTTCTACCCACCCGGACCCAATCCGCAGTGGGTATATATCGGCGACACCGACGCGGTGGTGCGATTCCCGTATCAGAATGGCGATCTGAAAGCTCGTGGTGCGATGCAACACATCGCCGATCTTCCGGGTGGCGGGCATCTGCGCGGCGGTGGCCACTGGACCCGCGACGTGGCGTTTTCACAGGACGGCAAGAAGATGTGGGTTTCCGTAGGATCGCACTCTAACGCCGACGACGCGGACGATAACCCATCCGAGAAAAATCGAGCCAATGTACTGGAGTTCAATCCCGACGGATCGGGGATGAGGATCTACGCTTCGGGAATTCGCAACGCGGTCGGAATTGCCGTCAATCCCAAGACGGGCCAGCTTTGGGGATCGGTAAATGAACGTGACGGTCTCGGCGACAACCTGGTGCCGGACTACATCACGCATTTCGAAGATGGCGGCTTCTACGGATGGCCCTGGTATTACATCGGAAAGAATCAGGACCCTCGGCTGAAGGATAAACACCCGGACTTGCGGGCGCGGATGATCACGCCGGATGTTTTGGTTCAGCCGCACAATGCCTCGCTGGAGATGGTGTTTTATGAAGGCTCGCAGTTCCCCGCCGAGTACAAGGGAGACATCTTCGCATCCGAGCACGGGTCTTGGAATCGTTCTCCTAGAGCCGGCTATGAGGTGATCCGCGTGCCCTTGCACCAGACCGGCAAGGCATCCGGCGAATACGAGGACTTCGTAACCGGATTCGTCACGCAGGACGGAAAAGTCTGGGGACGCCCCGTAGGCATTGCGGCCGGAAACGACAGCGCGCTGTACGTATCCGACGACGGCTCGAACTCAGTCTGGCGCGTGTCGTACGTGGGCGGCGGAAACGCGAAAGGAAAAGGAAAGTGATGACCGGCGAATTCTCGTTTCGAGACAAATTCTGTCAAGTCCGTTCGACATCACAAATCACGTCTAACTCTATGTTTACAAAGAAAATATAAATTTCGTGATTTTGGCAGTGAGCGCTCTTTGGCGGGCTATCCTCACAATAGGAACGTAGAAAAGAAAATAAAGGTGGCTGCGGCGTTCATCGCCAAGCCACCTTTTGCTTTTCTCATAAACTACAGGAGTCGTTGCCTAACTTATTTGTTTTCCTTGATCTGGCGAAAGCTCCGGAGCTAAGTCGTTTGTTTTGTGTAGTCGAAATTCGATTTTTGATCGGAGGCAATCATCAGATCATCACGGGCCTACTTCGTCGCCGTCCCTCTGCCCGTCAGTTCGCGAATGAGCTGCACCTCACGCTCGCGATACGGCCTGCCGTCCGGGTAGAACACCTCGTGGAACCAGACTGGCGGCTTGGTCATGATGTACGGATGGTCCCACGATTCCCACGGCAGGTTGGTTTGCGTTTTGCCCACGACTAATCCCCAGTTAATAGCGCCGACATTAAGCTCTTTCGCAAGCGGCAGAATGGTGTCGAACGTGCTTCCCGCCGACCGCGCCATATATTCCGTGCAGATCACAGGGCGTTGCAGCTTCTTCAGCGCGAGAACATGTGCCTCGAAGTTCTCCGGCCAACTGTAGTTATGAAATGTGATCACGTCCGATTGTTCCAGTTGTGTGCGCTGCGTTGGCGTCCACTTCGAGGGATCGCCCCATTCCTCGGCCGTGCCGTCCCAAACGCCGCTGGTGAGCGGCTGCGACGGATCGGCCGAGCGCGCCAACTCGAACACCTGCGGCAGCAGCTTCTCTACGATGGCCCGCTTGTCTTTCGGATCGTTCTGCGCAGCGCCGTTCGTGTTGTCCGGCTCGTTCCATACGTCCCAGCCAAGAATGCGCTGGTCTTTGGCGAATGCTCCTACCACTCCCGTTACATAGGCCTTGAAACGCGGCTGCTGCTGCGGATCTTCGAGGGCTTCCGCGCCGGGGCTCTGCACC
>CAYWSM010000034.1:0-4584 GCA_964460935.1 uncultured Terriglobales bacterium | reverse complement strand
GGGTGGGAGTGATGCCGGGTTCAATTTTGGAACTCCCTGCGGGGAGAGTAACAGAGTATCCGAACTGATTGCTGCCGGTCCAACTTTTCAGGACGTAAGCGGCGGCGGCACTATAGGCGCTGTGGCCGGAGACGTAATCGGGGAACGGCGGAGTAGGAAACGTAGCGGGCTGATAGGGCAGCCACTTTGAACCGTCCATCTCGATGGCACCTTTGCCGGGACCTCCCCAAGCGCGAATCTTCTTACCATTGAATAGGAGCGGAATGGCTGTAATGGGGCGAATGGAATCGTATTGACGCTTCATATCCCAAGCGGCGATGCCGGCATCGAACATGGCGTTACTGAGAGCAAAAAACATCTTCACGTCATCGTCGAGCGAGTGGTGGTCTCGCTTGGAGACGAACTCGGCAAGGCGCAGCCAGTGTCCCGGCGGTTGTTCAGTATTCGGTCCGTCGAACCAGTACTCGGCGATCATCTTCTGGCGATCTGTGAGCGAGGCGCTGAGGTCTATCAGTTCACGAGCTTGGTCTTCGTATTCTTTCGAGCCGTATTGGGCTGGCCCGGTAAATTCCTTCGAGGCGCGGAACTCGTCGCCTTCGCTTAAGGCGAATGGAATGACTTCGTACCAATGGGCGCCAGTAAACATTTGCGTTACAGACTCGCCAGTTGCGCTGATATACATGAGTGGCTGCCAGTGATTGGCATCGATGGGATGAGTGGAAGGCAGACTGATGGGCACAGAGCCTGGCATATTGACCGGGCGAAAATGCGTCCAGTCGGAGTAGGCGCCGGGAGCGAGATCACCGAGTTGATTCGATTTGTCGTGGTGGCGGTATTCCAGTACGGCGGCACAAGCGACATTGCCAATGCCTTGGGGCGTTTCGATATCGGTAGAGTTATCGTTGGGGTCGTACCCCAGCCGCATCATCAACGGCCTATATACGGTGTTGATGTCGGCGGGAAAGAGGTCGGAGAGGGCGCGGTAGGCGGCGTAGCTGGCGGCCTTATCTTTGTTTGCTTCGCTTCTTTCCGAGGCGGGGCGGCGCAGTGCACTGCCAAGCTGAGTTCCAACGGCATGGTCATCATAGGAAGCCCATGCGTCGTACATGCAGGTGTGCAGGATAGCAAGAGCGCGGCTGACTGTGGGGGTAGGCATCTTCGAGTCGCGGATGCCTTGGATAGCAGAGGAAGTCCAACGAGTGGCTGTTGTCTCGCTTGTTGACCTTACTTGCCCAGTGGCGTAGAACTGAAACAGAATGAGCGTTAATATTAAAGAGGCTCTCATAGTCAAGCGGACAGTCAGCAGACAATTCACTCCGTCTGGAGTGGTACCGTTACTTCGCGATGTTCTGCAGGCGAGACAGTTACCTCATCACCATTGTTTAGTCTGAATGGTTTGTATCCTGCTGCACTAATGAATACCAACAGCGGCTTGCTAAGAATTGTGTACTGGAAGCGCCCCGCCGAACCTGTGAACACCTCGACGTAAGCCAACTCATTTCTAGCATCCTGAATTCGAACTTTGGCTCCGTTAATCGGCTTATGGTTCTGACTGTCTTCGACAGTCCCCATCAAAATACCCCCACGCTGACCCAAGACCACTTTAATGTTTACTAATTCTTTTTCTCCAACATGTATTTCTGGAAAGCCGGATGTCGGATCGCGCCCGACCCAAAAGGACGGGTCAGGATATCCATCTGCCTCGGCTTTTGCGCGAATACGATACTGCCCAGGGGACAACTCGAGTTTGAACGCCCCACTTTCGTCCGCAGGGATCCAAGGAGAAGGAGTGTTCCCGATCGTTCCATTTGTCGATTTCGCGAGTAGTGGAACTGCTTCAACAAAGGCATGCGGGACCTTTCTTCCTGAGCTGTCTAAGACAACGCCGTCGACGAGTGTGGGAGACGCGTTGAGAATCATACCCCAGAAGACAAGGGTCACAAACAGCATCGCATATGCAGCCGCGAATCCACCGCTTAGCTTAGAATCCATCAATCGTGATCGAATTGCATTTGTAGACAATAGCATTTGCATGTGGCAACGCAACTCCATTAACGGTCCAACTCTGAAGAGCATCGGTTTCTCCACTGCTTCCCGGGCAAGCCGTTGAGCAAATTGAGTATCCATCATAAAAGGTGCCGTCGGGTTCTGTTTGTACGCTCCCGGTAGATGTTCCGCTCCCTAAATCATGCCTCGAACCTACAACGATGATGTCAGCCGCTGTAACGGAATAGAGATACCCCGCTCCGTTAAAGTACTGCACCTGATTGTTAACGGCTCTTAGATAGCCTGGATCAGGACCTCCCGTTGGGCATTCTCCAGGCGGGAATGTGCCCTGAACGATTGTACTCACAGGTTCGACGCGATACGGACCAATATATGCTCCCGCTGAGCCTCCGACGTATCCCATTGGGCAAGGTATCGGGTTGGGGCCGAAGCAGATATACCCTTCATTCATCGTAACCGGCCCCGCTACAGCCGAGATTGAGGCGGAGCCGATCGACTGACCATGCACGAGACCAGCACTAACCGTCGCTACGTTCGTAGCAGTCGAATTCCATTGGCTTGTCCCGCCAGTAAAGTCATACTGACCGCCACTGTTGTATTGTGCATATAAATGCTCCTGCGCATTGCCCCCGGTCGGCAGCACAACGCCATCGACAACTACCTGTGAGTTGTTGTATCCGTAACAGTAGGTGCAGTAATTCGAGCACGTTGCCTTCTTCACGTTGTAAACACCCGAATCGATAGCGACGAGGATTGCCTCGTTTTCAGCGCGGCTGCCGGAAATTACCGCGCTGCCTTCGTGTACACTCGCCGGGATAATGTTTCCACTGGCATCTGGTACCTGATTCTGGACCAGTTCCGAAACATTGAGGGAGCGCGTAGCCCGCGGCTCTAGGTAAAGCGGTAGAGCATATTGCCCGCCAGAGAAAAACAGCGTCAGAACGAAATTCTGTGGCTCATCGGCAGGATTCCAGACAGTGATCATGGTGTCATCACCGTTTCCTATGCTCCAGTATTGGAGGGCTTTCGCCGTGCTTTCAGCCACACCACGGGGAACGGTCTCGAACACATAGTTGTTAGTCTGGTCTACGCTACCGGCACTCATAAGCAAATCAGCGGTTCCCAGATCGGCATCAAACACCAAGTTGAAACTGCCGCTGAAGTTTTTGGGACCGTATTGGGCCAGGAGTAAGACGACATCCATGTTTACAGTTTCGTGAGCCGGAACCGTGATTTGCGGAAGCTGCGCCGAGTGGGGAGAGCCACCTTCCATCCACCAGAGCGTGGGAACCAGTGAGGTGGGGGACTCGGAGGCGTTTCGCAGTACTGAGTACGGGGTGAACGTTGTGCCTGCGGGAAACGCCATCATCGAATCCGCGGGCCCAGTCATGATTCCCAATGCCGCGATTTCCACCTGTGTGGGTTGATTCGGAAGTTCGAGTTTCTGTGGAGCCGTAAACGGAATCGCCACAGAGTACCCCGTCCCCTGATCTTCGAGTCCGCCGCTTACAATAAGTTGGTCCATCGGCTGACTGGACATAACGCGGATTCCACCACCAAACGCAGTGCTGGAAAGAAGTTCGGTAAGATTGATCACCTTCATGCCATGAGGCGAAACAGTGAAATCGTGTTGTTCAATGATATTCCCCAGATTATCAGTGGTCTGAATACTGGTTTTTGCCGCTTGCCCCGTGAGATTGGCTACCGAGACGAAGCCAGTAACATTGCTCTCCTGCTTCCACCACATTCCTTCGACCGCAGGAGGTACCTTTACAGGTGTGCCCTGCTTAACCTGAATTGGCGTCGGTAGTGTGGGACGCAGGCTATAGCTGAAGATGAGGCTGTGCGCGGTATCAATATCGCGGACAGTGGCGCAAAACGGATCCCAGGCCCAGTTGTATTCGAGTTCCACGTATCCACTGAGCGTAGCCCATGAGGAGATTCCCTGCTTCTGAAGGGCATCGTTGATATCGATAATCACATTGCCCGCAGGTTCGATCGTGACGGGTGCGAGCGGGTATCTTTTGCCGTTCGCCAGGTACAGGATGGGCGTGACCTCGATCGGATCGGTCTCGACGCTGTTGCGCAGGTAAAGAGACGACTTCCAATTGGCGTCGGTCATCCAGAGACCGCCGACCATTGTGCGCCTGGTTGGCACGCGTAGTTCCTTCACCAGCTTTTCGACTCGTGGCGCAATCGGGCGGTGCGGGGCCGCCACATGCGGTCGCTGCTGCGCGAATGAGTTGACGGCTGACAGAAGTAGACAAAGACTCAGAACAGCGTGTGCGTGCACAGCACGGATCATTGGCGACTCTCCTGATCGACTATTCAGGCCCGGAAATCTTTCTCGCAGAGCGCGAGGTCCCCAAAATGATGGGAGGAGAGTACACGAATTTTTGTTGTGTCAACAAAAACTGCAGTTCTTGTTCCGAAAACGGAACATAAGTTAAGGGGAAAGTTTGCCGGAGGAATGTATTTTGCTTGGCACAAGTGACGAGCGCTCCCCAGGAAGAGGAGCGCCCGACAAGCTTTAGGAGTTAAGAACTGAGCTTACTTCGCCGCTTCCACCACGTAATC
>CAYWSM010000033.1:0-5992 GCA_964460935.1 uncultured Terriglobales bacterium | reverse complement strand
GGATCGCTGATCCAGACCATCGGCCGCTGCGCGCGCAACCTGAATGGCCGCGCGATTCTCTACGCCGATAACATTACCGATTCGATGAAGAAGGCGCTCGACGAGACGGACCGCCGCCGCGCGATCCAGGAGGCGTACAACACCGAGCATGGAATCACACCGGAATCGATTGTGCGACCGGTGGATATGTCGCTGGCGCACATCGTCGAGGCTGATTACGTCGAAGTTCCCAAGGACGGCGATGTGCCCGACTTCAAGTCACAGGAAGAACTGGATGCCTTCATTACGCGCATGGAGAACGATATGCGCGAAGCGGCGAAGCGATTCGAGTTCGAGAAAGCAGCAAAGTTGCGCGATCAGATTAAGGAACTGCGAACGAAAGAATTTCTGTTCGCGTAAGCAGTCGGACACAGGACTAAGATAGGTTCCATGAAAGTCGCACGATCTGCCCTGGTCGTTGCCGTTATTCTCGTTTCATTAGTTGCTTACTCCCAAACACCGAAAACAGGAGTGCCGGTTTCGCTGCCAGTCTCGTACGAGGGACACCGATTCTACGTGGTTCCCGTGACGACTTCTGGCGTTTCGTTGCGCTTCTACACCGATAGTGGTGGCGGACTCTTTATTCTTCCGGAAGCGGTGAAGAATGCTGGTCTGAAGACACACTCTGAATCTGGCATGGAGATAGTGGACTTCCCTCCTTTCCAATCGGGCAAAAGCATTCCGCCAGCCTTGGGCAAAAGCTACCTGCCGGTGTTCACCGACAAAGCTCCGCCGCACATGGAGAATCTGTCCGGCATGCTCGGGCAGGAGTGGTTCGGCGGCCGGACTTGGACTTGGGGTTACAAGGAAGGCACGCTACTCTGGCGCGCTGACGGAGATGTTCCGAAAAATCCAGACCACACCATTACGCTCGGATTCCAAACCGACTCGAATGGAAAGCGCTCGGCCAACTTCCCACGAATCACGATCACCGTCGATGGACAATCGCTCGATGTTCTGTTCGATACTGGAGCGACGACTTATCTGAAGCCAGAAGCATTGAAGAATATTGGCGATGGCGGTCCAGTGCAGCGAGCAACCAGTTTCATGGCGCAGGAGACATTCGATTCGTGGCACAAAAACCATCCTGATTGGAAATATGTGGATGATGCGGAAGATCCGACAGGACAGCCAATGATCCAGGCGCCAGAAATCACTGTCGCCGGATACAAAGTCGGACCTGTGTGGTTCACGCGCCGTCCAGACGGGGCGTTTCACAAATTCATGACGCAGTTCATGGACAAGCAGGTGGAAGGAGCACTAGGCGGATCAGGGCTGCAGTACTTTCGAATTACAGTCGACTATCCGAATGCCGTGGCGGTGTTTGAGCGACCGTAAACATATACACTGATCGACCTGGTGACGATGTCGTCAAGAACCCGGGTTGTTGTCGCTGCTGGTATTGGCAACGTCATCGAGTGGTACGACTTTGGGCTGTATGGATTGCTCGCGCCAGTACTCGCCTCTTTATTCTTTCCTTCCCATGACCGGATTGCCGCGCTCCTCGGCGCATATGGGGGATTCGCCGTCGGATTCGCGATGCGGCCCATCGGTGCAATTGTCTTAGGAAAAGTTGGCGACCGCCGCGGACGCCAATTCGTATTGGTGCTCTCGGTGGCGCTGATGGGGATATCGACCGCTGCTATCGGTCTTCTGCCATCCTATGGCGCAATCGGGATCTGGGCGCCGATTTCGCTGATTGCTATTCGCTTATTTCAGGGATTCTCCGTCGGCGGCGAATTCGTTGGATCTGTCACTTATCTGGTGGAAACCGCACCACAGAACAGGCGCGGACTGGCTGGTAGCGTCGCCAACCTTGGAGCCACGGTTGGCATGCTTCTTGCCGCAGGGGTCAGTTCCATTGGGGAAACTTACACGTCGCGCTTTCATGAATTGTGGCGTGTTCCCTTCTTATTCGGAGGCATACTTGCGTTTGTTGGCTACCTGCTGCGGAGACATCTTCCCCCTGAAGAAGTCCAGCAAGAACAGGAGGCTGGTGCATCGAGGAAGAATCCGTTCGAGACTGGCGCTCGTTTGCCAACCTCTCCACTCGCGCGATTGATCGCCCGCTGGCCTGCTTTGCAGGCGTTCCGCAAAATACCACGGACGATGCTCGTTGCCATGCTCTTCACTTGCGGGTACGGCATATCCAACTACCTGTCCATGGTTTTTCTACCGACGTTTGGCCGAGAGTTCGCCCACATTGCAGAAGGCTCCGCTTTGAGGATCAATTCTGCTGGGCAGGCGTTGGCGCTTGTGCTGGTACCGCTTGCAGGTTGGATTTCCGACCGGTGGATTCGGCGGCGCACGCTACTGGCAACAGCCTTCTTCCTTGAGGCGGCATTGGCGTGGGAACTGTTCAAAGTGGTGATCGACAGGGGCGTCGGCGGACTATGGTTGGCCCAACTGATTCTGGCCGGACTGCTAGCTGTCGTTATGGGCACCGCCCCGGCCATGTTGGCCGAACAGTTTCCGCAAGGATATCGAGTCAGCGCCCATGCGCTGGTGCTGAATGTAGGAATCGGTATCGCCGGCGGAACGGCTCCCATGATTGCCATCGCGCTGATTCGTGCTACCGGCCAGAGCATGGCGCCTGCCGCTTATTTGATGGTGGCGTGTGTGTCATCAGGGATCGCGGCAGTGCTGCTGGTGGACCATAGCCGCGATGCGCTGTAGATGCCCACCCAGGATTGCGCCAAAAGCGAAAGCCCCGGTGATCGGCCGGGGCATAGGTACTGAACGCTTGAGAAACGGTCAAATTTAGGTTACGCCAGTGAATGGTAAAGTCAAGTTACTCAGGCCGAGTAGCCGAACGGAGGGCAGCGGACTCGAACCGCAGTGGCTGATCAAGCCACTCGACCGTTTCTCACGCGGCGTCCAGTACCCACTGGAAATACCCTCCAGACAAACGCGTGAGCAGTTGCAGGATAAGGAGTCTGTGAACACTGCGTTTGTGATCTGACTGCGGATCGTCCGAATTAATGTTATGTTCAATTCCCATTTCCGCACTCGTTACAATCCCATGACCACCGCCAAAGCGACCACTCAGGCGTAGAATCTCCTGTCGAGGTCTTCCATGCCGATTCGCACTATCATCGAACCGTTTCGCATCAAGTCCGTTGAGCCGATTCGTTGGACCACGCGTGAGCAACGAGTTGAACTGCTCCGTGCCGCGCACTACAACCTATTCCTGCTTCCAGCGGACGACGTTCTCATTGATCTGCTTACTGACTCCGGCACAGGCGCCATGTCCACATACCAGTGGGGCGCGATCATGGAAGGCGATGAAAGCTACGCCGGATCGAAGTCGTTCATTCGTTTCCGCGACTCGGTGCAGGATATTTTCGGTTATCATCACGTGATCCCGACGCATCAGGGACGCGCTGCTGAACGAATTCTCTTCAACGTGATGTGCAAGAAGGGCGATGTTGTGCCCAATAACACGCACTTCGATACCACACGCGCCAATGTCGAGTTTGTGGGAGCCGAAGCGGTTGACTTGCCCATCGCCGAAACGAAAGACCCCGCTAGATACCATCCGTTCAAGGGCAACATGGATGTTGCCGCACTTGAGCAACTGATCGCCAGCGTAGGCCGCGAGCGCATTCCTCTGGTGATGTTGACTATCACCAACAATTCCGGCGGCGGCCAGCCAGTCTCGATGGAAAATGCGAAGGCCGTCAGCGCCGTGTGCAGGAAGCACAGTATCCCGCTCTACTTCGACGCCTGCCGGTTTGCCGAGAATTCCTACTTCATCAAATTGCGCGAGCAGGGCTACGAGAAGAAGACGCCAAAAGAAATCGCACAGGAGATGTTTGCTCTCGGCGACGGCTGCACCATGTCGGCGAAGAAAGACGGCATGGCAAACATTGGCGGATTCCTATGCACTAACAATGACGTGCTGGCCGCGCAGGAAAAAAATCTGCTGATCCTGACTGAAGGTTACCCAACCTACGGTGGCCTCGCTGGCCGCGATCTCGAAGCGATCGCCGTCGGACTACAGGAAGCGTTACAAGAAGACTATCTCCGCTATCGCATCGTTTCAACCAGCTATCTCGGCGATCACATCTCAAAACAAGGGGTGCCGATCGTGCAGCCGCCTGGAGGTCATGCGGTGTATCTCGACGCGCGCGCGTTTCTGCCGCATATCCCGCTCGACCAGTTCCCCGGTGTCGCGCTCGCCAACGAACTTTATATCGAAGGCGGGATCCGGACGGTCGAAATTGGCCGACTGATGTTTGCCGACGCCGCAAAATGGGACCTCGTTCGCCTGGCTATTCCACGCCGCGTTTATACGCAGAGCCATATCGACTACGTGATCGAAGTCATTCTCGAAGTCTGGAAGAAACGGGATCACGTGAAAGGAATGAAGCTAACCTCAGAAGCGCCGTTCTTGCGGCACTTCACAGCTCACTTGGAACCGTTGGAGCCAATGGCAACAGCAGCTCGATGAGTTTTCAATCTGCCGGGAACAGTCGTTTGAATTCGCGGACCTGCGAGACGGCATAGACAGCGCAGATCAGTAATAGCGGCTCGATGACGTGACGGTAGCGTGCGGGCGGATAGGTTAGATAGAACACAGCAGGAAACAGGCACAGGACTCCGGCAACCACTCCTGCTCCACGCCGGCGCTTTACAAACAGCCAGATCATCCCGACAAACGCGAGCGTCGAAAAGGTCCGGCGGCCCATCGTTAGCAGAACGAAGTCCGTATAGCCCGATACGTCGTCAAAGTCCCACCAGAAGAGCAGCACACGGCGACCACAAAGCTCGGCAAAATACTTTGGGTAAGTGCGAATGAACTCGACTGTGTCACGTTTTTTCCAATCGAAATAACCCTGTTCACCCATCGTCAGATACTTCCGCCGTTCATACATATTGGTTTCTGGATGGGTAAAACCCATTTCAGTGCCGTCGCCGTAGATACTGTTGCCGAAACGCATTTCCGCCCAGAAGTTTCCGCGGATAAAGACGAACTTTCCAAAGGCGAAATAATTCCGTACCAGCCATGGCGTGATCATTACAACGACAAGAACACAACAGAGAGCCGCCCGGCCAACCCATGGCTCTCCGCGACGCCATGCATGCCACCCGATATACAGCAACATAGGAGGCAGAATGGCCAGCAACGTTGGGTTTAGTAGCGCGGCAATTCCCCATGCGACTCCGAACCAAGCCCATTGTTTGCGGGTTGCGCCGCGCCCCATTCGCAAGGCAATAAGCACAAAGCTGCTGAGGACGAGACCGGTCAGTGCTGCATCCCAAACCCAGTCGATAGCCCACACCATGAATTGCGGCACGATTGCCCATAACCAGGTTGAGTACATGGCGATCCGCCGGGTAGTGAGTTGAATGCCCAGCAGGTAAATTGTCCAGCAGGTAAGAGCCGAGCACGCACTGTTCAATGCCAACATGACGAGTGCAGACGCGGTCGAATAGAGTCCAAAGATCTTGAAGACGCCAGCGATGAGAAAAGGATAGACAGGCGCTACCCATGTAGTGGGTCCACTCAGTTCCGGAAAAGGCGAACTAAACCCATGTCCTGTGACCAGCGATCTGGCCACCGCCCCCATCTCTTCGCCAAAGTCATAATGCGTCGGCAGTGTGAATCGATACTTGTGCGCGACCAGCACCCAGCCGTAGCGGAACACGAACGCAACTACAACCGCCCACCAGACTGCGGCAGGAGTGGTCCGGTGCGAAGGCATCGCAGGCGATGCGTCGGCCAATTTGACCGGAGCTTCGACAGTGAGAACTTCAGACACTGCTGCGATTTTCGCCGCATCAACGCTGAGGGTCAATCAATGCAGGGTATAAGCAGGTTACGAAGGTGGAACTCCGGTAGTGTTTGGCTCAAGCCGCTGAGCGGTGCGGATTCTTAATGTCCTTACCGTTTACGGAGATGATCGGCTTCATCTTCACCGGCTCAGGTTCCTGTTCTTCTTCGTCTCGA
>CAYWSM010000032.1:0-5956 GCA_964460935.1 uncultured Terriglobales bacterium | reverse complement strand
GCGCCGATGTTGCCACTCCCGATGGTTCGCACATCCTGCTTGCGAAACAGACGAACCAGAATGTAGCCGAAGGGAATAGAGCCGAGCAGGTACGCGATGACCGCGACGATGAGATAGGTCTGCATTAGTTGGTGGTGTTCATTGTAGCGAAATTATCTATTTTGTCATGGGCGAGCGGAGCGAGGCATCTGCTTTTGTCGATGCATCGAGGCTCGATTTTATCGGATGTCTATCTCGACTGAAGGTTTCGCGTTCCTAGGGGCACAACTGTGACTCATCACAGAAAACACGGTTAGTTCTGGACTGTCTGCATGCGTTGAGATAGATCGGTCAACGTGTCCATTCCAGGATCGCCCACGGTCATGTAGGCATAGCCATTCTTCTCAAACCGGACGAGATGAAAGCCATTGGGAAGTTGGCGATTACCAATGGCGAGGATACTGGCGGGGCCGATCAGCATTGAGACCCGATGCAGGCGGTACTGGAACAGCAGTTGGGCGCACGGGGTCCCGTGAAGGTAGATAACACGGCCTCCGGTGAGCGTGAAGGGCGAGTTAGTCAGGTCGGGCAGGTTGAAGGTGAAGGGTACACGTCCCTGAAACCACGGCTTGACGGTATGCATGTCGCTGGAAACGACGTCAACTGGATTGGCTGAGGCAAGCGTGTTGAGATGGATATCCGCGATCTCGCGAGTGACGTCGGGGCGACCGGCGCGGAAGGCGAAGAGAGCAATGGCCGCGATGATGAGCATAGCGGCTGCGGCGAAGGCGAGAGATGTCCACGGCAAGCGGCGGGCAGGACGACGAGCGCCGATCGAATCCACGATTTGGCGTCGGAATTCAGCACTGGGTTGATAGCGGTGGCCGGCCTGGCTGACGGCGCGCTTAAGGTGGATGGCTTCAGCGGCAAAGGTGTTGCAGTTAGGACAGGCGCAGAGATGGGCGAACACTTCGGCATCATGGCTGGAGGCAAGCTCGCCGTCGATGTAAGGTTCGATCTGGTCGCGCCATAGTTCGCAGGTCATTTGTTCCTCGAAAGTTCGTTTTGAGTGAGCAGCGCCCGCATCTGGCTGCGCCCGCGGAAAAGCCGAGACATGACGGTGCCGACTGGAATCTGTAAGAGATCGGCAATTTCCTGGTAGCGCATCTCCTCCACATCACAAAGCAATACAACTTCTCGGTAATGAACAGGGAGGGCTTCCATGGCGCGCTCGATCGCCTCGCGGTCGCGAATCCGTAACAGATAACGCTCGGGATTGTCACCGCTGGTGACATGCGGATCGACGGCTGGATCGTCGATGTCAAGCATGGGCAGAGTCCGAAGCCCCGTGCGAGAGGTCAGGAAGGTGTTGCGAAGAATTCGAAAGATCCAGGCCTTAAAGTTCGTCCCGCGCTGAAACGAGTCGAAACCACGCAGCGATTTGGCGAACGTTTCCTGCACGAGATCCTCAGCTTCCTCGCGATTTTGCGCGAGCCAGTATGCAAAGTTATAGAGCGGCTCGAGTAGCGGCAGGGCCAGAGCCTCGAATTCAAGATCGCGCTCGCGGGACATAACGGCTTTCCAGAGATAACCAATTGGACTCTGATTTATTCCCGTGAGAGCGGGATTTTTATTTTTTGGGAAGCCGGGAATAGGTGTGGAGGACGGTAGTTATTTGAGCAGCAGATGAATCTTGATATCAGATTATCTGAATATCTGATTAGGCGCGCGATGCCGGTCGAGGGTGAAAGACGTCCACAGATTCGTATGCGAATACGACCGTGACTCAAATACAGAGGCACGCAGAAACAGAGGGCACCGAGTATGGGAGAACGGACGCGAAGAAACTTCTTGCAGTTTGCCGGGATGTCACTGGGGCTGGGAACGCTCTATGCGGTCAGTCCAGGACTGCGGTCGTCGGCCCTGGGACGCGCGTTTGGCGAGCGAATGAAAGATCACAATGGTGAGGCGGTCAAGCCGTTTACGTTCCTGCAACTAAGTGATTCGCATGTGGGATTCAACGGGCCGCCGGTTCCGCTGGGGACGGCGGCCTTTGAGCGTGCGGTGGAAGTGGTGAATGGACTGCCGGAACGTCCGGACTTCGTGCTGTTCACCGGCGACCTGACGCATGACACGGAAGATAAGGATCAGCACGCGAAGCGGATGCAGAAGTTCAAGGAGATCGCGGGACGAATGAAGGTCGAGAAGACCTACTACGTTCCGGGAGAGCACGACGCGGGAATCGATAGCGGTGTGCTGTTCCACGAGCATTTCGGGGAGTCGCATTATTCGTTCGATCACAAGGGCGTGCACTTTGTAGCTCTCGATAACGTCTCACAGCCGAAGCCACAGGTCGGCACAGAGCAGTTGCAGTGGCTGAAGCAGGACCTGGCGCGTTTTCCGAAGACGGCTCCGATTGTGGTGTTCACGCACAGGCCGCTGTTTGATTTGCGTCCGGATTGGGAGTGGTTCACAAGCGACGGCGATGACGTGATGAACACGCTTTCACCGTTTGAGCACGTAACCGTTCTCTACGGTCACATCCATCGCGACGACGAGCACACCGAAGGACATGTGAAGCACTATGCCGCGCGTTCGCTGATATTCGCCTTTCCCGATCCCGAAAAGGTGAACGGCGTAAAGAAGCCAATCGCGTTCGATAAGGATCATCCATTTCAGAACCTGGGAATAAGAACCGTTCAAGCGAATGACGCGGAACTTGCAGTCAAGGACGTCGAATTGACGTTGCGTGAGTATTCGGGAGTGAACGGGATTCAGCAAATGGCAAGGGCGGTGAACCTATGAAGAGAGGATTGAGTGTAACGACATTGTTAGTACTGCTAGTGTTCGCAGGGCCGGTTCCGGCAACCCGCGCCGCTGAGCAGCCAAAGGTGATTGAGATTTCGGCAAAGCGATTTGGATTTATCCCAGACAACATCACGCTGAAAAAAGGCGAGCCAGTGGTGCTGCGGCTGACGTCGCAGGATGTAACGCATGGGTTTTTTGTCAGGGCGCTAAAAGTGGATGAACTGATTGAACCCGGCAAGCCACTTGATGTTAAGGTGCAACCGGACAAGGCCGGGACGTTTACGGTGATCTGCCATCACTTCTGCGGCACAGGGCACGGCAACATGAAAATGACTGTGACGGTGGTGGAGTAGAAAAAAGGACGGGATTGGAAGCCGGTCCACACAAGCGGCAATCCTGAACAGATCTAGACTGTTACAGCCAACTCAGCAAGGTTCTTCAGCGACTTCTCATACGGTCCCTTGGCTACGCCACGTTCGGTGATGATGGCTGTAACGTACTGGTTAGGGGTAACGTCGAATGCCGGATTCTCGATTTTCACTCCGTTCGGCGTCATCTGCTTTCCGGCGATATGGGTGACTTCTTTCGAACTGCGCTGCTCGATCGGAATCTTGCTGCCATCGGGAGTTTCCATGTCCACCGTGCTCCAGGGTGCAACCACGTAAAACGGGATACCGTGCTCCTTCGCCAATACTGCAACCGTGTAAGTGCCGATCTTGTTGGCGACGTCGCCGTTGGCGGCGATGCGGTCGGCTCCGACAATCACCGCGCCAATCTTGCCCTGGCGCATCATGGCCCCGGCCATGTTGTCGGAGATGACAGTTGTCGGGATATTGTCCTTCACCAGTTCCCATGCGGTCAGTCGTGATCCTTGCAGAAATGGGCGGGTTTCGTCGGCGTAAACGTGAATCTTCTTGCCGGACTCGACAGCGGCGCGAATCACTCCCAAAGCTGTGCCGTAGCCGCAAGTGGCGAGTGCACCCGCATTGCAATGAGTCAGCACTCCGCCTGAAGAGGGAAGCAGAACCGCTCCATTACGCCCCATAGTCTCGTTTGCCGCTATGTCTTCCAGGTACATGCGCTGCGCCTCGGTGATCATGGCCTGCTTGATTTGGTTGACCGGCAGCTCGCTGATCTCCTCGAACTTGTCCTGCATGCGGCGAATCGCCCAGAAAAGGTTGACAGCCGTGGGGCGAGTTTCGCCCATCGTGTCGCAGATCTGGTCGAACTGGCGGCGGAGCTCGGCGACGTGGTCGCCTTCAGCATCTCGGACGCCCAGCGCGATGCCCATGGCTGCGGCGACACCGATGGCCGGGGCTCCGCGAACAATCATGGTTTTTATGGCATCGGCGACCTGAAGGTAATCGGTGCAGGTTACGTAAACTTCCTCGGTCGGAAGCTTGGTTTGGTCGATGAATTTAACGCCTTCGGGAGTCCATTCCAGAGTTTTGATCATGATTCAGTTCATCAGTCCGTTCAGTTTTTCAGTTTATCAGTCCAACCAGAGCTGTTGCCGAATCTGACGAACTGATGAATTGAGAAACTCACGAATTGCCACCATTTACTGCTCGGTTAATGTATGTGTCCTATGTAATTCCTTCCTGGTTACCAAGGTGTACAACCGCATGGTCACGATCGCAACGTCCAGCAGGAGCTCGGCATCCGTTATCATAGAAGGTGAGTTCGATGGAAAGCCGTGATTTCTGATTGCTTTAGCGATCGAAATCAGGCTACCATCGCGCAGCTTCCCCGACAGAAGCGGCAACTCCTTGATCTCGCAAGGGATCCTTGCCGATAGTGTCGATGAAGCGCTCTGGAAGATTTTTCGGGTCTTCGGTATTCGTGATGAGGAATCGGTCTCCGCTAATTCGTCTCTTCCTGGTGTTCACGCTGGCAATTGTTTTGTCATTGCCGGCCGGAGCCGCTACGGTTTCCAACCACTATTCAAAATCCAAATCGCAGACGATCACTGAGTCAGTTCGCACAAAGAAGAAGCTGAGCCAGTCGCGTCATAGCCGTCCCGTGGCGAAATCGGCGACTAAACGCAGCACGAAGCGCCGCGTGAAGCCGACGCGCTACCGCCATCGTTACTACGAGCGGTTCACGGGGAACTCCTATGCGGAGAACCAGACGACTGGCGACGTGATCTCGGGTGAGGACCCGGTCGTGCGCCAGGCGGCGATCGACGCCCTGGGCAACATGAACGGTACGGTCGTTGCGGTCGATCCTAATACGGGCCGGATTTTGGCGATGGTGAACCAGGACCTTGCGCTGTCGGAAGGCGCGACGCCGTGTTCGACAATCAAGCTGTCAGTGGCGCTTTCGGCGTTGAGTGAAGGCATCATCACCAAAGACACGAAGATCAACCTCGGCGGCGGTTACAGGATGAACCTGACCACTGCCCTGGCGCATTCCAATAACACCTTCTTCGAAATCGTCGGACGCCAGCTAGGATTTGAGAAAGTCAGCTATTACGCGCACCAGTTCGGACTCGGTGAGCTTGCCGGCTACAACATCACTGGCGAGCACCTCGGAACCTATCCTACCGAGGAACTGGACGCAAAGCTGGGTGGCGTTGGTAAGATGTGTTCCTTCGGGGAAAGCATTAATATGACGCCTCTGCAACTCGCGGCGCTTGTCTCGGCGATTGCAAATGGCGGAACGCTCTATTACCTGCAGCATCCGACGACGCCGGAAGAAGTTGCGCATTTCCAGCCGCGCGTGAAACGGCACCTCGATATTCAGGCGCAGATTCCGGAAATGCTTGACGGCATGGAGGGCGCAGTGCATTACGGCACAGCGCGCAGCGTGCGCTACAACTTCAACGAGGAAGAAATCCTCGGTAAAACCGGGACCTGCTCGAAAGATGGTGTTCGATTCGGCTGGTTTGCGTCGTATGCAAATACGCAGTACGGCAAGATCGTGACAGTAATCTTCCTGCGCGGAGGACGCCCGACGTTCGGCCCCAAAGCGGCAGAATTATCGGGACACTTCTATCGCGAATTGTACGATCACGAGTTCTTCGCGGTGAAGCCGGCAACACTGGACCGTACCGGTACTGTCGGCGCCACGCAGTAACACTTGGTTTACACAAAGGCCTCCCTGCGCGGGAGGCCTTTTCATTTGCCGTCTATTGCTGGATTAATAGCTGACCGCTTTGGTTGCGCAA
>CAYWSM010000031.1:0-2539 GCA_964460935.1 uncultured Terriglobales bacterium | reverse complement strand
CGCATGCGTTTGATGTGTTGGACTGCCTGGACCGCCAGGGTTCACCTCGCAAAAACCGCAACAGCAGGCAATAACCCGTCCAGCATATCCCGGCTGTTAAGGGTGCTCTGTGACCCGACGCACACGCCGAATGTTCACCCCACGTTTCCTGCGTCGAAACGTAAGTTCCGGAATCGATATTCTGCGTATGGAAATCAACGATATTGCGTCTTTCCTGCCGTATTGGGAGAACATTCGTGGCCGGACAATGCGTGTCGTCCGTTGCATCCCTCCCGACAAGATCGAATGGACCTACGCTCCCGGCAAGTTCACGCTGGGCGATTTGGTTCGTCATTTGGCGACGATCGAGCGATACATGTACGCGGAAACTGTCGCAGGAAGACAGTCGGCGTATCCGGGATGCGGGCGCGAACTGGCGGATAGCTACGAAAACGTACTCGCGTATATCGAGCTGCTGCATGGCGAGTCGGTGGAGATCTTTTCGCGGCTCACCCCACAAGATTTGCAGGCAAAGTGTATGACACCTGATGGCGTTCCAATCACCACATGGAAGTGGCTGCGGGCGATGGTGGAACATGAGTGTCATCATCGGGGGCAGATCTATCTGTATCTGGCTATTCTGGGTGTTCCGGCACCGCCGCTGTATGGGTTGACCTCAGAGCAGGTGAGGGAGAGAAGCGCGAACCATTGACTATTTGGTTCGCGAGACTTTCTTGGTACAGTAAGTCGCTAATACACCCATCGACAAATGGCACCCAAATTAACGATATTGCCTGGATCCGATTACCGCCGTAAGAATCGGAAATATTGGCTGTATGTTCCAGTTGGAGTGCTTTACGGTCTCGCAATCCGCTGGATTGCCGGCCGAAGCTGGTTTGACCGCTTTGAAGTCATGTCATTCGGCTTCGTTATAGTGGTGCCCATTGTGATGGGATTCATCAGTGTCTTTCTTGCCGAAAGAGAATCTCGTCAACCGCTAAAGTTGTGGTTCTTCCTTCCGTGGTTCGTGGTTTCGGTCGCTCTCCTGGGAACACTCATAACCGCATGGGAAGGAGCCATCTGTGTTGTTCTGCTTGCACCGCTAGCATGGATTTTGGGCAGCTTAGGAGGTCTCCTTGGCGGACTCGCTGCACGCATGCTTAAGTCACCAAGGGCTCAAACCGGAGTATTGGCAGTCGTTCTGCTTCTCCCGATGATGGTTAGCCCTCTAACACAACGCCTGCTTCGTAGTGAGCAGATACAAACCGTTCATACCTCTATCGACATTCAGGCCCCGGCCGATATCGTCTGGCATAACATCGAGCGCGTCCCCAAAATACAAAAGAACGAATTAACGAGCACATGGAGTCGCCGTATCGGATTTCCGGCGCCAGATGAAGCAACTCTGTCCTACGAAGGCGTCGGTGCCATCCGTCATGCCACGTTCGCCGGCGGAGTGTTGTTTATTGAGAAGGTGGATATATGGCAGCCGAACCAGCATCTTGCGTTTTCCATTCATGCGGAAACGGAACGAATCCCAAACACTACCCTGGATCAACACGTGCGGGTTGGCGGGCCATATTTCGATGTCCTGCACGGAGACTATGAGATCGAGTCCCTGCCAAATGGATGGACGAGATTGCACCTTTCCAGCCGCCACCGTGTAAGCACCGACTTCAACTGGTATGCGCACCTATGGACAGACGCCATCATGCGCGATATACAGAACAGCATTCTCGAAGTTATAAAGAATCGTTGTGAAACGCAGGCAAGAAACAAACATTGATCTCCTGCCAGGACAAAAAGAAGGCCACCCTGTTCTGGTGGCCTTCTTTCATTCCTTCATTAATTAAGTTACTAGCTGTTCTCGTTGCTTGCGCGCTTCCAGTCGATCAATTCGCCGATCGTGCTGGTTGAGCTCGAACTCGATACCGGGTGCTTGTAGGCTTCTACGTCGGCGCGAGTGGCTTCGTCGCCCACCGCACGGATGCTCAGGCCCACCTTCTTCTCGGCCGGGTTCATCTTGATGATCTTGAACTCGTGGTCCGAACCGGGCTCCAGCTTGATGGGCGCGCCATGCTCGTCAACCGCTTCCGAGTTGTGGCACAGGCCTTCGACGCCGTCAGCGAGTTCCACAAACGCTCCGAAGCTTGCCAGGCGCAAAACCTTGCCATGGATGACGTCGCCGATCTTGTGAGTCGCGAAGAAGGTCTCCCAAACATCGGGCTGGAGCTGCTTCACGCCCAGCGACAGGCGGCGATTTTCGGGCTCGATGCCGAGCACGATGGCCTTCACGCGGTCGCCCTTCTTCAGCACTTCCGAAGGATGCTTCACGCGCTTGGTCCAGCTCAGGTTGCTGACGTGGACCAGTCCGTCAATGCCGTCTTCGATCTCGATGAACGCCCCGAAGTCGGTCAGGTTGCGAACGCGGCCTTCAACCGTCGCTCCGGTTGGATACTTGTCGTGCAGCGACTCCCATGGATTGGGCAGGAGCTGCTTCAGGCCAAGGCTGATGCGGCGCTCGGTCGGATTCACGTTGAGGACAACCGTCTCGAGTTCG
>CAYWSM010000030.1:0-3214 GCA_964460935.1 uncultured Terriglobales bacterium | reverse complement strand
TGCTTTGCGGAAGTCGAATGCGGCGCTAAGGGATGGGAGCTACGTGACAGTAAACCCTGACAATCCCAATGTGCTTTCGTTCCTGCGCAAGGGCGAGGACGGCGAAGCGGTGCTGGTGGCGCTGAACATGAGCAGCCTGGCACAAAAGATGAATTACAACCTGCAGTCGCAGGGCATCGAAAGCACAGTCGCCACTCCGCTGCTGGCAGCTCCAACGCCGAATTTCAAGCAGGTGTCGTATCACAGCGGGATTTTGTCCTTCAAGCCCGTGCAACTCTCGAACGTGACGTTGCCGCCATTCGGCGTGTTTATCGCCAAAGTACGGTAACGTGTAGTTACAGGATGTAGCGCGAGAGATCCTGGTCCTTGACGATGTCGGCCAGCATGTTGCGGACGTAATCGGCATCGACGGTGACGTTCTTGTCTTTGAGATCGGGGGCTTCGAAGCTGATCTTGTCGAGCACGCGCTCCATGATGGTGTGAAGACGACGGGCGCCGATGTTTTCAGTGCCTTCATTCACGCGGAACGCGAAGCGCGCGACTTCTTCCAGCGCTTCTTTCGTAAACTCGAGTTTGACACCTTCGGTTTCGAGCAGCGCTGTGTACTGCTTGGTGAGCGACGACTTCGGCTCGGTGAGGATCTTGATGAAGTCCTCAATCGTCAACGACTGGAGTTCGACTCGGATCGGGAAACGGCCCTGGAGTTCGGGAATCAGGTCGCTGGGTTTCGAGACATGGAACGCGCCGGCAGCGACAAACAGGATGTGGTCGGTGCGCACCATCCCGTAGCGCGTGTTGACCGTAGTGCCTTCAACGATGGGAAGAATGTCGCGCTGCACGCCTTCGCGGGAGACGTCGGGACCGTGGCCACCTTCGCGTCCGGCGATCTTGTCGATTTCGTCGAGGAAGATGATGCCCGATTGCTCGACGCGCTCGACGGCGGTGCGGGTGACCATGTCCATGTCGATGAGGCGCTGCTCTTCTTCCTGCACGAGATAGTCGAACGCCTCGCTGACCTTCATCTTCCGCTTTTTGGAACGCGAACCGAAGATGTTGGGCAGCATGTCCTTGATGTTGACGTCCATTTCCTCAACGCCCTGGTTGGAGATGATTTCGAACGCGGGAAATGATTTTTCGCGGACATCGAGTTCGACGAGCCGATCGTCGAGCTTACCTTCACGCAGTTGCTGGCGCAGCTTTTCGCGGGTACGGGAACCGGAGGCTTCGCCCGGAAGGAGTTCGGGCTGAGAGGACGATGACGACGGCGAGTTACTGGCGAAGCCGACGTTGCCCGCTGGCAACAGCAGGTCGAGCAAGCGCTCTTCGGCGTTGAGTTCGGCTTTGTCGGCGACGTCTTCGAGTTTCTCTTCGCGCACCATGTCGATGGCGATCTCGACGAGGTCGCGGATCATGGATTCAACATCGCGTCCAACGTAACCGACTTCGGTGAACTTGGAAGCCTCAACCTTGAGGAACGGAGAGTTGGCGAGCTTGGCCAAGCGGCGCGCGATCTCGGTTTTTCCGACGCCGGTGGGTCCCATCATGATGATGTTCTTGGGGATAATTTCTTCAGCGAGATCGGGCGCGAGCTTCTGGCGGCGCATGCGGTTGCGCAACGCGATGGCAACGGCGCGCTTGGCGTCGTGCTGTCCAACGACGTACTTGTCGAGTTCGCCGACGATTTCACGCGGCGTGAGCTCGTCGAGTCCAACCTGTTCTTCTTCTGCGGTGCCGGGAAGATAAATGGCCATAGTTCAGTTATCAGTAAACAGCACTCAGCATTCAGTCATTGGACGCTGGTGATGTAGTCCTTGCCGACGCTTACTAGCGCCAAATCTTAATTCGCTACGCTCTTCGAACGAGCCGTGCGATGTTCCTTGCGAATCATCAGTTTCAGGCCGGACCAGGTCTCGTCGATGGCGCAAACCTTTACATCAACGAACTCAGTCTTCAGCGCAAAGTTGCGGATGACGTCTTCGGTCAAATCCGTCACTACTCCAGATGCTTTTTTCGGCCAGGCGATCCAAAGCATCCCATCCGGAACAATACGGCTTGAGACCTTCGCCCAGTCGCGCTTCAACTCGGCTTGCGATTTGAGGAAGAGCAAGGCGAATTCCAAGTCTCCACGAGTGCTCGATGCCAGGCCTGCCAGTTCCTCGGGAAGCGCTTTCGGAGCGTTAGCGAGAAGGATGCGATCGGCGTCCTTGATGCCAAGCTTCTTCAGCAGCGGAGTTCCGGAGTAGCCAGCCATAAAAAACTAGTGGTCAGTGGTTAGTGGTTAGTGGTCAGTGATTAGTACTTAAGTCGTTCGGTGATCGAAATCCGACTAAATACAAATACTAGGTGCTAACTGCTCGTTATAACTCCTCGATGACAAACGTCTCGTTGGTGTAGATGCACATCTTGCCTGCGATTTTCATCGAGGCTTCCGCGATCGCCTTGGCCGACATGCTGGTGTTCTCGGAAAGCGCCTGCGCGGCTGCCTGGGCAAATGGGCCTCCGCTACCGATGGCGGCGATCCCGCTCTCCGGTTCGATGACATCACCGTTGCCACTGATCAGGAACGTCTGGTTTGGATCGGCCACCAGCAGCAGAGCTTCCAGATGGCGCAGAGCCTTGTCGGTGCGCCAGTCCTTAGCCAATTCAACGGCGGCGCGGCCAAGATTGCCGTGGTATTGCTCCAACTTGCCTTCAAAGCGGCTGAAGAGCGAAAACGCGTCGGCAGTGGAACCGGCGAAACCGGCGAGAATCTTGTCGTTGTACATGCGCCGGATCTTGCGGGCATTGTGCTTGATGACATGGTCACCCATGGTGACCTGTCCGTCGCCAGCCATGACGACTTTGCCGTCCTTGCGAACGGTGAGCACTGTCGTGGAGCGGATCAAGCGCGGCTTGCGAGCCTTCTCTAGTGCGTTCTTTCTCATGAGGACAATCATTGATTATACCAACGTGGGGAGGGTATGCCGGTCGGGGCGACCGGCCTCCATCTGGCGGCCATGGTTTGACGCTAGACCTGCAGGATCACGCACTTGAGATAGCTGGTTTCGGGAACGCCGAGCAGAATTGGATGATCTTTGGCCTGGCCTCGCTTTTCGAGGACGCGAGTGACGCGGCGGGCATCGGCAGAGGCCTCACGAAGCATATCGACAAAGTCGGACTCGCCGACGTGGTGCGAACAACTGCAGGTGACGAGAATGCCTCCGGGGCGAAGCAT
>CAYWSM010000029.1:0-2723 GCA_964460935.1 uncultured Terriglobales bacterium | reverse complement strand
GCTTCCTGCGACTGCCGCAGGGTGTCAGGACTGATGAACCCGCCCGGAATCAGCAATCCATCGTAGTCGGCAGGATTTGCCTTTCGAACCGTTGTATCCACACGGAAGCGGCTCGAGGGCTCGTGCAGGTTCATACTGCGAATTGTGCCCCGTCCAAGCGACACAATGTCCACTTTTGCTCCCGCTGCTTTCAGTGCATCTACGGGAACATTGATTTCAACCTTTTCGACACCGTCGGCGGACAACACCGCGATTCGGCGTCCTTTCAATGGTCTGCTCACATCCACCTCCTCATGGTTGGGCTATTTTTCCGTTCGCCGCGTTGCCTGAGGAAAAAAACGGAACTTCGATTTGCGATCGAAGACTCAGAGGTGATGTTTTTAACAATTTAAGAATTAAGAACAAAATTCTGCCGCGAGTAACTGTATCTTCCATTTTGGGAAAAACCGAATTTTCACAGTTCAGGTATGGAACCGTAACCTAAGAAGTGGCAGAATCACGCGATGAAGGGGGGCCTCGGTATGTGGTCCCGGATCAAGCGATTTCTGGAAGGCGTCTTCTGCATAGGCCTGGTGCTCACCATCCTTACTGTAATGGGCTTGCTGGTCTACGCTGGGATGGTCGTTCTGCAAAGAAGGGCATAGCGATCTTCACGAATCAGCTCTACCGCTGATCTAAAGCGTCTCTAGTGTGCTCTCACGTTTTCACCTGTGCTCGTCATTCCACTGACCACTAGCCACTGGTTTTCGGATTCACCTTGTCCAGCCCATGCCCGTGTTGGCCGCGTTCGCTCTTCCAGAGCATGAACGAAAAGAATAGGCCAAGGAACCCGAGCGCCGAGACGAGATAGAGCATGCCGTTGTAGCCCGATGGATTCGTGACGCCGGCGCCAAAATGGTCGTCGAGCCAGCCGATACGGTTCGAGATGACGGCGACACCAGCCTGTTGGATTTGGGCCATTAATGCATAAGCGGTGCCGAGACGCTTTTCTTCTACCAAATAGGCGACAGAGGGCCACATTACGGCGGGAATCAGCGAGAAAGTGATGCCGATAATAGTCATGGACACATAAGGCGTGATGTGCAGAGCGGGCAGCATCAGCAAGTAGGCGGGGATAATGATGAGTGAACCGATGGCCATGAACAGGGCGCGTTTGCCGACCTTATCGATCAGTAGGCCAAAGAGCGGCGTGGCCACCATGGCGGCGAGGGGGAGGAAGCCATTCAGAGTTCCGGCATCTTCGCGAGTCATGCCGTAGGCTTCCTGGAAAAACTTGATAGCGAAGGAGCGGAACGGAAAGACGGCGGCATAGAAAGTCAGGCAAAGCCCAGTGATGTACCAGAAGGAACGGTTGAAGGTGAGAAGGTCTCTTAAAACGAGCTTATCGGTAGCGCTCGCTTCTCCGATGACGTACTTGCGCTCGGCGATGGCCTCAAGTATCCAGTAAATGATTCCGCCCAGAGTGCAGGCGCCGCCAATCACGGCGGCGAGCCAGAGGGGATCGTGCCAGTTGGAATAGAGCGGCTTGGCTAAACGAGGCGACCAGTCGGTACCCAGTGATCCGAAGCGTGCGATGGTGAGGTTGAGGCCAAAGGCGAGGCCGATTTCTTTTCCTTTAAACCATTTGGCGAGAGCGGTGGTGACGGCAGCGATGAGCGACTCCGCGCCGAACCCGAGAAGGAATCGTCCAGCGTACATTACGTACACATTGGGTGTGAGCGCGGTAACAATGCCGGCGATAGTGCAAAGCGCGCCAAAAAGAGTAACGGCCTTTTTAGTACCGATCTTGTCGATGATGATGCCGCCGAACAGCAATAGACAGACTGCGGCCACGTTGTAGGCAACGAATAGATTGCCGATCCTCTCGTCGCTAAAGTGGAGTTGCGACTTCAGCAAATCCGCGACTGGAGCGATGCTGTCGTAGAGGTAATAGTTCCCGAACATCGTCATGCTGACGAAGAACAAAACCAGCCAGCGGTAGGTAACAGACGGTTCGGGGCGCTTCGGGATCGATTGAACGTTGGTTGTGGCCATGAGAGAAGGGCAAGAATATCAAGAAATCCGCTTCTCCGTATCGAAGCCCAGAAATGAAAAAGACCTCGGCGAATCGAGGGTATCGAGGAAGGCAAAGCTCTATTTAGCGTCTTTAGTCCGCTGATAGCGGACAAACAGCCCCATGCTGACGCTGATGAATCCGAGAACCCCGAGTAAAGGTAAGCGTGATGCGGTCTTGGGCAAAGAATCTTTTTGCGCCGCATCGCTGTTTTGTCCCGCATTGCTGCTAGATTCATTATCGACGGCCGCGGTCCGATCGTTGTCTTGCGGAATGCCGGCATTCGCAGGGTTGTTCTGCGCCATCTCGTATGGCTCGCTGGCGGAAGGCTTCGCGTTCGCCTGCGGAGCGTTCTGCGGTGGCATCGGAGTCGCGTTCGGGGGCGTTGCCTCGTTCGGACTATGTGGAGCGAATGGACTCTTGCCGGTATTCGGTGCCGGAGCCTGAGGTGTTGATGGTGGCGCTGCAAGTGTGCCCTGTCCCTGGCTCGCCGGAGGAGTAATCACACCATTGTTCTCCGGCCATTCGTTGTTGCTTGCCGCGCCAGCAATGCCACCCGTCTGATTGCCGTTTAACCTATCGACGTCGGAATTAGTAAAAGTCTTGGCGTTGGTAGTTTGTTGCTTTTGCTTCAGATCGCGTGCAATTTCACCCAGCGATTTGCCATTTG
>CAYWSM010000028.1:0-2601 GCA_964460935.1 uncultured Terriglobales bacterium | reverse complement strand
GACCCGCCCGTATTCCGGCACCCAGACGGTGTGATAGTGTTCAGCAAGCTGGCGCGAGAGCGTTGTCGTGCCGGTGGATTCGGCTCCGACAACACAGATGCGCAGCAATTTGGTTTTACTTTGGGGCATCTGGGTTGCCCTCTCATTCTGCACACATTGGCAGAGTCATCAACTTGTCTTTTGCAGTGAGATCTGGAGCGGAACAAACGAAGGTGTGGTCTGCCGGACAGAAAGGACAGTGACCCAGCTTCACTTCCGCTTCCCAGCCGTCGCGTCCGCGAAGGAAATAGCGGTCACCATCTTTTCTGTTCAGTTGGGCGAATACCTCTTCCACCATCAGGACGCGTGAGTATCCGGCAGTATCGCCAAGTCCGACATGCGAGATGTGGCGGTGCGGGTCGTCTCGGCGATCACGGCGGGTGATGCAGATGATTTGATAGCGCATTTAGTCAATGAGTAAGTTAGTGGGTACGGCTGAAGCTGTGCCCTGATACGGTCAACGTTCCGGCTGGAACAAGTAGCGTCCGCCTTCGCGTTCGGCAAACTGCTCGGCGATCTTGAGGAAGGCCTTTGCAGCGTGCGACAGGCTCGCATTCTTGCGATACACCAGACGCAGCTTGCGCTCGAACATCAGGTCCTTCACCTGCACAGCAACGAGGTCGCCGCGTTGCACTTCGGCTTCGACAGAGATTGAAGGAGTCAAGGCGACGCCGTTTCCCATCGCCACGAATTTCTTGATCGCCTCGATGGTGGGGAGTTCGACGTCCATGTGCAACGGGACCTTTTTGCGTTGGAAGGTCTCGAGCACCTTGGCGCGGTAGGGCGACGGTACGTGGTGGGCCACGAAATATTCGGCGCCGAGCTGCTTGATGCTGACCTCTGGGGCGCTGGCAAGAGGATGAGTGGGCGGGACTACGAACGCCAGTTCGTCGCGATAAACCACGATGGAGCGAAGGCCATCTTCGGGACGGAAGGTGAGCACGCCCATTTCGACGGAGTGGCTGAGCAGTTCGTCGGGGATGCGGCTGGCGAGCGAACGCTCGATTGTTACCCGAATCATCGGGTGAATCCGGCGGAATTCGTTGAGCACCGGCAGAAGGTAGAGACAGGTGAACTCGTTGGCGGCGATGGAGAGCTTGCCCTTGTTCATCTCCTTGAGTTCCTGGAGAGAGGCGAGCGCTTCACCGCGCATGTTCAACAACTTCTCGGCGTATTCGAGAAGAACCTTGCCGGAATCGGTGAGGATTCCCTCGCGGGAAGAGCGGTCGAACAGCGGTTCGCCGATTTCGTCTTCGAGCTTGCGAACGGTTTGGCTGACGGCCGGCTGGGTGCGGTAGAGTTTTTTGGCTGCGCGGGAGAAGCTGCCCTCACGGGCGACGGTAAGAAAGGTCTCGAGTTGGAATAAGTCCACTTTGTGTCCTTGCGGTTCGGCCGGCGCTTGCGACGACCGGTCTTCGGTCCATCACGGAAAAAGCTCGCAACGGATAAGGCAATCAGGAGCTTTTCACGAGCGCCCCAAAGGTTTTCTTATAACATAAACTTTGATTATCTTCGAGCAATAACTATAAATTTGCTTTATTCGGGGAGCGGGAGTCTCCTAGAGGACAAGGCTTTGTGCCTTTAACCAGTTTTGCAGGGAGAAAAAGCCTCAATGGACCGACCCCGAGTACGGATTTTCGATACCACGTTGCGAGATGGTGAACAGTCGCCCGGCTGCAGTATGAACCTGGATGAAAAGCTGCGACTGGCCCGCCAACTCGATCGGCTGGGGGCCGATATTATCGAGGCGGGATTCCCGATCGCATCGGAAGGGGACTTCGAGTCCGTCCGTGCGGTCGCGGAAGAAATTCGCCGACCGGTGATTGCCGGGTTGGCGCGGGCCACGCATATCGATGTTGAGCGCGCATGGAACGCGGTCAAGCCTGCAGCCCACCCCCGCATTCACGTGTTCCTGGCGACCTCGGACATCCATTTGCATTACAAACTGAAGATGACGCGCGAGGCGTGCCTGCAGCAGGCCGCTGACATGGTGCGGTTCGCGCGCACCTTTTGTGCGGATGTTGAGTTTTCCGCTGAAGATGCGACGCGCACGGAACTCGAATTCCTGTGCTCAGTGGCGGAAGCCGTCGCCGAAGCGGGAGCAACCACAATCAATCTGCCGGACACGGTGGGATTCACGGTTCCGTCGGACATGACGCGAATCATCTCGGCAGCGGTTGCGCGTACACGCAAGTACGGCGACATCACGATTTCATCGCATTGCCATAACGATCTTGGACTGGCGGTGGCAAATTCGCTGGCAGCGGTCGAGGCCGGCGCCCGCCAGGTGGAGTGCACCATCAACGGCATCGGAGAGCGCGCCGGGAACGCGTCGCTGGAAGAAGTGGTGATGGCGTTGAAAGTCCGCGCCGATGTGATGCCTTACGAGACCGCCATCAAATCAGAAGAACTTTATCCCACGAGTCGCATGCTGACGGAGATCACGCGCGTGACCGTGCAGCCGAACAAGGCAATCGTGGGACGCAACGCATTCGCGCACGAAGCCGGCATCCACCAGGACGGCGTGATCAAGAATCCGCTGACCTACGAGATCATGACGCC
>CAYWSM010000027.1:0-32468 GCA_964460935.1 uncultured Terriglobales bacterium | reverse complement strand
TTCTGTTTCGTTTTTGGTTTTCGAATGTTCACGTGCGGCGTCGCGTGACTCTCGCTCGGTGTCACACCTAACTGCCACCACAAGAAGCTGACCTCGTCGGTTGTGTCTTCGATCAGCTTCTTCACGGAACGTCCTTCTGAGTGCCCGGCCTTGGTGTCGTAATGCAACAAGATAGGCGCGTCTCCGCCTTGCGCCCATTGCAGTAACTCCGCCATCTTGCGCGCATGCAGCGGAGCCACTCGCGTGTCAGCATCGCCGGTGATGAACAAGGTCGCGGGGTATTTCGTGTCCTTGTGCACGTTCTGGTACGGCGAGTACTTCATCAGGTATTGGAACTGCTCGGCGTTTTCCGATGACCCGTATTCCGGCACCCAGAACTTCGCAACGTAGAAATTCTGATAGCGAATCATGTCCAGCAGCGGATACTTGCAGACCACGGCCTTGTACAGGTCCGGGCGTTGCGTTTCGGCCGCTCCGACCAGCAGTCCGCCGTTGCTTCCGCCGGCAATCGCCAGTTTCGGCGTACTGGTGTACTTGTTGTCGATCAGGTACTCGGCTGCGGCGATGAAGTCATCGAAGACGTTCTGCTTCTTATCGAGCATGCCGGCTTTGTGCCAGTTCTCGCCAAATTCGCCGCCGCCGCGCAGATTCGGCACCGCGAACACGCCTCCGTTCTCCGCCCACAATACCGCCGTGGCCGAGAACTGCGGCGTCATTGAAACCGTGAATCCACCGTAGGCAGTCAAATATGTCGGATTCGCCCCGTTCAGCTCGATTCCCTTCTTCGCCAGGATGAACATCGGGACTTTTGTCTTGTCCTTCGACTCGTACCAAACCTGCTTTAGTTCCAACCCCGACGCATTCACTGGCGCGTTCACGCGCGCGAAGACGCTCTTTGTGTTGGTCGCCGTGTTGTAGCGGTAAATGGTTTTGGGGATATGAAACGAGCTGAAATCGAAGAACGCCTGTTTGCCATTCCAGCGCCCACTGAATTCGGCCACGGTTCCCATCGCGGGGAAACTCACTTCGCCGGCTGGTTGCCCATTCGGGGTGAAGAAGTTGATATGCGACACAACATTCTTCAGGTAGGTGATCGCGACCTTTCCGCCCGCGACGTGCAGGCTCTCGATCACCGCATCCTCCTGCTCCGGAATGATCTGGAACCAATGCGGACGATCGGGATGCTTCAGGTCGATGTCGAGCACTCGCCCGTTTGGTGCGCGCCAGTTGGTGTGCGCGAATACGTGATCGCCTCCGATCGTTACGAAGAAACGCGCATCGATGTCGTGAATGAGCGGCTTCATCTCGCCGCCCTTCGCGCTCCGATCCAGGTAGAAGACTTCGGTTTTATCGGCCGACGAGCCGTACATCACCGTTGAAAGCAGCCAGCGGCCATCCTCGCTCAGTTCGCTGACGATGATCTTTTCCGGCCCGTAACCTTTTCCGAAGATTTCAACATCGTCGGCAGACTCAGTGCCCATCTTGTGCCAGCGAACGCGCGGGCCCTGATCGGTCATCAGGTCGTAGTAGAAGCCGGACTTATCGGGAACGAGCTGCACATTGAAGTAGCGAGCCGCGGGCAGATGATCGGGCAGTTCCTTGCGGGTGCTCACGTCCATCAAGCGGATTTCGGTCTCGTCAGCGCCGCCCTTGCGAATCTCGTACGCCAACAGGGTGCCGTCTTCCGATACATCAGCAAAATTCACGCTGGTACTGTGGTCTGCGCTCAGGGGATGCGGATCGACAAGCACCTCGGGCGCCGCAGTCACCGATTTGCGCGTCAGCAGCACGAACTGGTCCTGGTCTGCCTTCCGCTCGGCGTAGAAGATGCGGCCGTTGCGCTCGAACGTTTCCTTGTAGTTGTCCACCTTCAGCAGCTCGCCAAGCCGCTTCTCGATCGCCGGACGCGTCGGAAGATTGCCGATTAGCGACTGCGTGTACTGATTTTCGGCGCCGATCCACTCGCGTGTCTCCGGCTTGTCCTGTTCTTCCAACCAGCGGTAAGGATCTTCGACCGTTACACCGTGAAGCGTTTCCTTCACGTCGTCGCGGCGGGCGATTGGAGCACCTTGTTTTTCTTGAGCAACCAGAATTTGCATGATGACAAACAGCGAGAGAAAGATGAACAGCAGCACGCGTCCTCGCATGAATACCTCGTTAGATGGCTTAGAAATGCGACATTTTGGCGGAAGGCGATTATACGACAGCGATTCTGGTCAGTTCTGCAACTGGAACACGAAAACCAAAGTCACTTTTGAAGCGACCGGCTTCTCTGGTTTTCATCTATTATTTTCTATCTAAGGAAAAAGCTGGATCGAAGTACCACCAGCGGCATAGTACTTTCACCGCCGAGATGGTAAGAGTAGCTACGATGAACGCGCTCCGTTTCTATCCCGCCGTATTTGGTGGGGCTGCCGTGCTAGCGGCCGGCATCGGATATTACTGGCGAAAACATCGCAAAACCCCGGAGCAACTCGAGCGCGAGCGCCGACTGCGTCTCAGTACACGCGGACGCATCATCGATGGCACCATCATCGACGCCCAGGAGATGACGAACGGCAATGGCAGAACCGTACAACTGCTGATCTTCCGCTACGATGTTTCTGGTGTGTCCTACGAGGCGTCGCAGGACATCACGCACCTCCGGCAGTTCGTGGACCTCCACACCTGCAAAATCGGCCTGCCGTCATCGGTGAGATACGACCCACAGAATCCCGGCGATTCGATCGTCGTCTCGGAAGAGTGGAGTGGGCTTCGGATGACGCCGATGATTCCGCTGAGAAGGCCGTCCAACCGGCCGCAAACAGTCAGGTAAATCAGCAGAAACCTGGCCCTTCCTCAAATCTTCGCGATCTTCCAGTAGAGTTTCTTGTAACGTCTGAGCCCATCCCGCATCTTTTCTCAAGAAGGGCATCTCACCGCCCAGAGTTGTTAGAATAAAAACAATGTCGCTCCAACACCTGCCGATTCCGTTAGCCGCATTTTTCGCGGGGATCGTGTCCTTTCTGTCGCCCTGCGTACTGCCGCTTGTGCCTGGATACGTCTCGTTGATCTCCGGTACCAGCGCCGTCGCCGCCCAGAACCAGGAACAGCGCCTAATGGGCCGGGTGATGTTCAACTCGCTAATGTTCGTGTTGGGCTTCAGCATTGTGTTTATCGCTGCCGGGGCAGGAGCCACCGCGCTCGGTCAGATGACCCAGCAATATCGCCGCGAACTTTCGTACGTCGCCGGGGCTGTCATCATCATCTTCGGCCTGCACCTTACGGGGCTGCTGAAGATCAAGTATCTCTATGCCGACAGACGCATGCACAGCGTGAAGGGTTCGAGTTCGGCGTTTGGATCGTTCGCCGTCGGCTTCGCGTTCGCCTTCGGATGGACGCCCTGTATCGGCCCGATCCTTACGGCGATTCTGACCCTAGCGGCTTCGGAAGGCACGGTGATGAAGGGCGTCATTCTGCTGGCGATTTATTCCGCCGGACTGGCGATTCCGTTTCTGCTGACGTCGCTCGGCATTGACGCCTTCATGGCTTTCTATACGCGGTTTCGGCGTCACCTGCACACGGTGGAAGTCATCAGCGGGGTGCTGCTGATTGCCATCGGTATCCTGGTATTTACGCATCGTCTGACGATGCTTTCCGGCTACTTCTCGTTCCTGAACCGGTTTTCGCTATAAGGAATCGTTGTGAATCGCAATAACCTGGTACTCGTTATCGTCATCGTCGTGGTGATCGCAATGGTCGTTTCGGCGGCGCACATGCACCGCGCTCGCCTGGCCTCAGGGGCGTCCGTGAGTGGCAACGCGGTCGGCGCTGTTGCTCCCGACTTCACCCTCTCGACTCTCGATGGCAAGAAAGTGAAGCTTTCCGATTATCGCGGCAAGGCCGTAGTGCTGAACTTCTGGGCCACCTGGTGTGGACCGTGCAAAGTCGAAATCCCCTGGTTTATGGATCTCGAAAAGCAATACGCATCGCAGGGGTTGGTCGTGCTCGGCGTGGCAATGGACGACGATGGCCAGAGCAGCGTAGGCAAGTTCGCGAAAGAGATGAAGATCGACTACACGGTTGTGCTCGGTAACGATGATGTAGCGGATCAGTATGGCGGAGTCGAAGGTTTGCCGACTACGTTCTATCTCGATAGAAACGGGAAAATCGTGAAGAAGATCGAAGGCCTAGTGAGCGAAAGCGACATCGAGGACGGCATCAAACAGGCGCTGGGATCGGGTTCGACGCCGGCGAATAGCACGGCTGCGTTACACTAGGCCATTCGGCAGAGCGCCTGGGATTGAAGGAGGCGCGAATTCCGAATCTCTAATAGCCATGTTGAAGCAAGCACTCACAGTACTTCTTCTCGCTACCGCCGCGCTTGCGCAGACGAGCGCACCCAAAGTAACCGCTTCTCCCATTGCCAAGGTGGCTGTTCCGCAGGGCGGGAAGTCCAAAGTCGAGCTGATGTTCCGTGTTATGCCCGGTTTCCACATCAACTCGAACAAGCCGACGTCGGATCTCTACATTCCCACCGCGGTCAGGCTTGATGTGCCAACGGACATCTCCGTCGGCAAACTCGAATATCCCGAAGGCGAACTCGTCAGCTTTCCATTCGATCCCGATACGAAGCTCAGCGTCTATACCGGTGACATTACCGTTAAAGGTTTGGTGATGACGGCGAAATCCACGCCGCGGGGAACCTATCGTGTGCACGGCAACTTCCGATATCAGGCCTGCGACAATCGTGCCTGTTATCCGCCGGTAAACCTGCCGGTCGCCTTCGATGTGACGGTTACGAGGCCGTCGTCAACCCACACCGTTCGTCGTAATCCAGCGCAGAGTCCGCATATTCACAACTAGGAAACGGTAAAGGCTCCCGGCTCATAAAGGACCTTAATTCGCTCTGTGGCTCTGCGGTTCCGTGTTGAGATTTTCGCGGTGGAAGTTACACGCGCGTTTTGCCCGCCAGGAACGAATTTCCTGCAGACGAAACCAACGGCGGGCATTGCGCAGCAGGGTGTATAGGTATGACCCGGCAAAGATCAGGATGACCAGAAGTCCGGCGGCAAAGATGGTGTAAACCAGCAGTTCGCCGATCCAGAGAAGGAAGACGAATATATAGCTGGCGAGCCCCGCACTGCGCAAAAATGCTGGAGGCGATTGCAGCCAGAATAACAATCCAAACAGCAGCAGGCCCAGGATGCGCGCGATGGTTTGCGGCGACTTCGGAGATCGCCACCAGCGCCGCGACTCTTCCTCTGCTTCGAACACCACAGCCTCATCAGGTTATCTGGTTATCTGAATATCAGGCTATCAGCGGTCAGCACAAGAAGGTGGTATTCAGATACTCAGATAACCAGATAACCTGATAATCAAACTCCGATCGCCTTTTGTATTGCCCCGGCAATTGCCTCGGTGATCCGCTTCATCGTCTCTGCCGACTCGGCTTCCACCATCACGCGCGCCAATGCTTCGGTTCCGGAATATCGCACGACGATGCGTCCATTGCCGTTCAGTTCCGCTTCGCCCGCGCGCATGGCCGCGGCCACTTCGGGGAACGAATCGAGCGGCTTCTTTTCTTTCACGCGCACGTTCTTGATAGTCTGCGGAAATACCTTCAGGTCGCCGACCATCTCGTGAAGTCCTTTGTCCGCATGCGTCATTGCTTCGATCACGCGCAGCGCGGTGAGAATGCCATCGCCTGTCGTCGCATCGCCATCGCGGAATATGATGTGCCCCGACTGTTCGCCGCCAAGCGTCGCGCCGGTCTTGAACATCTCCTCGAGCACGTACTTGTCTCCGACGGGTGCTCGCAGCATTTTCATCCCCGAGTTCCTGAGCGCAATCTCCAGGCCCATGTTCGACATCGTGGTGGCAACAACCGTGTCAGCCTTCAGCTTGCCACGGGATTTCATATCGCGTGCCGAAAGCAGCAGTACTGCGTCGCCGTTGACGACTTTGCCGTTCCGGTCCGAAAACAGCGCGCGATCGGCATCGCCGTCGAAGGTGATGCCCATGTCGTATCGGCCGCCACTTTCAGCGACCTTGGCCGCTACTACGTCCGGATGCAGGGCCCCGCAGTTTTCGTTGATATTGCGCCCGGCCGGCTGATCATGAATGAACGTCGCCTTGACACCGCACGCCCGAAACACCTCATGTGCTACCGGCGTCGCAGCACCATTGGCGCAGTCAACCAGCACGTTCAGATGCGCCAATTTCTCGCACTCGACCGAGGATGCGAGCCAGTTCACGTACTGGTGCAACAGTTCGCCGTCCGTGGTCGCATCGCCTCGGGTCAGCGTCTTCGGCGCGGGTATCCTGGCCGGATCGAACCCCTTCACGCGTCCGTGCAACAGATCGAAGATCACGGTCTCGATCTGTTCTTCGATGTTGTCGGACAGCTTGTACCCGTCATGGCCGAAAACCTTAATGCCATTGTCGGTCCACGGATTATGCGATGCGGAAATGACGATGCCCGCGTCGTACGCCTGTCGCGCCAGGAAGGCCACCGCTGGAGTCGTAATCACGCCCGCGCTGCGCACCTTAACCCCGGCGGACTGTAGTCCCTCGGTGATTGAATCGCAGATCCACCAACTCGATTCGCGGGTGTCCTGGCCGATCACGACGCTGGGATCTTTGTGCGACTGCGCCAGGTATCGTCCCAGCGCTACTCCCACACAATAAACAGTCGGATGATCCAGCGGTGGATCGCCCGCCACTCCGCGGATTCCGTCTGTGCCAAACAGTATTCTTGCCATGCTTTTGCGGTCCTTTCACATCGCAGGGGGATACGCCCGCAAGGGCGAATGGAAGAAAAAACACCAACAAACATTATCGCTTATGGACGGCTACCCGATTCGTGTCCCCGCGACTCGGTTGTCACCGTCACCCGGACGGTCGAAGGTGTTGTCAAACGCACCAGCGGATCCGAGACATACACGTGTGTGCTGAAACTCGCGCTTCCCATCACACCGGAAGCGTCCACCGGGTCCGTAATCACCGAATCGATCTCGTCCACGCGCTTCTGCGGACCGGCAATGCTCACGTACTCAGGCTCCACCTTCACCTCACCCAGGCGGAATCCCGGAGCTGTTGACCCAATCACGCGCGGCTGTACTTTCACCTTCTTGTTCGCTCGTTTATCAAAGCTGATCCGAAACTGGCTGGGGATTACCTGCAATGTCTCCACATCACGCGGTGCCCGGATCCTGTTAGGAGATAAGTCGTACGTGTGTTCTCCCGGTGTCGCCGATCGCAGATCGATCACGGCATGGACTTCCGCCGGCCCCAGATCGTGCACCACTCCGGACGGGCCACGCTCCCGCACCTGCACCTGCGGAATCGATTCCGAGCTGATCTCCAGGTTGTCGGGCGCATTCTGAAATTCGATTGGGATGGTGATGGCCACCTCGGCTTTTGGTTCGCGCGCTACTGCCAGCCACATCATCACGGCGATCGCCAGCGATAAAATCTTCAGTCCGAAATTGCGAAACACGTACCGTCGCAGGAAGTCCATCTCTTAGTCGTCCCCGGAATATGGCCCTTCCCCGGCTTGCCGGAATTTTTGTGGAGCCTTGGCCTCCGTGCTCTCTGTGCCTTCCGACATTGTCGGCAAGGCCGTCGGTGGGACATAGCGCCGCAGCAGTTCACTGAGACGTTCGCGCAGATACTCGACTGTGATGTCGCGCTCGATGTTGCCTGCCACTGCAATGCTGATGGAGCCAGTCTCTTCCGACACGATCACTGCGATGGAGTCTGTTTCCTCGGTGATGCCGATGCCAGCGCGATGGCGCGTCCCGAGTTGCGTGGATAATACCGGGTTCATCGAAAGCGGCAAGAAGCAGGCAGCCGCCGCAATCCTGTCCTTCTGGATGATCACAGCGCCATCATGCAGGGGCGCGCTGGGGCGGAAGACCGTCGCCAGCAGGTCATAGGAAAGATGCGCGTCGAGCGGCACTCCGCTTTCGATGTAGGTGCGCAGTCCGATCTCGCGCTCAATCACGATCAAGGCGCCCGTCTGGCTCTGCGAGAACAGGTTTGCGGCCAGCACGATGTCGTCGTAGGCTTCGGCGATACCGGGCGTCACCCGCGAGAAGGTCAGCCGGCGTCCAATTCGCGCCAGCGCATGCCGGATTTCATTCTGGAATACGACGATGAGGGCGAAAATGCCGTAGGGCAGCAGCGTTCCGACAAGGAAGTTGACGGTGCGCAGCTCAGCAATATGGGCGATATAAAAGGCGAGCGCAAGTCCGCCGACACCTACCAGCACCGGAACCGCGCGCGTTCCGCGGATCAGCACCAGGAACTGGTAGATGATCAGAGCAACCAGCAGAATGTCTATCGCGGAGCTGACAGTCATCTGCGGGAGGCGGCCAATCACCGGCAACATGCGTAGGTCCTTCCATTACAACGAAATGCAACGTCCCAAATCTATTTTAATGCAGGAAGAACAGGCACTAACGAAGAATGGTTGACGAGGCGACAACTGTGTTACGGCCCGCTTGCTTCGCTGCATAGAGGGCTTCGTCGGCCGCTTTCACCAGGCTGTCGCGCGTATCCCCATTCGTGGGATACGAAGCCACACCGGCGGTGATGGTCACAGGGCGAGGAACGCCGGGAAAGACCGTACAGTTGATGGTTTTCCGCAGCTTATCGGCGACATAGTAGGCGTCTTCGCCCGTGGTTTCGGGCACGATGATGGCGAACTCTTCGCCGCCGTAACGGCAGGCGACGTCCACCTTGCGCAAATTCTGCATGAACGCCGAAGAAATCTGGCGGAGCACGTCGTCGCCCATGAGGTGCCCGAACTCGTCGTTCAACTGCTTGAAATGATCGATGTCAATCATGATCAGCGACACGGCGCCCGCGTAGCGCTGTGCACGCTCGATCTCTTCCAGAATGCGGATCTCGAAATAACGGCGATTGAAAGCCCCGGTCAAGCCATCGACATAGGCCATGTGCCGCACGCGTTCGAAGTAGTGCGCATTCTGGATCGCGTTGGCGCAGATGTCCGCGACCGACTCCAGCGGAGCTACTTCTCCCCCTTCGAATGCGTCCAGTTTGGCGCTCTCCAGAGACAGAACACCTATGACAACGCCGAAAGAAACAAGCGGAATACAAAGCTCCGAGCGGGTTTCGGCGAATCCCTGGATGTAGCCGTTAATGCTCGTTACATCATTCGCCAGAATCGCCTTACTGCTGCGCACCGCCTGCCGGCACAGTCCGTTCGCATCCAGCAGCGAGTCGCCAATTTTGAACATGGGTGTGAGACGCCCCTGATGCGCACGGAATACGAGTTTTTCGTCTTCCAGCAGCAGGACCGCGACATGATCGACGGGAAATGCCTGCAGTAAAAACGCGCATACTTTTTCCAGCAGTTCATCGATTTCGAGGACAGCCGTGGTCTGGCGGGCAATCAGGTTGATGGCTTCCAACTGGGCTGCCTTGCGCTGTTCCTGCGAATACAGACGCGCATTCTGGAGCGCAATCGACGCCTGCGTTGAAAACAGCGTCAGCAGGTCGATAGTTTCCGAGTCGAAGAAGTCCAGTTCTTCGCTTTGGCAGTCCAGCACGCCGACCACTTCATTGCGTACGACTAACGGCAATGCCAGTTCGGATTTGGTTGTCGGAATGGCGGCGACATAGCGGGAATCTTTGCTGACATCGGCGGCGTAAACCGGGTGTTTTGTCGATGCAGCAGCGCCAATCAGCCCGGCGGTAACATGAATGGGATTGCTTGCGTTTCCGTCGTACCCGGCGTGGCTGCGAACGTGCAGTTCCTGTGTCTTTGGGTCCAGTAGTAGCACAGCGACGTACTTCAGATGAAAGTACTCCCGCGCGATGGCAAGAATGCGCGCGAGAACCTCATCGAGATCGAACGTCGAGATGACCGCCTGACTGGCGTCGTACAGGATCGCGATCTTCTTCATCGATACGAAACGGGGAGTTTACCGCCGAATCTGGCTGGGGGGATGGCGGAGGAAAATCATACCAGCAACTTACCTTCTACTACAAAACAAAACTGTCGCGTTACGACGGAGTGTTTTGCTCGCCCTGGCGCTTTTTGTCCGACCAGAGCGCCCCGAACAGGATGTACAGGGCGGCGCAGATCACGAAATCGAGCAACATTCCCCAGTCAAACCGTCCCATGCTGATACGCAACTTTCCGGCAGTAAAGTCGCTAAATCTATGATGCAGAACCTGTGGTAGCACCGGAAACAGGGCAAAGTAGATGAGATTCCCTACAACGACGGCCGCCAGCGAACGTTGGAAGTTGCTCAATAGCATTCGTACATAGTTTTGACACCGCCCAGCGCGTTTCGGCTGCATAGATTCCAAAAAACCTGTTCGGAAATGGGACTTCCCGGCCCGGAAAACTGTTCCCAATCGTGGCCCGGGATGAGGCAGATCGCCGCGTCTGCCTGCTAAACTGCGGTTTTCATGCTCCAGATGGACAGTCCCGTTCAGTACATCAAGGGCATCGGCCCCAAACGAGCTGAAGTGCTCGCCGCCAAAGGCATCCAGACGCTGGAAGACCTGATCTACTACCTGCCGTTTCGCTACGAAGACCGCGGCAATCCCCGAAAAATCGCCGATCTCATGCCCGGAGAAATGGCAAGCCTCATCTGTGAGGTCCGGGGATCAGCTCTGCTTCGGACCAAGCGCATGCCGATCTTCGAGATGACGGTCGGCGATCTTGGCGACACCGAGCCGCCCGTATTCGGCAAACGCGTGCGCAACTCGTTGAAGTGCATGTGGTTCAACGCCCGCTACATGGAAGGCCGTTTCAAGGCCGGACAGGTGCTCGCCCTTTACGGCAAGGTCGAAGCCGACGACTGGCGCGGGGGGCTGAAGATCATTCAGCCGCAAGTCGAAGTTCTCGGCGAATCCGGCGACGACGAACACGATCTTCCCGTGTCGCTCGAGACTGGACGCATTGTTCCGATTTACGAGTCGGCCGACAATCGCAAGCTTAACGCCCGCTGGTTCCGCAAGATCGTGCGTCGTGCACTGGAGGAGATGAGTCCGGACATTCCGGATGTGCTTCCAGCTTCGTTGCGCGAGAGGCTAGGACTCATCTCCCGGCGCGAAGCATTCTGGAAAGTCCACTGGCCCGACGAAGACGTCAGCCTGTCGCAGTTGCAGTCTTGGCGGACACCCGCGCACATACGGCTGATCTTCGAGGAATTGTTTTTTCTCGAACTTGGGCTGGAGATCAAGCGCCGCAAACTGCGCCGACAGCCCGGAATCGCGTTCACGCTCGACGACAAGGTTCGCGCTGCGGTGAAACGCATCCTGCCGTTCCACCCGACCACGGCGCAGAAGCGCGTGCTGAAGGACATTGCCGGAGACATGGCCAAGCCCACGCCGATGCGCCGATTGTTGCAGGGCGATGTGGGCGCGGGCAAGACCATCGTCGCTTTCCAGGCCGCCATCATTGCGATCGAAAACGGGCATCAGGTCGCGCTGATGGCCCCGACGGAAATTCTAGCCACGCAGCACTATCTTTCCGCGCGCAAGATTCTCGAGAACGCGGGCTATCGAATCGTCCTGCTCACCGGCTCGCTGGAGCAGGACCGCAAGCGCAACGTCCGGCAACACATCGCTCGCGGCGACGCGCAGCTTGTCATCGGAACTCACGCATTGATCCAAAACAAGGTCGAGTTCGACAATCTCGGCTTGGTGATCGTGGACGAACAGCACCGCTTCGGCGTGATGCAGCGTCTGAAGCTGATGCGCAAGGCTAATGATCCCCAGGCGCTCACGCCCGACGTGCTGGTGATGACCGCCACGCCGATTCCCCGAACGCTGGCGTTAACTCTCTACGGCGAGCTGGACGTCAGCGTGATCGACGAACTTCCGCCAGGACGCACGCCTATCGTCACGCGCCGCGTCTCCGACGAACGCTCTGGCGAAGTCTTCGAGTTTGTGCGCAAACAGGTAAAGCTGGGGCATCAGGCTTATGTCGTCTATCCCGTGATCGAGGAGAATGAAGAAACCGAACTCAAGGCTGCAACCAAGATGTATGACGCGATCCGCAAAAAGATTCTTCCGGATCTGAAAATCGGCTTGCTGCACGGCCGCATGAGCGCCGACGAAAAGGATCTCGTCATGAAGCAGTTCAAGGACGGCGCGCTCGACGTTCTCGTCTCAACTACCGTGATCGAAGTCGGCGTCGACGTCCCTAACGCGTCCGTGATGGTCATTGAGCACGCCGAGCGATTCGGCCTTTCGCAGTTGCACCAGCTTCGCGGTCGCATTGGGCGCGGAGCCGCCAAGTCCTATTGCGTCCTCATGACCGGTCCGAAGGTTTCCGATGAAGGCGAGCAGCGCCTGAACAAAATGGTCGAAACCAGCGACGGATTCGAAATCGCCGAGATGGACTTGCAACTTCGCGGCCCAGGCGAATTTTTCGGCACCCGCCAGGCCGGAATGCCGAGCTTCCGGGTCGCCAACCTGCTCCGCGACCGAGATCTGCTTGAGTTGGCAAAGAAAGAAGCCTGCGCGCTTATGGATGGGCGGATGGAGATTCCCGCCGAAGACAAGAGCCGCACAATGGTCCATCTGCGCGTGAGCTGGCAGCGGCGTTACGGACTCGTGGAAGTCGGTTAGTCCTTCGGCTCCGGCACGCGAATTACCTCGTCCAGCTTATAGCCCAGGTCCTTGTAGATCACGAATGAGTTCGAGCGATCGCTGGTTGACCGAAACAGCAGTTCGCCGGTGCTGTTCCCATCGACATCCACAGCGTCGATGAAGTGCATGCGCGGGAAGGCGTCGAGGTGACGGTTGTCGGTCGGCATCGCAAACGACTTTTGCAACGTTGCGTAGATGTCTTCACGTCCGACGATCGTGACGTAATACTCCAATCCTGACGGCAAAGGCGCGGGCGTCGCGGTCTTCGCGCTACGTTTTCCCGCGGCAGGTTTTACTTCCGGAAGTGCGCGCGCACTCAGGATGATGTCCGGCTGATTGCTGTAATTGAGATCGTAGGCTTTGATTTCGATGTCCACGAGCTTTCCGGGTTTTGGACCGCCGGTTTTCGCCGCGTAATCTGTGAGCGCATCCATCGCCATCTTCTCTGCCTGCGCGGTCATCTTTTGTTGCTCTTCGGGATTGGCCCACGCCCACGTGTAAGGATGCGGTTCGTTGCGAGTGGCGTCCGAAACCGCTACCTCGATCTTGCTCAGCCCCGGCGGGGGCGGCGTCAGCTTCTTTACAGGCGTGTTGTCTTTGCCGAGCGTCTGCGCCTGCTCTTCCTGCGGTTTGCCCCGCCGCAAGATCGGCCGGTTCACGTCGCTGGACGTCTCATGTAACTCTGGCGTTGGCGGAGCCGCTGGTTTCTGCTCGGGTTTGGGAGTCGATGAGCTGGCAGTCGTGTTCGTCTGGGGAGCGGGGTTTTGTGTAGCCTGCGCAGATTTCCCGCGCTTCAGTACCGGACGTTCTTCTTTCTCTTCCTCCTGCTTCGCCTTGGCCGCAGCCGCGGCAGCATTAGCGGCCTCTTGCTTGCGCTTCTCCTGATCGGCTTTGCTGTCATATGTGCCGATTCCTACCCATGCTCCGCTGGGTGTCTGCTGCGCGGCTTGGAGAGTGAAATCGCCGAGCGGCTCACCCGCTTGACGAACCTCGTAGATCACCCCGGTGTCGAGCGCCATCGGAATCGGCTGGGCCATGTAGAGCCCCGCGTCATAAAAATTGTCATCGATCATGATGCTGACCGGAATCAACCGCGCGCCTTTGGCGGTCCATTCCAGCACCGCAACGGCGCGTGGCCCTTTCGGCTCCGGCTTCTTTTTCGTCGCGTACTGAGGCGTGCTTTCCTGCGCAAAAGTTGGCGTCGCAAGAGAAATCAACAGCGTGAGACCACAGAAGAAGGTGAGAAATAAGCGCCGGCACATTATGATTCTTGTCCCAGACGAAGAGGTGCTCATGGACATCAATGATAAAGCTCCCGATCTGTCCTTGCTTGACCAGGACGGCAAGAAGGTTTCGCTGAAGGATTTCAAAGGCCAAACCGTAGTTTTGTATTTCTACCCGAAGGCGAACACGCCTGGTTGAACCGTGGAAGCGTCCGAGTTTCGCGACGACTACGCCAAGTTCAAGAAAGCCGGTGCCGTGGTTCTAGGCGCCTCTCCGGATAAACCCGAAGCGCAGAAAAAGTTCGCCGACAAATACGACATTCCGTTCCCGTTGCTTGCCGACACCGAGAAGAAGCTGGCGCAAGAGTTCGACGTTTGGAAGGAAAAGAACATGTACGGCAAGAAGGTGATGGGCATCGTGAGAAGCACGTTCATCTTCGGGCCGGAGGGCAAGCTGAAGAAAGCCTTCCGCAAAGTGAAGGCCGAGGGCCACGCCGCCGAAGTGCTCGCGGCGCTGAAGGAATAGCTGACTCACGAATGAGACCCCATTTCCAGTGGCAGATTGCCGGCCGTACGCTTGAACTGGGCGCACGCACACTGGTCATGGGGATCGTGAACGTCACGCCCGATTCGTTCTCCGACGGCGGCACGTTCTTCGATCGCGGCGATGCCGTCAGCCACGCCTTGCGCCTGTTGGATGAAGGCGCAGACATCCTCGACATCGGTGGTGAATCGACACGTCCCGGAGCGAACGTCAATGTAGCGCAGCCATTCCTGGCTGTGCGCAAACCATCCGTCAGCGCCGAAGAGGAACTTGCCCGCGTCATTCCCGTGATCACGGAAGTGAAGCGCCAACGGCCATCGGCGATCATCTCTGTCGATACCTACAAGGCCTTCGTGGCAAAGATCGCGGTCGAGTCGGGCGCAGCGATCGTCAACGATGTCAGCGGCTTCCTCTGGGATCCCGACATGGCGGAGACCTGCGCCGGTCTCGACTGCGGCGTGGTGCTGATGCACATGCGCGGTCTGCCCGAGACGTGGCGCTCGCTCCCGAAGCTGGAAGATCCGGTGACGCTGGTAAAGCACGAACTTGGACTCGCGGTGCAGAAGGCAGAAGAAGACGGCATCGCACATGAGCGCATCGTGCTTGACCCCGGCTTTGGCTTCGGCAAGAGCTTCGAAGAAAACTACCCGCTGCTGGCACACTTGGATGAACTAGCGTCCCTTGGATTTCCGCTGTTGGCGGGAACGTCACGCAAATCGTTTGTCGGGCGCGCCATGGGTCTTAGCAGCGATGTGCCCGCTTCCGAGCGCCTAAGCGGCAGTCTGGCCGCGATGGTGATTTCCATCATGAAAGGCTCCCACATCGTACGAGTGCACGACGTGAAAGAGTCGATCGAAGCAGCGCGAGTGGCGGACGCAATAGCAGCCACCTGCAACGAGTAGTCCGCGCTGTTCACAAACGCACCTCAATCCTGGATACTGGGTACTGGCACTTATGTCCGAGTCGGCGGCCAAAATTCGTCTGACGGAGCAAGTCAAAGCTGCGGGTTGAGCGTCCAAGCTGAGTCCGGCGGTGCTGGACGCGGTGCTTGGGAAATTAGCCCGGCAACATGACCCGAACGTCTTAGTCGGCTTCGATACAGCCGACGACGCCGGCGTGTATCTAATCGGGCCCGACCAGGCGCTCGTCCAGACAGTCGACTTCTTCACGCCGATCGTCGACGACCCCTACACCTTCGGGCAGATCGCTGCCACCAACTCGCTGAGCGATGTGTACGCCATGGGGGGACGCCCGCTCACCGCGCTGGCCATGGTCTGCTTTCCGGAAAAGGGGGACTTCGATGTCCTCGAACGTATTCTCGCCGGCGGGCTCTCGAAAATGATTGAAGCCGGATGCACCGTCGTTGGCGGGCACTCCATTCGCGATCCTGAAATCAAGTTTGGCTACTCTGTAACGGGGATAGTACATCCCAAGCGGGTGTTCACGAATGTCGGTGCACAGCCCGGTGACAAGCTGATCTTTACCAAAGCCATCGGCACCGGAGTCATCTCCACGGCCATCAAGAAGGGTCAGGCCAAAGAGAGCTGGATCGCCGCCGCCGTCGACTCCATGACCACCCTGAACAAGAGAGCCGCCGAAGTCATTACTGGCAATGTGGGAACGGGCGCCCTCGCCCGTTCAGGCGGAGCCAAAGGCTCCGCAGCCAAACCAGAGTTCTCCATCCACGCCCTCACCGACGTCACCGGCTTTGGCCTGATCGGCCACGCCCGCGAGATGGCTCTTGGCTCGCAGGTCAGTCTTCGTTTCTACGCATCGCAGATTCCGCTGCTCGATGGCGCCATCGATTGCATTCGTCAGGGCTTCGTCCCCGGAGGCCTGAAGGCCAATCGCGATTTTGCCGAATGTCTGGTGAGCTATGACGATGCCGTCCCGGAAGAACTGCGCACGTTGCTCTACGACCCGCAGACGGCGGGAGGATTGCTGATTTCGGTCGCTGCCGAAGATTCGCTGCGCTTGCTGACTTCGTTGAAGGAAGCCGGAGTACCGGCAAAGCTAATAGGCGAAGTGCTCGAAAATCACAAACCGGTAATCGAAGTAAAACCCTGATCTACCGCTTTTTCTTAGGCCGCCGCTGCGCTCGCGGTGGCTCTTCTTCGACCACGGCGAAATTAATCTTGTGCAGCACCGGCTCAATGCGATCGACAATCACACGAACTTTATCGCCGAGTGAATATTTCTTCCCTTTTCGCATTCCAACGATCTGGCGCGTGTTTTCGCGGAACGTGTAACGGTCGTCACTTAGGGTGTCGAGCGGCACCAGCCCTTCGATAAACAAATCTTGCAATTCCACAAAGAATCCGAACTTCGTCACGCTGATGATCAGGCCTTCAAACTCCTCGCCAATGCGATCGGCCATGAACTTTACTTTCTTCCATTCCATCAGCTCACGCTCAGCCTCGTCGGCGCGGCGTTCGGACTCAGAGGATTCCTCAGCGATCTCGTGCAGCACCTCAGTCGGAATCGGGCCGGTGCCGTCAGCGGCTGAAGCCGATTCCGCTCTGCTGCGTTGGGCGCGACTGAAGTCGTGCCCTGATACTTTTTTCTCCGCCCAAGGCGAACGCTTCTCGCCTTTGGCTTCCGCCTGTGCCGAGCGCTCCCACATTCCCTTTTTCGCCGAAAGCGTTCCAACCCCCACTGGAGCGCCATTGTCGTCCTGCTCCGCCGACTCGCGCAGCACCTCTTTGAGAATGCGATGGACGATCAAATCCGGATAGCGCCGAATCGGCGAAGTGAAGTGCGTGTAAGTTCCTGCCGCAAGCGCAAAGTGGCCGACGTTGTCTTCCGAGTAACGCGCTTGCTTCAGCGACCGCAGTATCAGGAACGACAGGATGCGCTCCATCGGTGTTCCCGCAATCTTCTGCGTCAGCTTCTGATACATACGAGGTGTGATGTGAACGTCCTCGGGAATTTCAATCGGACGCGCACGCTGGCCGGTTCCGCGCCGGTCGCGACGATCGCCGCGCGTCTCGATACGCTTGATCGGCAAGACTCCCACGCCGAGCGAGAACCCGAATGCTGCCGCAACCGTCTCGAAGTCGTAAACACGCTTCGGATCAGGTTTTTCGTGGATGCGATACAGCGACGGAACGCCTTTGTTCTCCAGATAACTTGCGATCGACTCGTTCGCCGCCAGCATGAACTCCTCGATCAGTCGATGCGCGATGTTGCGCTCCGAACGCGTGATCCCTTGCATCAAGCCGTGCTCGTCGAACTCGATTACCGGTTCGGGAAGATCGAAGTCGATCGATCCCCGCCGCTGGCGCTTGCGGTTGAGAATCATCGCCAGTTCTTTCATCAGTTCGAACAAGTCGACCTTGCCGGCATACTTGTCACGCAGCACGCGATCCCCTTCGAGAATCGCGTTCACGTCCGTATAAGTCATGCGATCAGCCGAGCGAATCACGCCTTCGTTCACGTCGTACTGCACGATTTCGCCCTGGTGATCGATCTCCATCGTGCACGACAGTACCAGGCGATCGAGATGCGGGCGCAGGCTGCACAGATCGGTCGAGAGTTCGACTGGCAACATCGGAATTGCGCGATCCGGAAAGTAAACCGAGGTTCCCCGCAGGCGTGCTTCGCGGTCGATTGCTGAATCCTCGGTCACATATTCCGCGACATCGGCGATATGCACCTGCAGTTCGAAATTACCGTTCGAGAGTCGTCGCACAGTAACCGCATCGTCGAAGTCGCGCGCCGTCTCGCCGTCAATTGTGACAATCGGCAGCTTGCGGTAGTCGCGGCGATGCTTGAGTTCTATGGCTGGAATAGCGCTGCCGAACGCCTGCGCCTGATCGAGCACCTCGACGGGGAACCTGTGTGGCAGGTGATGCTTGCGGATGATGATTTCGACATCGACGCCGAAATCATCCTCGTAGCCAAGGATCTCGACCACACGCCCTTTTGGCTGCCGCGTTGGTGTTGGCCATTCGGTGATTTCGACATCAACCACAACGCCTTCGAGATCGTCCCATTCCAGCGTGCGTTTCGCTTCGGAGCCGACCACGCGATGGCGGACAAAAGAGTCGCGCTTGGGACGGGCTTGGAAGCCCGTCCCCACACTTTGAGAACCTTTGCCAGCTTGAACGTTCTCTCTGGCCTGTTCTTCTTCTTCATCTTCGGGCGGGTATTCCATTCCTTGCCCGATCATGATGTCCTGCGTGAGCTTCTCGTCGATGGGGCGAACGTAGTTGAACTTGCGCCCATAGTGGAAAATTCCGACGACTGTCGGATGCGCGCGCGCCACCACGCGCAATATTCGTCCTTCGGCGCGGCCATCGGCACGCACAGGTCCAATCTCGACCAACACACGATCGCCATGCATGGCATTGTCGAGTCCGTGTGGCGAGATGTAGATATCTCCCGAAATTCGCGAGTGCACCTCATCGCTTTCGGGGATTACGAACCCGTAGCCGTCGCGATGCATGCTCAAGCGTCCCAACACCTGATTTTTCGCAGGTTTTACGTTGGGGATGGCATAGCGATCATGGGCCTCAATCAGTTTTCCGCGCTTGACAAGGTCCTGCAGGTGATTCTTCAATTCGCGCCGGTCATCGCCACGCACGCGCATCTCGCGGACGAGTTGCTTGTATCCGGCAGCCTGTTTCGGTTGCCGCTCGATTTTGCGCAGGATCTCGGCGTCGTTCAGCACAGGAAAATTGTAGATGAAGTTACGAGTGTTAATTGTCACCAGGGTTCAGCATTTGGGAGTTCAGGGAGAGGAAAGCGACGCGGGTGCGCTGGCAAGGGATCACACCCGCGTCAGGGTGGGTGATTCGCTGTGTTGGAAATAGAGTAGGACTGTTTTAAAAATTACAAGAAAAATTCTTAATCTTGTTCCGAAAACGGAACAAGACCGAAAAGTGCCCCAAAAGGCGCTTAACGCCAGGGACAAAATTCCCGGAATTCAGAAACAACAAGGCCCGACCGCATTCGCGATCGGGCCCGATGATTGCGCTTACGCGCGAACACTACTTCTTGCCAGGGGCGATGGAGTCCTTCACGGACTTTGCGAGATAGAACTTCGCGACGGTCTTGGCAGGAATCTTGATCGGTTCGCCGGTCTGGGGATTGCGTCCCATGCGGGCTTTGCGGTTCGACTTCTTCAGGCGGCCAAGGCCGGGAAGCACGAACACGCCGTTCTTCTTGGCTTCCTTGATCGCGGTGTCGGTAAGCGTCGTTAGGAACGCCGCTGCGGTCTTGTTGTTGGTGCCCGTCTTCTCAGCGAGGTGGCGGACCAATTGTGTCTTCGTCAATCCAGCTGCCATGTATCCTCCTTCAGGACTTGTAATCAAGTGCGAAGTGACGCCATGTTACAACACCGAGTTACGTTCTGACCGCATTTTTTGCGGGTTTTTTGCTGCTTATGACCCAGAAACCTGTGGAAATCGGCGGTTTTTGCGGTAGAAACGCTGCATGAACCAGGAACCACCTGCTACAGACCGCCGGAAGTGTACGCCCGGCGATCTTCAAGTTCCAGCAGAATTCAAGGTTTTCACGTTGCTGATATGCTCCGCGACAAGGTACCCGCCCCGGGACTTCTCCTGTCAGCGCGCGTTAACGTACAAATCAGAACTGAGTCTCATGCTCGGTGCAAATCCAACTCGACGCGCATCTTTGCGCACCGCAGCGCTGCTTTTTCTTTTGCTGAATTTCGTGTACCTGATCGCATCTACCGGTCGCGTTCATACCATCGATGAAATCAGCACGGTTATTCAGGCAGAAAGTCTCACGCTTCACGCCAGCACTGCCGTGCCACAAGCAGTGGGATCAAAGGTCTATTACGGCAAAATCGCACGCGACGGGCAGCCTCATTCTGCGTATCCGCCCGGACATTCGCTGGCAGCAGTGCCCTGGTATGCGCTGGGACATTTCGTGATCGCCAAACTGCCGGGCGTTTCTACAGCGGTTAACGACATTGTGGTCTCCATGACCTGCACCTGGAGCAGCGCCACCTTCGCCGCCCTCGCCGTTGCACTGGTGTTTCTGCTGGCAACTTCGTTGGGCGTGACGGAGCGTGACAGCCTCATAACCGCGCTGGCAGTTGCGCTCGCTACACCGCTGTTCGTCTATTCCGCCTGGTTCTTTTCCGAGCCGCTGACTGCGGCTTGCTGGCTGGGAGCCGCCTATGCACTGTTCGGCATCGCCAGCAATGAAACCATCAGCACGGAACGTGCCCTGATTGCGGGATTGCTCCTGGGGTTCGGGCTTTTCATTCGGCCGACGAATGTTCTCGCGCCGTTTATCTTTATTGTGGCGTTGATCGTTCGTGATGGACGCCGGGCTCTCAGACCTGTGGCGGTGCTGTGTGTCGCGGTCGGCGCGCTGGGGATCATGTTCCTGCTGCGGAATCTCCATCTGTACGGCAGCATCTTCGACTTTGGCTATCCCAAGTACGCCGAAGCAGGTCGCGAAACCAGCAGCTTCGATATTCCCTGGAGCACGGGCCTTTACGCCTTTCTCTTCTCACCCGGAAAATCCATTCTGTTGTTCTGTCCGCCGGTGGTCCTGGCGATTGTGGGATTGCCGCGTCTCTGGAGGCTCAACCGCGGACTCGGTGTGGTCTGTATATTAGTTCCCTTGGTTTATTTGTTGTTGTTCGCTCACTACTCGAGCTTCGAAGGCAGCTATTCCTATGGACCGCGTTACATGGTGCCCTCGCTGATGTTGCTATGCGTTGCATTGGCGCCCTGGTTCGTCGATCCGCCGCAATGGTGGCGCAAAGCGCTTGTCGGCTTTTTCTTTGCGGGTCTGGCGGTGCAGGTGATTGGCCTATCCACAAACATCCTGGAGGACATGGTCAACAACCACTACTACAACGCCGGCTACTTCTACCAGATGGACTATTCGCCAATCCCCGGACAGCTTCACTTGATTGCAAAGTACCTGGGCGGCGCCCCGGCGCCGCTCGGCATGGGATTCGATCGCTGGTTCCTCTTCGTGGCAAAGGCAGGCGTGCCGGGATGGATCATCGCTTGTTTGCTGGCGATCATGGTTGCTGGCCTGGCAGTCAGCGGGTGGAAGTTGCTGCGCGAATTTCATGCGGCCTAGGCCTTCGGTAAGCGGCGAACTACTGGAGCGCTTTTCGGAAGCTCATCAAACAACTCTCTTACGCTCTTCTTTAATACCGGATGCCGCGCGTCCGGAGCGATCTCCGCTAATGGCGCAAGCACGAACTTGCGCTCGTGCATGGCTGGGTGCGGAATCACCAACTTGGGGTTATCGACCACAGCATTCCCAAACAGAACGATATCGATGTCGATCAGCCGTGGTCCTTTCGGCCGAATTCGCTTGCGGCCCATTTCGCGTTCGATCTTCAAGAGAGCCGACAGCAACTGTTTCGGCATCAGCTCCGTCTGTAGTTCTACGGCGATGTTCAGGAACCAAGGCTGTTCGGTGAATTCCACCGGCTCAGTCTCGTAGAACGATGAAATCGCCGTGACCTCGCCCAGGTTCCCGATCTGCGCCACCGCGTGGCTAAGGTTCTCCGCGCGATCACCGAGATTGGACCCGAGCGAAAGGTAGACAGTTTTCTTCACCCGCCTATTGTCTCAATTACCCAATGACAAATTACACAATTACCAATCTTGTAGAATCGCCCCAGATGTCTTCTTCGGCACAACCGGGCCTCATGCAGCGCGCGCTGCGCGTCCTGCGGCCGACTCACCAGCATTCCGCTTATTCCGCTACGTTGCTCCTGATGAGCACGGTGATGCTGTCGCGCGTCGTGGGTTATCTGCGCGACGCGTACATCGCTTTCGCATTCGGCGCAGGACAACAGACCGACGCTTATGTCGCAGCGTTTACCGTTCCCGACTTCCTGAACTACATTCTCGCGGGCGGAACGACCAGCATTACCTTCATCGCAATCTACACGCGATACCTCGCGAATCACGAAGAGGAGAAAGCGGAACGCACATTTTCGGCGATCATCACCATCATGGCCGCGGTGCTCGTCGTCGGAATCGCGATTGCCGAAGTCTTCGCACCGCAGATCACGCGTACCATCTTCCCGCATTTCACGCCTGCCCAGAATGCGCTTTGCGTTTACTTGACGCGCATCCTTCTGCCGGCACAGCTCTTCTTTTACGTCGGCGGGATCATGTCCGCGGTCCTGTCATCGCATCGGATGTTTCTCGTACCGTCGCTCGGACCCATCATCTATAACTTCGGCATTATCTTCGGCGGAGTTCTGCTGTCGCATCATTTTGGAATCGCCTCGCTGGCGATTGGCGCGGTAGCCGGCAGTTTCCTTGGACCATTCCTGGTAAACGCGCTTGGAACTTCGCACACCGGCATCGGCTTCGCGCTGAACTGGGACATCGGCGATCCCGGGTTCCGCGAATGGATCCGCAAAACCATTCCATTGATGCTCGGCGTATCTCTGGTGAGCGCCGACGACTGGATTCTTCGTTACTTCGCGTCCGGAGGCGTGGGCGACATCACGCGCTTGAATTATGCCAAGCGACTGTTCATGGTTCCGATGGCGGTGCTGGGACAAGCGGCTGGCGCTGCCAGCCTTCCATTTTTTGCGCGGCTCTTCAACGAGAAGAAACGCGACGAATTTGCGCGATCGGTGAGTGACTCGGTTTATCGCATTGCAGCATCGTCTCTGTTGATTTCCGCGTGGATGGCGGCAACGGCCTTACCTGTTATCGATATCGTGTATCGGCGCGGCCGTTTCACGTTTGCCGATTCGAGCGCTACGGCTGTTTTCTTTCTCTGGTTCGGAATCTCCCTCGCCTTCTGGTCGGCGCAGGCCATTTATTCCCGCGCGTTCTATGCAGCCGGCGACACTTTGACGCCGATGATCGCAACCACAGCCGTCACACTGGCCGTCATTCCCATTTACGGTGCGTTGTTTCATGCCATCGGAAATGTCGGGCTGACGATCGCCTCCGACATCGGGATATTAGTTAACGTTGCGGTCTTCGCCTTCCTGCTGCACAGAAAGAAAATGGTCCCGGCGGGAATCATGCGTTGGAACGAACTGCTGAAATCTTTGTGCACGGCAATTGTCGCGGGCGCGCTGAGCTATCGCATTGCACAATTGATTGAAGTGAACGGTTCCCGCGTGCGCGACATCGAGCGACTGGCGCTCGTATCATTGACGTGGGCCGCAGCAACGCTGGCGGGATTGTGGATTTCTCGCTCGCAATTGCTGCGCGACTTGCGCGGAAAGAACACTCCCTTAAGTAACCCCTCGAAGTAAAACAAGTGGCAACCTTCATGCTGCCAGAGAAAACACGCGGGTAATTCCTACCGGTGACAGCAACCTTTTTTCTGTACTGGCGGAGTCTGTCACCATTGTTGACTCCGCTCACTTTCAACATTCTCCGCAATGGCCCGCAACCTGCATCGATTTAAAAACGACAATTCATCACAGCAGCAATTCTTGTTCGTCTGGCTCATTACCAGCGGGCATGGTCGTGTGTACTTTGTCGTAAATTCACGGATTTGTTAGAAGTAACGACACCGTACCGGAAGCAGATTGTAGTTCGGGCACGCCCTGGGCGTAGGTCTGTATTACCGGATTCCCCAACGGTGCCTATGTGGAAATAAGTTGTGCGAGTACTGGGTTCTTGGATTTATCGGTTAGCCCTTTTACTGGTTATCTCTTCAGAAGCGGTTCTAATTGGTTGTGGCGGAGGCGGTGGAACATCCTCAGGCGGCGGTTCCGGCGATCCTCCTCCACCTCCTCCCCGGCAGCATTCGGTAGTCGTGCAATGGGTACAGAGCCCCTCGCCGGTCATGGGTTACAACGTGTACCGCGGCCTGATTTCCGGTGGACCATACCAGAGGATCAATTCCCAATTGGAACCGGCGACGAACTACACGGATTCAACCGTCCAGTCCGGAATAACCTACTTTTATGTTGTGACGGCAGTTGATGCGACGAGCGAAAGCGGCTATTCGCCGGAAGTCGCCGCTGCTATTCCTTCTCCGTAGCGAACAGGCAGCTAACGGAGGGTGCAGGTTACTGTTGTACCTGTACCTTTAATTGATATCTTCCGCCGGCGGCGACATCGATTTGTTCCGCCTTGGCGAGGTAGGGTTTCAGCACCTCGGGCCTCGACCACTCCAGGTCCCAGCCATTGTCGATCGAGATCACGCTGTATCTGCCAGGCACGATCTGTTGAAGGCGGAAGGTGCCATCGCTGTCGCTCTGGTCGCGGCGGAATAGCGTATAGTTCGCTGCCGGGTTCGCCGGAACCAGCAGCACCATGGTGCCGCCCAGGCCTTTGCCGCCGCGCAGCGCGACGCCCCTGATCTCGCCCATGCCGCGGCCCAGGGTCATCCCGATTTGCGCCGTTCCGCCTCCGCCGATCGTAACCGAGCGGCCATTAACTTTAGCGTTAGACACGGCCATATCCTTCAGGTAAACATCCGCTGTTCCCGAGATACCGATTTCATAAGTGCCGGGCTGGAGCTGATCGAACGAAAACTCGCCTTTCTCTCGAACCCTCGTGCCCGTGGTGGGCAGGCCGGACTGGCTTCTCAGCATAACGATGAGGTTTGACGGCAGTGGCCGTCCATCACCCATCTGCACCAGACCCTTGACGACACCGGCGCCAGGCGCTGTGATCGTATCGGCATCAATAGTGGTTTCTCCGCTGAGTTCGATGTCCTGCACACGATCGCCCTCGGTTCCCGGTGTACGGATGTGAATGCGGTAGTGTCCGGGGGCGGTACCACCAAAGTCGAGTTCATCTGGAGAGCCGCGCTCCTGAAATTGCGACGGCAGTTCTTCGCCAAATACCTGCCGAACCAGGCGAATGGACGGATAAATATGACTTTCCCGCGACGGCATCTTCACGTGCAACCGCGCCGATGGCACTGCATGTAGCACCAAGTCCGCCGTAACGCGATCGCCATTGCGTAGCTTGATCTCCGTGGCGCTGTTCGCTTCGGTCGTACCGGGATAGAACGTCAGAGGATATGCAAGGTCAAGCCGCCGCGTTGCGTCGAGCACCTGCGTGGATGCCATGGCGATGGTCTCGGGGCGCATATCCGTCGCGGAGCGTGCATACCAGGGCATCGCGGACACAGCGATGAAATACGATCCCGGCAACAGCGGAGCAAACTTATAAGAACCTCGGTCGTCGGTATCTCCCTGATCGACCATATGCGTGCTGAATCGGCCATTCTGCAAGCCACGGCGGAACAGCGTGACTTGCGCGTCCCGCACCGGATCGTTGTAGTCGTCGGTGATAGTCCCGGAGATAACACTGCCGCGCTGCAAACGGAAGACCAGATGATCCGCAGACGCATCCGGTCCCACAACAACACCGGTTAGGTATGGCGCTTCGTGCTCTTCGAATCCCTGCTGCGGGTACCCGACTGCTTCGCCGAACATCTGGTACTTGTCGGCCGCAAGATGCTCGAACGCGAAGCTGCCATCCGGACCAGTGAGCACGGAACGGTCTGGACCTTTATCGTCCGCTGTCGAGCCAAGCGAAACACGAACGCCCGGAAGCGTTTGGCCGCTGGTGGCGTCGTAGACCACTCCGGCGATACGGAAGTCCGATTGTTTTGCAGTTTTGGGCGCCGAAGTTTGGCCCAGTACAGCGATCGAGCACAGCAGAAAACCGAGGAGCCGAATGCGCACGTTAGTCCTCGCCTTCCTCACTCGACCGCCTGATCAGTTCCACTTTTACTGAGGTCTCCTGGTTCGCAGAAAGGTCCACGTGCGCCGCGTGAGACATGTAAGGCTCCAGCACTTCCCGGCTGCGATATTCCAGATCGTCGATGCTGTCGAAAGCAAGAATCGAATACGAACCGGGCCGCAGATGCTGCACCGTGAAGTCGCCAGTCATCGCACGCTGCTCAATAAACGGCGACCCGGAATCCGGCACGACCAGCACAAAACCTCCTGCCGGCTGGGAATCGCTGGTAATGGTGCCGTTAACCCTTCCTCCATCATCGCGCAGCACAACTTCAATCGGATACTGGCTTGCCGACTGCGAGACCATCAGTTTGTCGCGCAGCAGATCGGTGCTTCCCCAGGAAGCCGATGCAACGTACATATCCCCGATGGGATGGAACTCAGCGGAATACGTGCCCGGCTCAATGTTCCGGATAGCAAAGCTGGAGCTATCGTTGGGCTGCTGGTACGACGACATGAAGACCTGCTGGTCTCGTTGCTCGACGGGGCGCAGCATCACCTGCAGCGGTACGGATGGCCGGAATCTTGCCGGTCCAGAGACCATCTCCGTTGTCGGTTTCGATCTTTGCACTTGCACCGCAACAGGAATCGTTACCGTCGGTGTCATTGCAATCTGTAGCCCGCTGACGTCTCCGGCGACATGCACGGGCGCCGATGCCGACCAGTTCTTCCCGTCCGCATTGGCCCGTGCTTCAAGGGTGTAGTCCCCTGCGGGAACCACGCGGAAGGTAAACACTCCGCCGTCGCGATGGACCATCGCTCCAAACCCATTTCCCTCGCTAACACCCTGAGGGGTTAACCGCAGCCAGCCACCGCCGGGAGGCGCTCCGATCATCGTCCCCGTCACCGTATAGAACGGCTCAGCATCCACGGAGAGATCGATGGTGAGCCGTTGACCCGGTGAGCCGTTGACCCGGTGAGACGCTGACTCCATTCGTCGAGCTGTCATCCTCGTGTCCCGGGTAGTACGCCGCCGAGTACCCTGCGAGCTGACGGCCAACTTTGGCCATTGCTCCAATCGCGGGAACCTGGCTTGGACCGGCCACAACCCGGTAGGTGCCTTCTCTCAAGCCTGACATCCGGTAATAGCCGTCTTCGTCAGTTGTGGCGTTGCCCGACGGCATCCACTGTTTGCGGCCGTCCTGTACGGTCAGTTTCACGCACTGGACCGGCAGCCGTTGCACGGGCAGGCCATCGGAATCCGTGATTGTCCCCGAGATCACTGCCTCCGGGCTTAGCTTCACGGTTACGGACGAATCAGATGAGAGATCGATCAACTTGGCGATTCCGCCCGTGGAGCCTTCTCGAGTCTCGAAGAATCCCGGTTTGCGCGCGTAGACGTAATACGAACCGGAGGCCAGTCCTTCGAACGCAAAGTGACCGCTGGAGTCGGTCATTCCCACGAAGCCGCTATTGATCGCAACCATGGCCCGCGGCAGGCCCTCGCCAGTCGCCGCGTTCACCACCGTTCCCGAGAGATTGTACTTTTTCCGTTGCGAGATCTCTTTGACGTCGGGAAAGACTGCGATTCCCGGTCCATTGCCAGTGATGGCCCGGCCTTGACCCGCGCCAGAAGAGGAGGTGATTCCCGAGGACGTCATCGATGTCGCTCCGGGCATTACTTGGGCAGAACTACGAGACGCAGCACAAACGCACGCAATGAGGATCAGTGCGGAGAGGCAACGAAGCAGGCGAGAACTTCCAAACATAAGGACCGGCCAGAGTTGCGCAAATATTCTAACGCCATATTGTGAACGGCGCAGCCGGTTCGAGGCCGGCCCGTCTCATTCCACGTGAATGGAGCAACGGCGGGTTACCGCACCATCCGCATCTTTTGCCAGTCGTACGCGAACTTCTTCCCGCAATCGAGGCAGACCACGTAATGGCTCGGCCCCGAGGAACCGACCGCCTCCCACTCGCCGCCTTTCGCGACAGAAGTCGGTGCGGATGCGGTAAACGGCTGGGTAGTCCGGTTGTGACGGCAGGAGAGCGAGAAGATCTGGAGGAGTTTTTCAACCATGTCGGGGGAACTACACGAAACTTGCGGGACAGCAGTTCTGGTTTTCGGTTCTCAGTTTTCGGTTGTCGGTCTGATACTTTACCGAAAACCGACAACCGATTACCGAAAACCTCGATCACTCGGACGAACTGCCGTCCGTGCAGATTCGCTGTAAACGAACTATCTTCCGGCCGCGGCGACTTCCGCCGGGGTTTCTTTCGCGTCGCCGTTCACCTTGCGTCCGTCGGCGTTCTGGCCGGGCTTGCGGATATCGATGCCGCCCTTGAAGAACGCGCCATCTTCAATCGAGATGCGCTGGGCGACCACATCGCCGGTCAGCGAGCCTTCGGTGCGGATGTCCACACGGTCGCTGGCCTGCAGGTTACCGCGCACTTTGCCAAGCACGACGATCTCGCGCGCGGAAATGTTGGCGTTCACGATGCCGTTACGGCCCACCGTGACCCGGTTACCGGCCAGATTGATCGATCCCTCGACGCGGCCGTCAATGTATAACGATTCGGAGCCCGTGACCTCGCCCTTGATGACCAACGACTTGCCGATCGTCGCCTGGTCGGCGGTGTTCAAAGTGGCGTTACGCGGCGCGGCGGCCGGCGTCGGCTCGCTCATGCTCGGAGCGGGGGTTGGCGTCGGACGCGGTTCCGGCGTCGGCGTATTCTGGGCGTTAGGAGTAGTCGGCTTCCACATTACTTCTTTAAATCCTTTCTTGCGGGGGATGAACTTCTTTTCTCTCGCATTTCGGTGACCAAAACTTTTCCTCACCTCATCACAGCATCGCGCACGCGTTACTGCTTGAATCTAAAAGGTGAGCTGCCGGTACCGGCACCGCGAGTCGCCTCGCAACCTCACAAGCGGCCACGAAACTTTTCCTACAATCAAGGAAATTTTGCGGTGCCAGCCTTGTAGCATATATCGAACAAAGGCCTTAATGCGTCAAGTCTTCATAATTAATTCGCAGGCCTAAGGCGAATCCCGCAGACGAATTTTGTATCAGGGCACGACTTCAGTCGTGCCATTGGGCTGCCAGAACCATCGGGCTTCAGCCCTGAATCATTTCAGTAGGTATGCCAAGCATCGCAATCTCTGCCTCCCAATCTTCAATCGGCAACCGCGCAATCTTCATTACAATGTCCCCGATGCCCACCGCTGCCGCTGAAACCGAACCCACCACGGCGACGGCGCCGTTCACCCTCCGGCAGCGCCTTGCCCTCTTCTTCATCACCTGGGCCGGATACCTCCTCATCCGCCTCATCGGCCCCACGCTCCGCTACACCGTCTCCATCGAGGATGATGGCCCGCCCGACTTTTACCCGCACCCATCCGTCTTCGTCTTCTGGCACAACGCCGTCATCCCGGCCTGCTGGTGGTATCGCGGACGCCAGATCGCCGTAATGACCAGCTCCAGCTTCGACGGCGAATACATCGCCCGCATTATCGAGAAGTTCGGCTTCCGCGCCGTTCGTGGATCGAGCACCCGCGGAGCCGTTCGCGCCCTGCTCGGCATGCACACCGAAATCGAAACCGGACACAGTGTCGCCTTCACCATCGACGGCCCTAAAGGCCCGGTTTACGTCGCCAAGCCTGGACCGGTCCTGCTCGCGCGCAACGTCCAGCGCCCGATCCAGGCCTTTCATGTCGCCGTCGAGCGAGCCTGGATCTTGAATTCCTGGGACCGCTTCCGTATCCCGAAACCGTTCTCGCGAGCCCACCTGCGGGTCGCTAAGCCGATTGATGTTCCGCCGGATACCGACTCCACCGCAGCCCAGCGCCTTCAAGCGGAAATGCAGGCAGCCCTCGACCGCGTGCGGGAGTATGCGGAGGGGCGGTTCAAGTCCCGTACCTGACCTTTACTTATCGTTCATTCTTCTGGCCTATGTTCCAGTGAATCCTCGCTTAAAGAATTGTAGTCCCACAGGACCAATACGAGTCGTTTGCGGAAACCCTGTTCCAGACAGTTGTCTTGAAGTACGCTATTAAAGACCATGACATATGGTTCTAAAACCCAGTTCCGCATCAACTTTTGGGGCGACCGTGCGCTTTACCGAAACACGCTGCACCTATCGAGAAAACAAGCAATCGCCGCATTAATCTATTCGCTGGCAGGTTCGTTCGCTGGTTTCCTAATGGTTGTTATGCCGGTTAGGGTACTAGTTCAAGACCTTCGGGACGACGGTCCATTCCTCATCGTTGCACTGTGTCTCCCGTTTGGAATAGGCATACTCATGCTCATCATTGGGGTGCGAATTGCCTTCAATTCCATGCGCCGTTTGCTGTCCGGCCAGCAACCTACGCGATAGATGTCGCGAAAATCAGGTTTCCACCAGTAATCCAGCTCCCACCATCCACACCAGCCAGCAGCTTAGAAGACTAAAACTCGTTCAAGTCTCCGCAGGGACGACCGCCCCATTCTCCGATTGACACTCCAACCCACCACGCGGAAATGCAGTCCGCTCTCGACCGCGTGCGTGAGTATGCGGAAGGGCAGTTCAAGTCCCGTACCTGACCCTATCGTTCAAGTCTTCGGCCCAGTGTGCCAACTTAAATCGCGCTTACGACATTTTCGCTCCAGCAGACAACATGACAGGTTTGTGAAGGTGTCTGTTCCGGGTAAATCGTCTGACTTGCCGCCAAAGGTAACTAGCGCCGTGCGTTTCCCTGTCTTACCATCATGCGTCTGGGTATCGAAGTGATCCCAAATTGGCTGATAAATTCGTTGTATGTCGCAATCGCGAACATTGCGTTGACTATTATCGCGTTTCTTCTGTTTATCTTTCCTCGGTTCACTAATATCGGCGGGAAAGTATGTTTATTGATACTCCTCGTTGTGGCTGTTGACGCGGTGCTGGTAATCCGAGATTTGTTTAGGTCCGGCACTAGGGTGCGTGCAGTGATTGCGGTGCTTTTTTGGTTTCCGGTTGCGTTCCTTTTCTTGATGGTGATGCAGTGGGAGGGGCCGCTCTACACAGCGGTAAGCGGGAATCCGCCAGTCTTTGATATTCGCGGGCTGTCTGGGGTATGCAGCGTTGATGTATACGGTCCTGAGCAGGAGAACGCGGAGTGGTTTGGGGACGCCATAGGTTTGCGTTGGAGCATCGACCATACGCTTAGGTTTCCGTTTGAAGCCACATTCAAATACGGGGAAGTTCCGCTTGGTTTTCGGCAACTTACTCCGGCAGGCAATGCAACCGCACAAACACTAAGTCCAGATGTCACATACAAAGTTGTCCTCGGCCGCTGCATGGGTGGACCCCAGTACTTATCACTTCATGGCAATTCAATCTCGGAGTATAAGCCAAATCCGAACATCTGCTGGGGCGAGTTGAAAATTCCAGAACGTGAAAGCTCGGCATATGTGCGCGTTGACTGCAAAACGCATCAGCCACTTCCAATGTCGCAACGTGCGGAAGCACGATTGAAGCAATACCGCGAGAAACACATTCCGGCCTACTAGAGTCAAGCGGGACATAAGCAAATGTCCGTCCTCTACTTGAAGCTGTAGCCCCAGGCGCAAACTCTCCCATTGACACTCTAACTTCCCACCTTCTACATTCAATTCTTCGCTCAGCCACGCTGAGTTTGTTCTTTCGCAATCTTTGGTTCGCGTGCTCGGGAAGCGGGTGAGAACCCCGCGCTGCCGCGCAACTGTATGCGACCGGTGATGCTTTTCGCAGAGCCGATTCGTGTGTCCACTGTGCAAACGGGAAGGCCGCACGGCAACTGAAGTCGCAAGCCAGGAGACCGGCGCGAACCGCCTCGACCAACCCCTTTCGCGTGCAAAGGAGGAACCCCGTGCGCTCGTCTTTTCTGCTTTTCCTGCTCTTCTCTCTCTCGGCTTTTGCCGACCAGCTCACTGTCACCGTCACCGCCCCGGATGGCCAGCCCGTCGCCAACGCTCGTGTCATCCTCTATCGTCCCGACAACAAAATCGCGGCCAACTCGAACACCGCTGGAAACGGGACGGTCCATTTCGATCTCCCCTCCGGCGCATACACCGCGGAAGTTCTGGCTCCGTCTTTCGCCAAGGCTGCCGAGACGATCACCATCACCGGCGAGACGAACAAGTCGGTCCGGCTCCATATCGCTGCCCCGGAACAGACCATTCAGGTCACTGCCGCTGGAACCCCGATCGAGACCGTGAACTCCGGCGCCAGCGTTTCGACCGTAGATGCTTCGGTCCTCGACAACCAGCAGCCCGTCGCCGTTTCCGATACTCTGCGGCTTCTGCCCGGAGCCATCGTCTCCACCTCGGGCCAGCGCGGAGGCATTGCCGCGCTCTTCGTTCGTGGCGGCGAGTCGCGCTACAACAAGATCATCATCGATGGCGTGCCGGTGGATGAAATCGGAGGCCAATACGATTTCGGCACCACATCGCCGGTGGGC
>CAYWSM010000026.1:0-21361 GCA_964460935.1 uncultured Terriglobales bacterium | reverse complement strand
GGAAGATCGACCTTCACCGAAGAGCCACCTTGAGCGACCGTTACGGATTTTGGTTGCGCGGTGGTGTTCGTCAGGACGACGACCATGTCACCGGAAGGATTTTTGGCCACGACGTGTTTGATGTCCGTCGATCCGGCGGAATCCACAATACGGGCATTGCGTTTGATGTGGCCCGAGAAGTGAGCGAAGGCCCAGTACTGTGCGCTCTTGGTGATGGCCTTTGTTTTTGAATCGACCGTAACGAGGCCGGCACACTTGAAAGGACCAATATTGGGATTGCCCTTTTCGTCGAGCGCGTAGTTCCAGGCGATGATGCAGCGGGCCTGATTGCGCAAGATGCCGGTGAACGTTTCGCCCCACTTCGCCCACTCGGTGAGGTAGGTGGTGCCTTCGAAGTCGGGTCCACCCTCAGTCCAGAACATATCGATCTGAGGGAACGCCTTCTTCACGTTCATCATCTGTTCCGGCGAACCGACATACCCGTGCCACGCCACGCCGTTGATGAACTTGCGAGCACCTTCATCTTCGAGTTCGTCAACCACTCGTCCCCAGAGGTTGTAGTTATGGTCAAGAATCCAGATGTCGGCGGGATTCGCTGATTTCGCAAGTCGCGGGCCGAGGTGATCGCGAACAAATTCAACTTCGTATTCCTGCGGCCAGCAGCAGGCGGGCATACGGCCGTCCTGCTCGGTGTCGATTTCGTTTTGCGGTGTAACGGAATTGATACGAACGCCCTCGGCCGCATAGGCATCGAGGAACTTCTCAAAGTAAATCGAGTAAGGAGCAAGACTGCTGCGGCGCATCGACCCGCCGAGCATCGATTTGTTCGGCTTCATCCATGCAGGAGGGCTCCAGGGAGAGCCGAGAATCCACATATCAGGATTGACGGCACGTGCTTCCTTCAGAATCGGCAGAATGTAGGCGCGATCGTGATCGATGGAAAAGCGCTTGATCTCGGGATCGGGATCAGTGCCCTCGTCATAGCTGTACTCCTTGGTGGAATAGTCGCTGGAACCGATGCAGATGCGGCTGACAGACAGATCCATTTCCGACGGATCGAAGAGCGCATGAAAGAGCTGTTTGCGTGCGGACGGATCGAGACGGTTTAAGGTGAAGCAGGCGGCGTCGGTGAAGGCTGCGCCGAACCCCAGGACTTTCTGGTATTCGCGCGAGCTGTCAACGTTGATGACATCCGGGCCGCTACCGGCGCTCTTCGTCCATGAGAGGGACGGCTTCTTGGCGTGGCGTTCGGAACCGGCGGTGGTCCAGACCGAGATTTCGCCGGCGGGAGAATCCGCGCTGAGCGCATTGACAGTGTGGGGCAGGGCCGCCGCGGCAGCGCCAGCGGCCGAGATTTTCAGGAAATCACGACGGTTAAATGACATGTATGACTCCATTCAGAGTGACTACGCATTCTACTAACGTTCGAGCTAGACACAACAAGACGTAGCCGGAAAAATGCCCGCGGCCGTAGCCGCGGGCAAAGAGGGGGTTCACATTGTCCCGTTAGAAGTAGAGTTTCGCTCCGAGCTGGATGACGCGCGGACCGCCAACGCCCGTGTATTGCGAGGTTGGTTGGCCCCAGTTGGAGGCTTTGGTGATCGAATAGGGAACAAACGTTCCCGAACCCGAGTCATAGGACGGCAAGGTCAGGTTTGCCCCGTAGGCTCGATCCTGGAAGTTCGGATGGTTGAACACATTGAACGCTTCCAGGCGCAATTGGATTGAAGTACGCTCCGAACTTCCGATGGGGAAGTTCTTGAACAACGACATATCCCAGTTCTGCATGCCACCACCACGCAGCAGATCGCGCGTGCCGGCGTACGGTTGACCGAGCGTGGGCAGGATCAAATTGCCGCTCCTGTCGACGCCAATCCATGCGGGGGGAAGTTTTCCCCACTGATTCGAACCGCTCAGTTGATTCGCGGGAACCCAAAGAGCCATGCTGCCATTCGTCGGATAATCAGCGGATGGCGCGCCGGTCATAAAGTTCGTAATTCCGGAGAACTGATAATTGTCGGTGAACAACCCCAACCACTTCGGACCTCCGAAGTGCTTGGTGAGGCTGGGAATGTCGTAAACGTAGTTGATCGCCAGGACATGCGTGCGATCCCAACTTGCCGCGCGGTAATCGAGTCCGCTCGGGTTGAAGGGATCCTGCCAGTCCTCGTCAGAGTTGGCGGTGGTCAACGTCTTCGACCAGGTGTACGCAGCGCCGAAGGTCAGTCCACGGGTGAACCGCCGCTGGACGGACACTTGCAGCGCATTGTAGTTGGCCGTTCCGTTGAACTCGTAGTACTCGATGTTGCCGTATCCCTTGTAAGGCACAAGGTAGTTGGTGTTGTAGGCATTGATGCCGCTGAAGTTCAAGCCTGCTGCCGCGTATTCCGGCGGAAGGTTAGGTTCAACAGCAGGAACGCCATTTGTGCATGGATTGTTGGCTGCGGGGTTTGCACAGTAGTCCGTGTAGGCAGCAGGATTCTGAGCGGCCGCGGTAAACGTAGTTCCGTACGGGATGGCGTTGATGTCGCGGGCCGTCACGAGATGACGAGACAGCGTTCCGACATAGGCCACATCCATCGTGGTGCCCCAACCGAGTTCGTGCTGCACACCCAAGCTGTAGCTATACACAGTTGGAACTTTACCGTTAGGCGCAGCACCGTAGATGCCGCTCAACGGTTGGTTCATACCGGCCTGAGCCTGCTGGGCCATCGACGGAAGATCGGCGATGTTGCCGCTGGAAACGCCCGGAGTCACTACCATCGCGGGGTTGCCAAACACGGTGTTGAACACCAGATTGCCCTGGGTGCGGTCATGGGTCATACCAAACCCGCCACGCAGCACCGTCTTGTGATTGTCGAACAGATCATAGGCAAAGCCGAGCCGCGGCTCCGGCATAACACCCCGGCTATCCCATCCGCCTTGCGGCAGAGTACCGTTGGCGGTGTACGCGATGCCGTTCAGCGAATCTCCACTGCCAACAATCACGGAGCCGTCATTGGGATCGATCTGCACGGCCTTTGAGGGGTCGTACTTGGTGGGATCGAACAGCGCGATCTGGTTCTTAGCATCGAATTGCGGAGGAATCCAGGCAAACCGCATGCCGTAATCCAACGTCAATCTCGAAGTCGCCTTCCAGGTATCCTGGAGATAGAACTCCAATTGGTTGTAACGGAAATAGCCGGTTGGACGCGCACTGGATTGCTGGAATCCCGGGCCGCCATCAAAGTAGCCAAGCAATGCGCTGGCGTAAGGAGATCCCGTGTTGTTATCGCATGTGGCATCGCCGGTAGCGCAGTTATTGAAACTGAATTGACCGTTGGAATTTCCCCACGCGATCTGGTCTTTACGGCTGCGCTGATAGAACAAGCCAAACTTGAATGTGTGATTGTTCTTCACCCATGTCAAGTTATCGTTAATGTTGATGGTGGTGTTGGCCTGGAACCACGGATTCGCTCCGAGGTATGACCACGGGTAATTCACGCCGCTGTTGCCGCCGTTACCGTTGAAGCTGATGTCCGGAACCGAAGTGTCCGGTGTAACCGCATAGAGGAGCGGCAGGTTGATGTCGTTCTGTCCCACCGACGTTGCCAGACCCGTCCAGGTGGACCGATTCACGCTGGGTCCGACCGAAAATTCATTCAACAAATTGGGTCGAATCGTGCTCACTACATTGAACGACAGGTTCCAGCCCGGCGTCGTGTTCGAACAGCCGCCCGCAAACTGCAACGTACCCATGCAGCTCAAATTCCAGTCCTGCATTGGGGAAGTGATGCTCTGCCCATTGTGGACCCAGCGGCCGTAGATGCGGTTTTTGCTGTTGAGCTGATAATCGATACGGAGAATATCTTCGCGCCGCGGATTGTCGTAAGAAAGCTGCTGCGAGAAGTTGTATTGATTGTTTCCGCTCACGTTTGGCAGCGGATACAGGTTCATCACCTTCTGGATGGATGTAAATACCTGCTGCTGCTCAGGCGAGAGAGAAGCAAAGTTGATTTTGTTGCCAGGAAGCGGCTGCCCGGTCGCAGGATCATAAATTGTCAACGGGTTACCGTCGCCATCAAAGCTCTGAGAAAAATCACCGTTCCGCTCCAGCGCTGTTGGTGTGCGGAATTGCGTAACGCTGCCAGGCACAAGCTGCTGATAGAACTCCTGCGACCAGAAGAAGTACAGCTTGTCCTTGCTCTTGTTGAGGCCGGTTCCCGGAATGATGACCGGACCGCCGACTTGGTAGCCCTCGGAGTTGTACCGATATTTCGCGATCGGCGTTCCGTTCTGGTCGTTGAACCAGTTGTTCGCGTTCATCCCTTCATTGCGGTGGAAGAAACGCGCGTTGCCGTGGAACTGATTGGTGCCGGACTTGGTGGTGACGGCGATTTGTCCGCCGGCAGCCTTGCCGTATTCCGCCTGGTAATTCGAGGTCAGCACTTTCACTTCGGCGATGGCATCGGTGTTGAGCGTTACGTGCGTTCCGCCGTTGTTGCCGGTATCGACGTTCGACGCGCCGTCGATGGTGAACTCATGCTCGTTGGCGCGAGTGCCGTTGATGTTGAAACTGTCCAGGCCGCCGGTTCCGGACGATGAACCATCCACCAGTCCCGAAACACCGGGGATGACCTTCATGTAGTCGAGGACGTTTCGTCCGTTCAGGGCAAGATCATTGATCTGCTTGCCGGTGACGAGATCCGACCTCTCGCCGGAATTCGACTGCAACTGGAGTTCGCCGGCATCGGCGGTGACGGTGACTGAAGTGTCCGAAGCGCCCGCCTCGAGTTTGAACTCGCCTGAGTTCAGGCGATCGGCAGCGCTGAGGATGACGCCGTCTTTGACAAGCTTCTTGAATCCCTTGAATTCAACGGTGATGGTGTAGGTTCCCGGAGGAAGGTTCGGGAAGACGAAGTTTCCGGTCTCACCGGCGGTCACGGTTCGCGACACGCCCATTTGAGGGCTGCTGGCGACGACTGTGGCTCCCGGAATCACGGCGCCGGTGGCATCTTCCACCGTTCCGAAGATGGTGCCTGAGGTAACCTGGGCAGCTACCATGGCGCTCATTAGGAGCAGAACCGCGGCAATCGCCATCAGGGTACAGAGTTTCGTTAACAAACCCTGTTTCTTATCTTGTGCTCTGTGCAATGAAGCTGAGGTGAAGAAGGACTGCATTGGTGGTTTCCCCCCTTAACGGTCAAAAGGAAGGTTGTGAAGACAGTCTTATGCGTCACAACTCATCCGAAAAAAAGTCGTGTTTCAGAACCTGGCAGAGTGCTGGAATACGCGCTTCGAACGGAACCGATCGCCTCGGTTGGGCCTGGCATTCTTTCTTACCGGCCCTTGCTTACGTCAACCGTAGGCACTACGGAACTCTCCACCATAATTCTTCTAGCAGAACAAAGTCATGGAGAGAACCAGATGTTTTCCTGAGGGAATTCTGAGGGATGCCCTTAGGAGGCTCGAACATTCATCCCTCGGAAGCTCGGAACTCCTTGAAATTACAGGTATAATCGTGCTTTGAACCCACTATTCAAGAGGACCTTCAACGTTGCGGGGTAATTTCCACATTTCGGACTGGGAAATCCAACCGCAAATCAATTGTGTCACCCGCGGCGACCACACCTTTCACCTGGAACCGAAGGTAATGCAGGTCCTTGTCTACCTCGCGTCAAAGCCAAACGAAGTTCTCTCAAAAGAAGAACTGATCCACACGGTTTGGGCGGACACGTTCGTCGGTGACGACGTGCTGACGCGATCGATCTCGGAGATCCGCCGGGCCTTGGAGGATGACGCACGGGCTCCGAAGTTTATCCAGACGATTCCCAAAGTGGGATATCGGCTGATGGTGCCGGTTAAGTATGACATCCCAGCAAAGGTTGAGCCGGTTACCAGGACGAGCGCCCAAGCGGAGGAGACCTCTGCGGTCGCTGTCGTTCCCGGCTTTAATAATAAGAAGATAGAAAGCCAACCGGCGGATCAAAACACGAAGCGGTGGATCGTCGCCGTCGCTGCAGTAGCCGTGTTGCTCGGTCCGCTGGCGTTTTGGGGAATCCGCCACGCTCGACCGGCTCAGGAGTCTACACTTCCAGAGTCGTACAAGACGGTGCCGTTCACGTCGAATCTGGGAGCTGAGAGCCAGCCTGCCTTCTCCCCGGACGCCAAACAGATTGCCTTTGTCTGGAAACGCGAAGATGAAAAGTTCCGGCATATTTACGTTAAGCTGATCGGCGCCGAGACGCAGTTGCAGTTGACCTCGGGTAACGCCGACGATTTCAACCCGACATGGTCTCCGGACGGAACATCGCTGGCCTTTCTGCGATTGTCAGGAGACGATCGCGGGATTTATATCGTTCCCGCCATTGGCGGAGCCGCGCGAAAGATATACACCCCTGAAGCTCGAGCCGACCTGAATCAGGAAGGCGAACACGGAATCCTGTCGTGGTCGCCTGATGGAAAGCGGCTGATCTTTCCGGACGGAAAAGTGTCGCGCGGCCAGTCCACGATTTACTCGCTGGACCTGGCCACCATGCAAGCCAAGCCGATTACGTCGCCACCGAAAACCGAGGACGGAGACTTCAGCCCCGCATTCTCGCCCGACGGCGCGCATATCGCTTTTGTCCGCGGAAGCGAAGGATTCGTCCGGGACGTTTACGTCATGAATGCCGCCGGAGGAGAACCTCGACGGTTGACGTTCGATAACCGATACGTTTCCAGCCTGGTGTGGACGTCCGATGGTTCCGGAATCATTTTTTCCAGCGACCGGGGAGGGAAGGCCTCCTTATGGCGAGTTGGCCTGTTAGGCGGAGAACCTCGGCGACTGCCTTTCGGGGAAGATGCCTTGGCGCCGGCGATCGCTCACAGCGGAGGCATGCTCGCTTACGCGCAGCGCTCGGCGAAGTGGAGCATCATGCGGCTGGCCGTGAACTCTCCGGAGCCGAACAGCGTAAAGCGATTGCTGTCTTCGACCGAACAGGATTCCGTGCCTCGCTTCTCGCCGGACGGAACACACATCGCCTTCCAATCATGGCGATCCGGAACACAAGAGATCTGGGTGTGTTCTAGTTCGGGAAACGACCTGGTGAAGCTGACGTCATACGGAGGCCCGCTGACCGGCAGTCCGAGCTGGTCTCCCGACGGACAGCAGATCGCTTTCGACTCCAGGCCCGATGGCCATTCGCATATCTATGTCATCGGAGTGAACGGCGGCGTGCCGCGGGCGATAACGAACGGCGACTATAACGATATCGTTCCGCAATGGTCGCATGACGGCCAGTGGATCTATTTCGGCTCGAATCGATCGGGCAAATGGCAGATCTGGAGAGTCTCAGCCGCCGGTGGCCAGCCGCAGCAGATCACGCAACAGGGCGGATTTGTCGGCACGACCTCGGCGGACGGCCGGTGGCTGTACTTTGCGAAGAACGATGCACCCGGCATCTGGCGAGTGTCAGTTACTGGCGGAGCCGAAACACAGGTCGTCGACGAACCGGCGCTGGGCAATTGGGGCTCTTGGACACTAGCTGAAAACGCACTCTATTACTTCCAACAATCGGATAAGGGGACCTCTTTGGAACTGCTCCGCCTCGATACCGGGAAGAGCGAGCGAATCCACAGTCTCGACCAGAGTCCGTCCTCGTATTCCGGAATCACGGTCGCGCCGGATGGCAAATCGATCGTCTACACCGATCTCACCGAAGCGGGAAGCCACATCACCCTGGTACAGAATTTCCGTTAAATCTCAGACTTTCACGACGGCCGCAATTCCAGCGATAGAGGCTGGGTTACATCACCACAGGTGTGTGATTGACATCACCGAGTGCTTGGACATCGTAGGAGTACGGTAATTGCGTACGACGGTTCCACCGCCGTTTCACCTTGGTGAGGAGCAGCAATTATGGCCTACGTTATTACCAATACCTGTACGAAGGATGCCCTTTGCATCGATGCTTGTCCGACGGACTGTATCCATCCGCGGAAAGATGAGCCCCAGTTTGAAGCGGCGCCGCAACTGTATGTTGATTCCGAAAACTGCATCGACTGCGGAGCTTGCGTCGGTGTGTGCCCGACCAACTCGATTTATGTGAAAGACGAGCTTCCGGCCGAACTGGCGAGTTTTGCCGAAGAGAACCAGAAGTATTACACGAATGCATAAATAACCCCGGGCCGCTCCCTGATGTCCTCCTCCGCGGCCTTGTGGTGACTGGTTCTCAGCGCAGCGCAACGGATCGTTTGTACCTCCCCTGATCCGGGCGCTGCGTTTTTCTTTTTCAGTATCGAGTAGCCAGTATCGAGTACCTTCCCGGAAGACCCCTTCGCATTAGAACTCTCCAATTCATCCCGGCCTTTTGCTTGCAGCGTTTCTCTCGTACCTGAGGCCACACGTCATGGGCGAGATGGACGACATCATCAAGGAATTCCTGGTTGAGAGTAACGACAACCTCGATCAACTGGATACGGGACTCATTGAGCTAGAGAAGGACCCGTCTTCGCAGGAGTTGATGGGAAGCATCTTTCGCGCGATTCACACCGTGAAGGGCACAAGTGGCGTGCTGGGCTTTCCCAAGCTTGAAGCCGTCGCCCATGCCGGCGAAAACCTGTTGAGCAAGTTGCGCGACGGGCAATTGCACCTGACCACCGAGATCGCCTCGGGCCTGCTCAAGATGGTCGACGCGATTCGCGAGATTCTGCGCGCCATCGAAGCCACCGGCATGGAAGGCGATGGCGACTACACCAGCATCAGCCGCATGCTCAACCAATTGCTCGAAGTGGAACTGGCGAAAGCCGAGAAGGCCGGCGCACAACCGTCAAAGTTATTCGGAGAAATCCTAGCCGAGAAGTTGCATGTCCCGCAGGACGCCATCGACTCGGCGCTCGCGCAACAGGCCGCCGGCGATCTGCGAAAAATCGGCGAAATCCTGGTCGAGCAGGGACAAGTGCCTCCGGGAGCCGTGCTGGAAGCGCTCAAGACGCAAGCCGAAGCAGGCCCGCAAGTTTCCGCCGGCAGCATCCGCGTTGATGTCAGCCTGCTTGACAAGCTGATGAATCTGGTCGGCGAACTGGTGCTGGCGCGCAATCAGATCCTGCAATGTACCGGCAGCTCAAAGGAAAGCACATTTCTCGCGACGGCGCAGCGCCTGAATCTCATCACGACAGAGTTACAAGAAGGCGTGATGAAGACGCGCATGCAGCCGATTGGCAGTGTCTGGCACAAGTTCCCGCGCGTCGTGCGCGACTTATCGGTGCAATTCGGCAAACAGGTTCGCATCGAGATGGAGGGCAGTGAAACCGAACTCGATAAGACGATCATCGAGGCTATCAAAGATCCTCTCACGCACATCATTCGCAACGCCATCGATCACGGAATCGAATTGCCGGATGCTCGAACCGCGGCCGGAAAACCTGCGGAAGGGTGCCTTTCGTTGCGGGCCTTTCACGAAGGCGGACAGGTCAATATCGAGGTCTCCGACGACGGCGCGGGCATCCACCTGGAACGCCTGAAGCAAAAGGCCGTCGAACGCGGCCAGATTACCGCGGAACAGGCGGCGCGCATGTCGGAGCGCGAAGCGCTGAACCTCATTTTCCTCCCGGGACTTTCGACGGCAGCCAAAATCACGAACGTCTCCGGGCGCGGTGTCGGCATGGACGTGGTGAAGACCAATATCGAGAAGATCGGTGGCATGGTCGATGTCCACAGTGTGCCGGACGAGGGTACAACGCTGAAGGTAAAGATCCCGTTAACGCTGGCGATTGTTCCTGCTCTCATCGCCACCAGCGGCGGCGAACGCTTCGCCATTCCGCAAGTTAGCTTGCTCGAGTTAGTGCGGCTGGAAGGCCGTGAAGGACAAGCTGCGATCGAGAACATTCATGGCGCACCCGTCTACCGGCTGCGTGGCGACCTGCTACCGCTCGTCTATCTCAATCAGCAATTGAAATTGGGAGCCCGTGACCACGGCGACACCGTCAACATCGTCGTATTGCAGGCCGACGACCGGCAGTTCGGCCTTGTCGTAGACGAGATCAACGACACGGAAGAAATCGTCGTCAAGCCGCTGGGCAAGCAGCTTAAAGGACTCTCATGTTTCGCCGGAGCGACCATCATGGGTGATGGCCAGGTGGCGCTCATCCTCGACGTATTGGGAATCGCGCAGATGGCGAACGTGGTAACCGAAGTTCGCGAACGTGCCGGTTCCGACCAGAGTGCGCGCAATACGGACACCGCAGTTGGACGAGACGCGTGGCTGGTCTTTCGCGTTGGCGGCAGTCGAAGAATGGCGATACCGCTCGCGTTAGTCTCCCGCTTAGAGGAGATTCCTGCCGCTGATATCGAACGCTCAGGCACACAGATGGTGGTGCAATATCGTGGGCAGATCATGCCACTTATGGATGTAGCGGCCTCGTTACATCTCGGGGCGGCCAATCTCGATCTGGAAAAGCTGCAGGTCATCGTTTACCAGGAAAATGGCCACAACATGGGTCTGCTGGTCGATCAGATCGTGGACATCGTGGAACAGTCCGTAATCGTGCAGCAGCCGGACAAAGCGGGTGGGTTATTGGGATCGGCGGTAATCCAGGAACGTGTCACCGATCTGTTGAATGTGGCTGCGGTTGCGTCGCTCAGCGTCGCATCGCTGGTACCGGGAGGGATTCAGTGACAGATACGCAGCAGTTCTGCACGTTCTTTGTTGACGATCTTTTTCTCGGAGTCGAAGTCGAGCGGGTGCAGGAGGTGATCCGGCACCAGAAGACCACGCGAGTCCCGCTGGCCACACAGGCAATTGGCGGATTGATCAACTTGCGTGGGCAAATCGTAACCGCAATCGCGTTGCGCAGCCGTCTGGAACTGCCCGAGCGGCAAGACCAGCGCGAACTGATGAACGTGGTGGTGCGCACGGAAGATGGAGCGGTGAGTCTACTGGTGGATGAAATTGGTGACGTTGTTGAAGTAGATCAGGACGATTTCGAGCCGCCGCCAGACACGTTGCAAGGGACGGCTCGCGAGATGATCCGTGGCGCATTCAAGATGAAGGACAAGCTGTTGCTCTGCCTGGACACGCAATGCGCAATCCGAGGCTTCAGGTCGGCTGACGCAGCAGCATGAGAATCTTCTGAGCTGTTTTGGCCGCAAATCTGTACGAACCAACCGTTGAAGTCCGTTTTGCGAGTTCGAGCGAGGAGAAAGCGATGTTGAAGAACGTGAAGGTGGGATCGAAGTTGATTGGCGGATTCGTGCTCGTGGCCATTCTGACGGCGTCCATGGGCGGGTTCTCGATCTACAAGCTGAAGCAAGTGGACGACGAGAATACCGCAGGCTGGCGTGACACGATGGTTACGCTTACGGCGATGAGCAAGCTCTCATCGGCATATCAACAGGCGCGGATCAATATTCGCGATGTGGTTACCGTGAAGAGCGATGATGAGAGGCGGGTTGCGCAACAGCGGCTTGCTGTCCAGCAGAAAGACTTTGCTGAAGCGATGGACGTCTTGCAGAAGTGCAATATATCGCAGGAAGAGAAAAAGATCCTCGCTGAGGTGGAATCAGGTTGGAAAGCGTTTGGCGAGATGGCGGCGGAGGTGAACTCCCTGATGCAGCAAGGGAACCAGGACACTGCTCGGCAATATCTCATGCAGCATGTGGCTACAGATACCCAACTTGGTGATCAGCTAACGAAATTGGTGGAACTCGACCAGGCCGATTCCGAAGCCGAGGAAAAGACTGTTGACTCCATGGCAAGCACGGCCATGGGAACAGTCGCTGTCGTCATCTTTGTGACTGTAGTCTTGGCGGTTGCCATCGGGATCTTGCTCACCCTTGCGATTATGAAACCGCTGAAAGAGGTGACGGAAGCTGCAGGCAAATTGGCATTGGGAGATGCCGATCACGAGATCGTATTCAAGTCCAGCGACGAACTTGGAGTGTTGGCCGAATCCTTCCGGGCCATGACGGCAACAATCCGGGATCGTTCGGAACTGGCACAAAAGATGTCTGGGGGTGACCTCGGCGTGACGATCACCCCGAAGTCGGACCATGACGTTCTGGGTAAGTCTCTGAAGCAGTTTGCAGGAGTGCTGAACGAACTCATGCGCGACATGGACCTCATGGCGAAAGAGCATAACGCTGGCGATATCGACGTAAAGATCGAGACTCGCAAGTTCCAGGGTGATTTCCAGAAAGTCGCTCAGGGCATTAACGACATGGTTGCGGATCACATTGCTCTGAACAAGAAGGCGGTCACCTGTGTCGCCGAATTCGGGCGCGGAAATTTCGAAGCGCCGCTGGAGAAATTCCCGGGCAAGAAAGCTTTCATCAACGAAACTATTGAACAGGTGCGTGCAAACCTGAAGTTGCTCATCAGTGACTTCAATACCCTTGCCGAAGCGGCGGTGCAGGGAAGACTTAGTACCCGCGCCGATGCTACCCGGCATGAAGGCGATTTCCGCCGCATCGTGCAGGGCGTAAACGACATCATGAACGCCGTCGTGGTTCCGATCACGGAGATGAGCCGCGTGCTCGATTCGCTGGCGAGTGGTGATCTAACCTCCACCGTAAGTAAGGAATACGCGGGTGATTTCGACAAGCTGAAGAAGTCCGTGAATACGCTATCCATCCAGGTGCGGCAGGCGATGCAGCAGATTGGCCGCAACACAGGCGCGTTAGTCTCGTCTGCCGAAGAACTGAACCGTGTCAGTCAGCAGATGAGTTCCAGCGCAGATGAAACTGCGGCACAGGCAAACGTGGTCTCGGCGGCATCGGAGCAGGTGTCGAAGAATGTCCAGACCGTTGCGACGGGCGCTGACGAGATGGGCGCGAGCATCAAGGAGATCGCCAAAAATACTGCCGAAGCAACCAAGGTTGCGATCGCGGCGGTCAAGACAGCCGAAAACACGAATCAGACAATTGAGAAGCTTGGCCAATCGAGTGCGGAAATTGGACAGGTCATCAAGGTCATCACGTCGATCGCGCAACAGACGAACCTTTTGGCCTTAAATGCCACGATCGAAGCGGCTCGTGCCGGCGAAGCGGGAAAAGGGTTCGCCGTCGTTGCCAATGAAGTGAAAGAATTGGCGAAAGAGACCGCGAAAGCGACGGAAGATATCAGCCGCAAAATTGAAGCCATTCAGGGCGACACCAAGGGAGCGGTGTCGGCCATTGCGCAGATCAGCGAAGTCATTCACCAGATCAGCGATATCCAGAACACCATTGCCAGCGCCGTGGAAGAACAGAGTGCGACGACCAACGAGATCAGCCGTAATCTGGCGGAAGCGGCCAAGGGCGGTATCGACATCTCAAAGAACATTTCGGGTGTCGCGGAAGCCGCGCGGCAGACCACGTCAGGAGCCGTCGATACGCAGAAGTCGGCGCAGTCGTTGGAGCGCATGGCGGCCGAACTGCAAGAGTTGGTTGCGCAGTTTAAGTACGAAGACACGGTTGTGACAACCACGAAAGCCACGACCTCAACTCGTGGCGGGCGCACCAATGGCAAGTACATTCCACCAACGCCGGAGCCGGCCTTCTCCGAAGCTGTGCACTGATCAAGCAAAGGCAAAGCTCACTTGGCGGCCGCTGAACCGGCCGCCATTTTTTAAACCTTGCACTCGTTCTTGCCGAAGTACCTATAAGGAGGCACACATGCGTGCCTTGATCGTTGACGATTCTTCGACCATGCGCTCGGTGTTGCGGATGATCTTGCGCGGAGCAGGAATCGAAACCGTGGAAGCGGCGAACGGTGTGCAGGCGTTGCAGGCACTGCAGCATTCACCGCTCGTGGACTTTGCGCTGGTGGATTGGAATATGCCGGAGATGAACGGCTTCGATTTCCTGTGTACTTTGCGCGCCGACCATGTCCACGATGCGATAAAAGTTGTCATGGTGACTACCGAGACGGAAATCGCTCAGGTGCAGCAGGCGCTCGATCGTGGGGCGAATGAGTACATCATGAAGCCCTTCACGCGCGATTCTGTGATCGAAAAATTGCAGATTCTGGGACTGGTTCCGCAAGCGGCATGAAGCGCATCAGGGTGCTTATCGTTGACGATTCCGTAGTGGTGCGGCGTCTGGTCAGAGACGCGCTCACCGCCGATCCTCAGATCGAAATCTGTGGCGTCGCGGCTAACGGGCGGATTGCGCTCTCGATGGTGGAGCAAACGTCGCCCGACATTGTCACGCTCGACATCGAAATGCCGGAGATGGACGGCCTGGAAGTCTTGCGCCAGCTAAGCAAAAAGCATTCGTCTCTACCGGTCATTATGTTCAGCACTCTCACGCAGCGCGGAGCCGTGGCGACATTGGACGCGCTCGCGCTGGGAGCGCGAGACTATGTCACCAAACCAGCGAACGTCGGCAGCGTGACCAGTTCCATTGAGAAAATCCGGATGGAGTTGGCGCCGAAGATCAAAGCGCTTTGCGGCGGTCCTCCGGCACTGAAAAGGCTGCCACAACCAGGGACTGTAACGCCATCGATATACTCGTTTGCTGCGACCAAGATATCTCGGCCAATCGAGCTGGTTGCGATCGGAACTTCCACCGGAGGTCCGAACGCACTGGCTCAAGTGCTGCCGCATTTGCCGGCGGATCTTCCGGCAGCGGTGGTGGTCGTGCAACACATGCCTCCGACATTTACCCGCTTCCTTGCCGAGAGACTGAATCGCCAATGCCAGTTGCCAGTGGCCGAAGCTTCTGAAGAGCAATTGCTGGTCCCTGGCCAGATTCTGGTTGCACCGGGAGACTTTCACGTTGCAGTCGAACTGAGAGGCATGCGCCCGCGCTTGTGCATGCTGCGTACACCGCCGGAGAACTCGTGTCGGCCTTCGGTGGACGTTCTGTTCCGATCGGTGGCGCGTGTTTACGGTTCTCGCGCGCTGGCACTGGTGATGACGGGCATGGGACGCGACGGACTTCGAGGAGCGGAACAACTGCATGAAGCGGGCGCAACTATTCTCGCGCAGGACGAGGCATCGTCTGTCGTTTGGGGAATGCCGGGATTCGTCGCTCAGGCAGGGCTCGCAACAAAAATTCTTCCATTGCCGCAAATTGCGGGAGAGATCATCCGTCGCGTTAACCAAAGCCATCAGGTCAAGTTCGAGAGCGCAGTTTATGCCCATTAGCGCGGTGGATTTTGAGTATCTGCGGAAGTTGATGGCGAAGGAGACGGCAATCGTGCTCGATGCCGGCAAGGAATACATTGCCGAATCGCGATTAGCGCGATTGGTGGAGCAGGAGGGTTTTGACTCGATCCAGGAACTATTGCAGGCGTTGCGGAGCAACGCGTTTGACGGACTGCAAAGACGCGTGATCAACGCAATGACCAACAACGAGACCTGGTTCTTTCGTGACCTGCTTCCATTTCAAGCATTACAAAATGTTGTCACTCCATCGTTACTGGCAGCGCGCGCAGCAGAAAGACGTCTTAGCATCTGGTCGGCTGCGTGTTCAACGGGTCAGGAACCGTACAGCATCGCCATGCTCCTGCGGGAGAACTTTCCGGAACTGCGAAACTGGGATGTTCATCTGCTGGCGACTGACATTTCTACTTCGACACTGGAGCGGGCAAAAAAGGGGCGCTACTCGCAATTGGAAATCAATCGCGGGCTTCCGGCAACGTTGCTGACGCGTTATTTCACGCGCGAGGGTTTGGATTGGACGATTGCAGAAGAACTTCGGCGCAGTATCGATTTCCGGGTATTCAATCTCGCGGAAGCTTGGCGCGAATTTCCATTATGCGACGTGATCTTCGTTCGCAATGTCCTGATCTATTTCGACGTGGAGACGAAGAAGCAGATCTTCGCACGGATGCGGCGCAGTCTCCGTGCTGACGGTTATCTGTTCCTCGGAGGAGCAGAAACAACTTTGAACCTCGACGATAACTTCGAGCGGGTGCAGTACGAGGCAACGGCGTTTTATCGCCTGAAGATATAGGTGATTCATGATCGACGTACATGACGTGTCGCAGGTAGCAGACCAGATTTGGAGTGGAATGTTGCAGATCAGTTTGCAGGCGATTCCAGGCGATGGTCAAGTGCAAGCTGGAATTGGCGCCTGCGTTCAGATCACGGGCGCTTGGGAAGGAGCAGTCCGCGTGGACTGCTCAATCGCTCTGGCGCGGCTGGCGACAGCGCATTTTCTCGGAGTAGGTACACAAGACGTGAGCATGGACCAGGTGCGCGATGCGATGGGGGAACTGGCGAACATGAGCGCCGGCGGATTGAAGCCGCTTTTGCCGCCGCCGTGTCAATTATCGCTCCCGACAGTTGCGGATGGTTCCGACTACAACTTCACCATTCCGCATGGCGAGGTCGTGTTGACTTCGGCGTTTGCCTACGAAGGCGAGCCGATGAAGATCACCATTGTGCAGCGGCGTCGCACCTGAAACGGTGCACAGAAAACTTGCAATCGCAGCTCCGCATCTACTTCTGTGGGCTCTGCAGAAGTAATGACAAAGAGGCAAGCCATGCCGGAATTGACGTCCATTCTCCACAGAGAATTACGAGAAATTCATGTGCGGATGGGAGAACTGCAAAAGCGCAAAGAAGCCATCGAAAATGTGATTCGCACTTATAACGCCGGCAATGGAACGGAAGCGCATGCAAAGCTTCTGCGGATGCCGACTTTCTCAGAACCGCTCTCGACTCTGGACATGGCGCAAAAGGTGATCGAGAAGCATGGCGAAATGAAAGCGGAAGACATCATGGAAGCCATCCGCCAGGAGTTTGGGATCAAGCCGGCACATACCTTGCCGCAAATGTTGTACATCCGGGCGAGAGCCAAGCGACGGTTTTACCGCAGCCCGCAAGGCATGTTTGGGTTGATCGAAAAACGCCGGAAACCCGAGAAAAAAGCGGCGTGACGCAAAAGAAAACGTGCCGGACCCGGCTGGCCGCCTCCCCCAAGAACAGCCAGCCGGTGAAACGTCCGGCACACCGGTAAACTCTAGATTCCACCAACAGAACGCAACCTTGCCAAAGTGTCGCCTGAGATCTGGCGACGGAAGATCCAGCGCGCCACCAGAACGCCCAAACTCAGGTAAACCGCTTTCCACATAGAGGGCCTCACCCACCGACCTCCCACCGCAGAAGCACTTTCCAGTGCCGGGTTTGAAGTCATAATCTGACGGGAACTTTAGCGCCGGTGGTGCTGCCTGTAAACGTAGCCGCGGTAATGCCTGGGCATTACCTTTGTCAGGCGACAAGATTACAAAGGGAGGGCAAGAAAGCGGTCGGTCGTTCGTCGTTCGCGGGTCGGCGGTGAGATTACCATTCTGCCCTTCCCAAAGAGGGAAGAACCGAGCACCCGGCAGTAATCTGATTGGCACAGGACTGGGGCTTTGCAATGGGTGCCGTCGACGGCGCGATGGGCGCAGAGCCGCATGAACATTTGGCCATTCTTTTTCCCTCCACTGTAAGTTGCTGAAACGCACATTCTTACGAGCCGTAATTGCAACAAAAGGTTACACCCGTTTGGATACTCCTCCCCCGGGCAGCTATCAATTTGATAACGTTAGGGTTGTTGGTCGTAATTGCAAACAAGGGCTTCGGCTGCCCACGATTGCAAGGCGCGATTGCTCTTGTTGGCCAGTCGGTTAATAGACAGAGACATTGTCCCCCTTCCTTCCGGATAAATGAAATCAATGATTTAACCCCATATTTCTTGCCCGATGTTTGAGAACAAATGGTTTATCGAAAAAATATTGATTCCGGGCAGGTTAATATTTTTTTGGCTGATTTTGCGGTAATTGAAACGTTTACTCATTGATAGGTGTCTTTCAGTCTCTCAGTCGGTCAGTTCTCAGTTCTCCAGTTCATTAGAAGTGCACGATAGGAAAGCCTTCTACCTCCCTATTGTTGAGTATGGCTTTACGGGGAGGAGTTCACTGCCAAAACTGGGAATTTTATATTTTTCTTGTAACCAACAAGTTAGGGGTGATTCGGTGACAATTGGGGGCTTGACATATTTTTAAGGTCGTTCGCCGGTTGTCTGCGCTTTATTTGGTAACAAGTCTAAGATGGTCATCGTATGGTCCTGCTTTTACTACTTCGAGGTTTACATCTTGGGATGAGCACGACGTGCAGCTCACAAACAGACTGTGAGGCCCAGTCCACTTCATTTCAACGGGTTCACGCCCCGTTATTCCAAAGACGATCTCTCCATGTATGTCATTGTCGGGCACATTGTTAAGATGCACGCTAACTAGAGTTGATCCTTGCTCGGTGCACTATTATCCCGTACTGAGAGCGTAGCAACATATTCTTGTTCTTGGTTGGTAACATGCTCGACTTCTTGTTCTTGGTTGGTAACATGCTCGACGACAATGTTGCTACTGGACAGTAAGCACCCGCTCAGACTCGCAAAAAGAAAAAAGAGAGAGATAATTAAAAGCGCAGGAAATCTGTGCTTCATCATTTAGTATCTAGTGTGCTGTCCCATAAATAACTGGACTAACTGCCGGTCTTGAAGTAAGGTGCTGCATGCTCACTGGCCGCCCCAAGACTGCGATTGTCCTTACCGCTGACGAAAGAACCCAACTGCAAAGTCTTGCCACTTCTCGCACCCTGCCCCATGCCCTGGTCGCCCGAGCCAAGCTGGTTTTATGGGCGGCCGAGGGGAATAGCAACACTGAGATTGCCAAGCGTCTGCAGTTCAGCAAGCCTACCGTCGGCAAGTGGCGGCAACGATTCCAGCAGCATCGTCTGTCCGGACTCTACGATGAGTTGCGTCCGGGGCGGCCCCGCAGTATCGAAGACGACCAAGTTGCAGCGTTGTTGAATCGCACGCTGTCGCGTAAGCCCACCGCGAGCACGCACTGGAGCGTGCGGCAAGCCGCCAAGGTCAGCGGCATTTCGAAATCCACCGTGCATCGACTGTTTCAGACCTTTGCCGTACAGCCGCATCGCACCCGCAGCTTCAAGATCTCCACCGATCCGTTCTTCATCGAAAAGGTCCGCGACATTGTCGGACTGTATCTGAATCCGCCCGATCACGCTCTGGTTCTTTGCGTCGATGAAAAGAGTCAGATGCAAGCCCTCAACCGCACTCAGCCTGTGCTGCCTATGGGCTTGGGTTATGTCGAAGGTGTCACGCATGATTATGTTCGTCACGGCACAACCACTCTATTCGCGGCTCTCGACATTGCCACCGGCACCGTGTTCGCCGAATGCAAGCCGCGCCATCGCCACCAGGAGTTCCTTACCTTCTTGCGCGATCTGGATGCCTGTGTCCCCGCAGACCTCGATGTCCATCTCGTCGTCGATAACTACGCCACTCATAAACACGCCAAGGTGCGCACCTGGCTGGCACGACGTCCCCGCTTCCACATCCACTACACCCCCACCTACTCATCCTGGCTCAATCAAGTCGAACGCTGGTTCGGTCTCATCACCCAACGTGCCATTCGGCGTGGCTCCTTCCGTAGCGTCAAGCAACTCGTCGAAAAGATCGACGCCTTCGTCCATCACTACAACCGCTCCAGTCGGCCCTTCGCCTGGACCGCTACCGCCGACTCCATCCTGCAAAAGATCGCTCGACTTTGTTCACATATTTCCGGGACAGCACACTAGTATCCGATTAGAGCGGCTCGGATCTCACTGGCGTCTCTCCCAGTACTCGATACCGAGTTTCTCCAGCAGATGAGGCGCTTAACTGGCATGTGGTAATCAGTTCGCTACCAGAGTCGCAGACCCAGGTAAGTTCGCCTTTAAATCTTTGCTCTCTGGAATATATTGCAACGACACCACGTGCATCATTCCAATATAAAGACCATCAGATCGTCACCTTCTGGATGTCCAGAGTCAGGCTGTTCGTTATCGATCAAAGCATTGAGTCCCAACAAACGAATTGTGTTGATGGCTTTGTTCTGTTGGTCTCGATGTTGTACAAGATTGGTATCAGATAGCTAGATTCCAGATGTTTGGATGTACCAACTCTGCCTCTCTTCAGACACGCACAACTGTCCTACTCTGAACAGTTGTATAGCCATGGAATGTCCCAAGTGCCATTTCGATCATCCGCAGCAGACAGACGAGTGTCTGAAATGTGGCGTGATCTTTGCCAAATACCGGGCCTTTCAGGAAGCAGTCGAAGCCGTGCATCCGGTCGAACCTGGACAGTCGGCGCAGCAGGTTGGAGAAGAACAGCAAAAAGCTCAACACGAGTTCTTCTGTCGTATTTTTGCCTTGGCGGTTGCGTTGCTTTTGGGATGGTTGTCGAACTACGCCATGCCGATGCTGACCTATTTTCTGGCAATGTGGCTGCATGAAAGCGGGCACGCGATCACCGCGTGGTTTTGTGGCTACGCGGCATTTCCTACCGCCTGGATCACCTTGATCCCAAATGAACGTGGACGTTGGATCAGCATCGTCCTCGGCGCAGCCGTAGCTGTTGGCGGATACTTCGCCTTCCGATTGCAACGGTGGTTTTGGGTCGTGGTGAGCGCCGCCGTGCTCGGGTTATTTGTTCTCGGAAACCTGCAGACGGAATCCCACGCCCGTTTGCTGTTCACTTTCTGGGGCGAGGGCGGAGCTTACGTGCTCTCCACGGTGCTCATGCTCACCTTCTACGCTCGTCCCGACAGTTCTATCGCCCGCAATCAGGTGCGTTGGGGTTTGCTGATACTCGGTGCGATGGCGTTCTGGAGCGTCTATACCCGCTGGTCCGGCGGATTCGAGAACATCGCCCAATTCCTGGAAGATACGGATGACCGCGGTATCCCCAGCGACATGCGCGTACTCACACAGATATACGGATGGTCCACTTTTGTGCTGATCAACCGTTATCGCATGCTGGGGCATGCTTGTCTCATCGTTCTTGCGGGTGCATACACCGCAGGACTCGTGCAAATCCAACGTCGCAAGTCAGCGCTCGCCGAGCAGATCAGGGAAAGTGCGTCGGCGATAAAAGCTGGCATTATCGGATAAGAACCAACGGTACTTCAGCTTGGCCTTGGGCATGCACCAATTCAATCTTTTTCTATAGAACTATCCGCGAGAATCCGTTTATCCGCGTCATCCGCGTGAAACGATCTTCGCAAGCATCGGCTCAAGTTCCGCCAGATTTGTCACGCGTGGCACACCATTCTGCTCATAGGTTCCGTACGGGTCCATAACGATGGCGTTCATGCCCACTCCGCGCGCGCCGGTATAGTCGATCGAATACACATCCCCGACATAAACGCTTTTCTCCGCCGGAACATCGAGAGACCGAAGGGCTGCGCGGAAGATTTCGGGATGAGGTTTCTGGAATCCCACATTTCCGGAATCGGTGATCGTCTCAAACAAGTCCGCCAGCCCTACCCGAACGAACAGGTCGGCGATATGGCCATCGGCGTTGCTGATAACGGCGAGCCGGTACTTTTGCTTCAGGTCTAAAAGCTGTTCGCGGGTACCTGTT
>CAYWSM010000025.1:0-2111 GCA_964460935.1 uncultured Terriglobales bacterium | reverse complement strand
GCTCTTCGAGTTGCCCCAGTTCCTGTTCGGCATATTCGCGCAGTTCTGCATCGCTCTCCGAAGCAATCATCTCTTTGCTGTCCGCGATCCCTTGTTTAAGATCCTTGTACTCTCGGTACTTTTCGTAGATTTCCGCAATCTCCGCATGGGCTTTAGCGGTCTTCTGATACTTTGCAGAGTCGCCAATCACTTCCGGCGACGCGAGAGCCGCTGTTAGCTCTTTGTACTTCTGTTCAATCGTTTCCAATTTGTCGAACATTGCTTGTAACTCCGGGCCTTCTTACGACTGTAGGAACTTACCACGAAGGACACGAGGTTCCACGAAGGCCTTAGTGGGACTTCGTGTCCTTGGTGGTTGAACTTGGATGGAGATGGAGCAGAAATGTCGGGGTGGGGCCCCTACGCTACCACCAGCTCGCCGCCGCGTTGCGCTTCGAGTTCCATGGCGTGATTCAATGCTTCAATCGCGCATTCTACTTGATCGTCGCCCGGATTCTTGGTGGTGATCCGCTGCAGCCACAGCCCGGGAGCGGTCATAACCGAGAACAGCGATCCGCGATGCTTCGCCGCGAAGCGGATGATTTCGTAGGACACACCGGCGATCACCGGCAGCAATGCCACGCGGATCCCGAAACGCGCCCAGAACGTCGTCACCGGAATCGCCGTGTACACCAGGATGCTGATCAGCATCACGGTCATCAAAAAGCTGGTGCCGCAACGCGGATGGAACGTCGAATACTTCTGTACCGCCATCGGCTGCATCGGATCGTGCGCTTCGAACGCGAACACCGTCTTGTGCTCGGCGCCGTGATACTCGTAAACCCGGCGGATGTCCTTGAACAGCGACACGCCCCAGATAAACAGCAGGAACAGCGCAATACGGATCGCCCCATCCACCAGATTGAAGATGATCTGATTCCCGAAGATCGGATTGACGCGCTTGAGCTCCGTCGCTGCCAGCAGGGGCAGAAACTTATACATGAAGATGAAGAAGGCTACGGAGACAATGGCATTAGCAGCGATCATCCAGCCGCTGATCTGGACGGTCTTGCCTTCGTCGTTGATCGGTATCTCGTCCAGCGCGACATTTGCCGAATAACGCAGCGCCTTGAAACCAAGCGCCATCGCCTGCCCGAGCGTGATCACGCCGCGAACTATGGGCCAACTCATCCATTTGTGCTTGTCGGACGGACGTGCCAGTGGCTCGCAATGGGAGACCACTTCGCCGTTCTGCTTGCGAACGGCAATCCCCCACGCATGCGGGGACCGCATCATCACACCTTCGAGCACAGCCTGCCCGCCGACGAGGATATCTTCTTGTCCGCTTTCCAAGGCGGGCAGGAGTTGCACGGCAGTCAGGAACTTCAGATATTGGCGCAGAGCTTTCATTCGGTTATTAGATGACGTAGAGCTTTCCCACGCCACAATTCAATATCATAAGGGTAATCAGATCAGGGCATTATGGCAATCGGGGAATCGAAGTAGTTGCACTATTGAGAGGGCGAAGGCACAATGCCTTGGGTTAAATAGGGGCGGAAAGGCTTATGAGCAGGAATGTGGGTGGAAATGCCGTTATTGTGGCAATTCTACTCTGCTTTGTCTTACCGGGGTTCGGACAAGCACCGGTCTCGGCTCCAACCAAAGTTTTGGTAACCATCACAGATAAATCGGGTTATCCGCCTGAGGTCGAACTGAAAGACCGCATTGAGATACGCGAAGACAAGATCCTGCAGAAAATAGAGTCAGTCCTGCCGGCGTCGGCGGTTCCAATCCATGTCGCCATTTTCATGGACGAAAGTGGCCGATTTGCCCAATATAAGAATGACGAGAAGAAGGCCGTAGACGTCTTCCTGCAGCATTTTGTCCGCAATGGCGTCGATAAACCCTACCTGCTGAGCTTCGGCCAAGGCGCTACCAGCATGAACTCCATCCGTGACTACGCGGATTACAGGGCGGCGCGAAATAATAATCGGGTTGCTGCGGGTGAAAACCTTCTTGCAGGCATGGTGGCCTTCGTAAATACGCTTAATCAGAGCTTTGGAGAGAAATTTCCAGACCGCCGAGCGGTCATCATCTTTTCGAACGGAGGCGCCCAGGTCAGTATCGATGAA
>CAYWSM010000024.1:0-1699 GCA_964460935.1 uncultured Terriglobales bacterium | reverse complement strand
AGAACGCGATGCGCTGCAACTAGCTCCTTTCGCATCACATCAGGCCGTGTTCCGGTCCTGCGCTTGTCGGGAGACTGATTGAATTCCCCCGAAGGGTTAAATCGGACCGCATTTTTTACGCAGCGAGCCAAAAGGTAAAGCAACTTCGCTGGCCGCTGATCGCGATTGAATTCAGTACGGATCGCGTAGAACTCAGCGATCGGCCTCTGTCGTTCACGAGCCCAAAGCTCTTCGTACTCATCGGCAATTGGGCGCGGATTTAGGATAATCTCCCGCCACAATGCGACCAAAGACTGTAGTTTGTCGCCAAGGACGTATTGCTCGCATTTTTGAGATCGCGCAGCAGAAAGTGTAACCGCCGCAGAACCCGCAAACGGCTCCACAAGACGTCTATAATGACCCGCGTCGACATAACTCAGAATGGCTTGCGCCAGTCGTCGTTTGCTACCTTGGTACGGTATTGGATGAGGAACGTCGTATCGCAAGATTCACTCCGTCGGCCGCTGCTACTATACCATTCATTTCTCTTTGTCTTCGCCCAGACTTGGGGTGCAGAAATAGTCAGTTCCCAGAAAGGACGTTGGTTCCAATCCAGCACGAGCCCTTCTTGACGTTCAAGATAGAATAGCAGGCGAGCCGCGAGATACGGACCGGCGGCTGTGCCGCTACTTCTTTAGCAGCAGCACGATGCCTAGTACGCTGACCAGGCCTAACGCAACGGCAAGCACGAATCGATGATCGATTCTGATTGCCACGTCCAACTTGATCTGTCGCATAGACACCACCTCCTTTCGGTGGGCACACAACAAACGCCCCGGGTCGAATCCGGGGCGTTTCTCTTTGGTGGATTCCCACCACCAAGGATCTCGTTACCCGGGTGCCCGCCATACTCCGAAAAGAAAGCGTGCGCCTTGTAGGGACCGTTGTCGCTAATCGGCTGTGACTTGCCGCACGGGCTGTGGTGTGTGCTCAAGTGCAGCTCGATGGGCGACTTTCCACCGGGCTTTTCCCATTTTGGAACTTGTTCCGTTTTTGGAAATTTCTCTCGAAAGTTACGCTGTAGGCCCGGAATTCAGGTACTCTCCCTCCAGTATCCCTGAAAAGTAGGTTGCCTCGAAGGTACGTGGGAACGGGGTGCTCTGCGTCCAAAGGGATGCGAAGGGGCGCGCCGTAGTCTGTCTTTTTGCTCCTTCGGAAACGACGGATTATGGGTCAGTGGTTCAAGTCACTTCTTCTGCCAATTGCTTTACTCGCCATCGCCATTCCTCTTCAAGCGCAACGAGGCGCCGATACCGTTCCTCGCAGTCTGGACGTTCTGGTGGAACGTGCACAACTGATTGTCCGAGGGCATGTCGTGCGCGCGCGTGTGGAGCCTCATCCACAATTGAAAAACTTGCAAACGGTAGTCATCGATTTCGGCGTCGATTCCGTCCTTAAAGGCCGCGCCGGCAAGACGATGACGTTTCGGCAATACGTCTGGGACGTGCGCGATCGCTACGATACCGCGGGTTACGCCAAAGGGCAGGAACTGCTTCTGCTGCTGAACCCGACATCCGACTATGGACTTACCAGTCCGGCGGGAATGGGGCAGGGGCGGTTTCGCATCATCCGGCAGGGGAAGGGGAAAGCGGTCGCCATCAACGAAGCTCAAAACATCGGACTATTTCACGGAACAGCGCAGTCGGCGGCTAGCAAGGGA
>CAYWSM010000023.1:0-5308 GCA_964460935.1 uncultured Terriglobales bacterium | reverse complement strand
CCCCAGGAATTGCGGACGACATCCCAGCCGTAACTCGCCATTTCCGGTTGGTGGATCAGGATGACTCCCAATGCGCCCATGCGCGCCGCCTGCTCGTACTTGTAGGTCCAGCGGCCGTAATAGGTGAGCGCGCGGCCCTTGAAGAAGTTGGCATCGTCCGAGGGCGGCTCGTTCACGAGCATGAGCAAAACCTTGCCCTTCACGTCGAGATCTTTGTAGTCGTTCCAGTTGTATTCAGGAGCGACGATTCCGTAACCGACGTAAACCAGTGGCGCGTCCAGATCGCTGATCGCGCTCTGACTTTCGTCCATGGCGACGATGTCTTCATTCTGGCGCAAAGGAACCTGCTGGTCCTTGATCGTCAGCGATATAGCGCTGGACGGGTCGGTGGCAACACCCATCATGGGCACGCGTTGCATGTAAGTGCCGTTGTCGCCGGCGGGCTTGAGTCCGGAAAGCGCAAATTGAGTGGCGATGTAGTCGGCGGCGATGTCGCCGCCACGCTGGCCGGTCCCGCGTCCTTCGAGCAAGTCGGAAGAGAGGAATTTCACATGCGCGCGAATGTTGTTGGGGTTGATGGCATTCATCGCCACGCGCATGGAGGGAATAGCTTCATTCGCCGCGGGTGGGGAAGGCGGCTTCTTGGAGTTGGTCGCAAGGGCGGAAGTGACGAGTATGAGTACGAGAACAAGGTTCTTCATGCTTTGTTCCGGAAACGCATATTGTAAGCCACACGCGCGCCGTAATCAGCAAGACAGCGTTTGAACGGGTAGTGGGTCAGTTTGAAAATCCCGTTTCTCGCGTGCGATCTAAATCCGTGCGATGATACTTTCAATGCCGAGACGTTCCAGTGACCATGATTTTTCCACCATCGCTCGCCGTGTTGTGGAGCAGGCGATAGGCGAACAGTTGGACGGTTCGCCATTGCCGGGAGCTGAGAAGAATCCCAAGGCCGTAGAACGCGGGAAAGCTGGTGGCCGTAAGGGTGGCGCGGCAAGGGCAATCAGCTTGAGCGCAGAACGTCGCAAGGCCATTGCCAAGAAAGCCGCCGCCAAACGGTGGTCGAAATAGCGCATCAAAACCTTTCAGGGAGGCCGTCCCCGGGACGGTTCGGGCCTCCCGTACTCAGGGCCTAACTAGACAGGCTTGATGATGAGCGACTTCTTGCTTTCGCAAGTCTTGCAGTCGCAAACATCATCTACCTTGTGGAGGTAGGGTTCTGTCGTGTTCTCGGACACGAGCCAAATAACCGGGCCATCGGCCACAGACTGGGAAATGTTACTGGTTGCCATAAGTTGCTATCTCCTTTGGCGGTAAAGGGTTACGTGTTACCGCGCCCCCGTTTTCAACAAGGGTGGTAAATCCTTGGTTACGACGTGACGCGAGCGAAGAGCTTGACACCGGGCGAACCCGGGGTAGACAATGGTCTACGCTTTTAGAAACAAGCCGCGCTGGTAACGCGGTTAAGATTAGCCACCTGTTGCTATCCAGGTGGCTTTTCAAATTTCGGCCCATTCTCCTCCTTCTGTTCCTCTAATACTGCTTCCGCCGCATCCTGCGAATTATCGGCATCAGTTTTTTCGGTTTCTGGTTTGTCCGTCGCTTTCTTGACCGGCGGCTTCCAGTTCGGCGTCCATTCTTTCAAGCCCCATTCGCCATTCACGTTGATGATGTCTCCTACCTGACTCTGACGGCGACGTAGAACGGCGTAGAGCGTGTTGTACGCGGGTTCTGGAAGGCCACCTTGCTTCAAATACCTCATGATGTCGTTAGTGGAAAGCCGCCGCTTCATCATCGTTAGGAGCTTCTTCGTCGCGTCTGGTATCGACATCGAGAAGAAGGCATCGGGCGCGAGAGCGCCACTGGAAGGAGCGGATGTTGTTGTGGATGTGGACGCGAGGCCCATGATGGCTTCGATGGCAGCGATAGCAGAGTCCAGTTGCGCCCTGCGTGCCTTTAGGTCATCGAGAACAGCCTGATAGTTGGGAATGCCTTCTGCACCCATAGTAACCCTTTCGTTACAGGATTTGTGGTACACTGAAGGCACCGAGAATCGCCGATTCCAGCGACCTCGGTGCCCGTGGTCGAGATGATTTAGCTTCTTCTCATCTACCACCTCCGATCCGCTGGCAACTGGAATTGACCTTGGCCGGAAAGTCCAGTTGCCAGCCCTTCAGCTTCATCTCTGATTCTATCACAACAAACATGGCGCTACCGACGACCGTGCTATATGTAAACAAGCAGCACATTTCTCAGTGCAACTGCACATCTGAGTGTGCAATTTATTTTGCTATATAGCACTTTTGCATTGACATCTTTCTTTTTCTCAAGCATTATGGTCAGTATAAACCGCATGGATGACAGCCGCCGCGCTCAGGTAGTCAGGTGCTTAGTTGAAGGAAATAGCATCCGCTCGACGGTGCGGATGACCGGGGCGGCTAAGAATACCGTGGTGAAGCTGCTCGCTGATCTAGGATGCGCTTGCGCGGCGTTTCACAACCATTCGGTGCGTAATCTGAAAGTCCGTCGCTTGCAGTGTGATGAGATTTGGAGCTTCGTCGGAGCTAAAAAGAAAAACGCGACACCTGAGCAGAAGGCGGAAGGGTGGGGAGATGTTTGGACGTGGACAGCAATCGACGCGGATAAAAAGCTTTGCGTCAGTTGGCTTGTTGGTGGACGTGATGCGGGCTGGGCGCTTGACTTCATGGAAGATTGCGCCAGTCGGATACTAGGACGTGTACAGGTGACAACCGACGCGCACAAGGCGTATTTAGAGGCAGTGGAGGGGGCGTTCGGGATGGATGTTGATTATGCGATGCTGCACAAGGTTTACGGCGCTCCGTCCGATGAGGAGGTTCGTCGTTATTCGCCAGCCAAGTGCATCGGCTGCGATATGAAAACCGTAAGTGGCAATCCTGACCCGAAACACGTTTCAACTTCCTATGTAGAGCGCCAGAATCTCACCATGCGGATGTCCATGCGGCGATTCACTCGGCTGACGAATGCTTTCAGCAAGAAGGTGGACAATCACCGTCATGCCGTTGCGCTCTATTTCATGTACTACAATTTTTGCCGGGTTCACCAGACGTTGCGAGTGACCCCGGCGATGGAAGCTGGTTTGTCCGATCACGTGTGGTCAGTCGAGGAGTTGGTTTCACTTCTAAATTCAAACTGACCCACTACCTTTGAACGCGGTTCCAGCGCGAATTCAGCTTTTATTACTTAAGTGTTCCTGTGGAGGTGGTGCCGGTGTTGGCTCTGGTACGATTTAAGTGTGAATTTCGGGACGCCAGCGGCGACGGGAGTGAAACGGGCCAGTGATTTGCCGCAGCAGCCCGGACCATCACCGCTGGAGAGGTATGCCGAAGCGAGCGCCCAGAGCATCTATTCGCAGGCATGGCCCACCATCAAGTACCTGACGCGCACCGACGTACATACATTCGCCTTTTCGGTCGCCGCCAACGCCATCCTGTCATTTTTCCCATTCGTTGTACTGTTGCTGACCCTTTCGAGGCGCGTATTCCACTCGGAAACGATGTTTGACGTAATCGTCAACCTGTTGCGCGACTATTTGCCGACTGGACAGGACTTCATCGTCCGCAATTTGAAGGCGATGGTTTCGGCGCGCAGCCACACGCAGGTGATCTCCATCTTTATTCTGTTGTTTACCTCCACCGGCGTGTTCCTGCCGCTGGAGGTCGCGCTGAACCAGGTGTGGGGATTCAGGAAAAACCGCTCGTACCTGATGAACCAGTTGATCGCCCTCGTACTGGCGTTCGCCTGCGGACTGCTGGCACTCGGGTCAGTGGCGCTGACGGCCGGGAACCAGATTCTGCTCGGACACGTGCTGGGTGAGAACTTCGTCACCCGGGCGGTGTCGTTTTCGGTGATGAAGACGTTCGCGATCCTGTGCAGCGTGTCGATCTTCTTTCTGATCTACTGGGTGCTGCCTCACGGAAAGGTGCCGGCAAAGGCGGTATTGCCCGCGGCAGTAGTCGCCGGCGCGATCCTGGAAATTGCCAAGTTCGTGTACATCCTGTTATTGCCCTGGCTGAACTTCCAGGAAGTGTATGGGCCATTCGCGATCTCGGTCACTTTGATATTCTGGGCGTTCCTTTCCGGACTCCTGTTGCTCGGAGGAGCACATTTATCCACGGCTGGGTTGCACGTCCGAAGTGTTGACGCCGAGAACGGCTAGTCGCGTGCAACGGGTTCCTTTCTGGAACTTTTTTCCTACGAAAAATTAACGGAAACGTGAGGACGGACACTGTCCGTCCGGACGGGTGTGCTTAGAATCCGGCCTGCTGTTTGAGGCTCTTCATGACTCGATTTCGAGTTGGGCTTACCTCCTGTGCGTGGCTGGTGCTGATGGTGACTCCGTACCTCTGGGGTCAGCTACTCCCCCTCAGCCCCGGCGGCGCGATTGAGAAGCTTGCTCACCCGGCGGGAATCATTTTTTCGGGCGAAGTGGTTCAAATCGAGCGTGAGCGGAACTTGGACGGCAAACCGGCGTCGATACGAATTGCCTTCCGTGTCGATCAGGGGTTGCGAGGATGTAACGCGGGAGAGACGGTCGAAATCGCGGAATGGGCTGAACTTTGGGTGCGAGGCGATCGCTACCGCGTGGGCCAGAAAGTCTTCCTATTTCTCTATCCGCGCAACCCCGCCGGACTCACCAGTCCGGTAGCCGGTGATCTGGGTGTGTTCGTGATCGACTCCTCAGGTCTGTTGCAACTCACGCCACTGCAGGCCGCTCTGTTGAGTTCGCCGCCTGGTGGGCGTTCCGCTCCCGGCGAGTCGTTTAATCGCGAACGAGTGCTCGATCGGTTGCAGAACCTTCCAGCCTATAAACGAGACATCATTGAGCGAATTTGGGAGCAGCCGTGAGAAGATCCCCAATCCGGCTGTTAGTGTTCTGCCTGTTCCTTTCTGCTGGAGCCTTCGCAGGTGGGCCTCTGTACGTTTCCAAAGATGGTGTGCCCGAAGCATGGGCTAACGGAATCGTTGCCTACTATACAGATCGAGGCGATCTGAGTGTGCTGCTGCCCGAAGCGCAAGCGGACCAGTTCGTATCCGACGCATGGTCGCGGTGGACGTCGGTCCCACTAACGGTGTTGAATGTCACTCGGAGCGGACAGCTTGATGAAGACGTAACTGGCGCTAACTTCAGCGCCGCCGAAGACCTGAAGGCCACATCGACCAAACCGCTGGCGATTGTTTATGACGCGGATGGCACCATCGTCGATATGTTACTGGGCTCTGGCGCGGGTGCCCGCGAGATGTGCTCGACCAATGCGGTGATCGGGAG
>CAYWSM010000022.1:0-1515 GCA_964460935.1 uncultured Terriglobales bacterium | reverse complement strand
CCTGCAACGAAGTTTCCGATGCTGCTCCAAATCCAGAACGACCACGCGCTCGACATCCCTCCCGGAGATTCTAACTTCGTCGTTACGAGCGATTTTACGTTGCCGGTCGATGTTGACGTGCTCGCCATCTACCCGCACGCGCATTATCTCGGCACCGACTTGCTGGCGACCGCCACTCTGCCGGACGGCACACGTAAGACGCTCCTCCACATTCCACATTGGGATCTGAAGTGGCAGGGCATCTTTCGCTACGCCGAACCGGTCACTCTGCCCAAAGGCACGGTGATTGCTATGCGCTATGTGTACGACAACTCGGAGGACAACGTGGCCAACCCGAGCGTACCGCCAAAGCGTGTTACGGCCGGCAATCGGGCGACTGATGAGATGGCTCATCTTTGGCTGCAAGTTCTGCCGAAGCATCCGATGGAAGACAATCGCGATGCCCGTCGGCTTTTGATGGAAGCCCTGGCTCGGCGCTCATTGCAGAACGATCCCGCCGACTTCGAAGCGCACTACAACCTGGGCTCGATGCTGCAAGCAGAAGGATTCGTTCATGAAGCGATCGAGCACTATGAACTGGCGGTGAAGTTACGCCCTGACCATGCGGTAGCAAACAATGCGCTCGGAGCAGCCTTGGTTGCCATCGGACGTTCGGCCGATGCCATTGCGCCACTGCAAGCCGCGATCAGCAAGCGACCGGATTATTTCGACGCTCATTACAACCTTGCCCTCGCTCTGCATGTACTCGGCGATCTCAACGGTGTCATCAATCAACTCACTGAGGCTACTAGAATTTCTCCCAACGACGCCTCCGCGCACGCGAATCTCGGAGCTGTCCTCGCCGAAGCCGGACGCTATACAGAAGCAAAAGCTCAACTGGAAGAAGCGTTGCGAATCGACCCGCAGCAGGAAATGGCGCGCGAGAACCTGGCGCTCCTCAAGCAACAACAGAAGTAGTCAGGCCAGCGCATCCGTGTCACCGTGAATCCCACGGATTTCCGCTGGAACCTGGTTGGGCACACCCACTGTTCTCCCCAACAACTCATCCACGGTCGCCACCGCCATCATCTGCCGCTCGAACACTCGCCCGAAGTTGCGGGACACGCACTGCGCCACTTCATCCAGATCGACCGCGCGACCCAGTTCCTGTGCTAGTGATGTAACGGGCTTGTCGGTAATTCCGCACGGAACAATCAGTTTGAAGTAGTCGAGATCGTTGTTCACGTTCAGCGCGAAACCATGCGACGTCACCGAGCGCGAGATATGAACACCGATCGCCGCAATCTTCGCATCTGATGAGCTGGCGATCTGATGATCTGGTGACCGAAGATCCCAATCCGTCCAAACTCCGGTTAGGCCAGCGATTCTCTTCGTTGGCACGCCATATTCAAGGCATGAGCGAATGAGCACTTCTTCGATCTTCCGCACATAATCGACTGCGCCGAGATGCTTCAGCGTTTTGCCGCTGGTGGGGAATCCGTGCAGATCGAAGATGGGGTATCCGACCAACTGTCC
>CAYWSM010000021.1:0-13899 GCA_964460935.1 uncultured Terriglobales bacterium | reverse complement strand
GGGCGCGTTCCTCGATCAGATGTTCACGCGGGGTGAACTAAAAGGATCGCATGTGCACTTCGTGACGCGCGTGGTTCACGGAGTCTCGTATGAATTCGACGGAGACGCCGCACGCGGCGACGCGAAGAGCGCTTCCGACGAGGGATATCGCGTGCTCCGCGGCAAGCTGACGCAATACACCGAAGACTATAATAAGAAGACGACCGCCAAATCGCGGGAAGTTACCCTCAAGTCGTTTCCGCAGGACGCGATGGCCTATCATTCCGCAAAAGACTAAAGCCAGCCGCTGCCGGCCGGCTGCTTCGGGCACTATCGTTTTATTTCCGGCGGTGTAGTCGCCGGACGGGGAGAAGCCCCAAAGCGCGGCTCGACCTGGTGCGGCTGTTCGCCGAAGGTTCCCGTCTTTGCCATGTCGGCCGTGGCGGTTCCCGGACCGATCTTTTCCGAGCTCATCCGCACAGCGCCCTGCCCACCGCGCGCTCTGCTCTCAACGGATGCCTTGAAGTCGCGCAACACCTTCTCAATCACGCCTTCCATGTGACCTGCCATCGAGGACAGGAACGGGCGCAAAATCCGCGATGGCGGAGCATAGTTCATCGTGACCAGCACCACCGTGTCGTTGCCGAGAGGCGAAAATGTAACGCGTCCGGTATGCTTGGGGCCGCGGACGGATTTCCACCCGATCGCCTGGTTGGGAATTTTCTGCTCGACGATGGCGTCCCACTCGAGCTGGCGACCGTCCACCTGCACGCGCCAATGCGAACGATCGCCGTAATGACGAATGTCGGCGATATTTTCAGACACTCGGGGCAGCCGCTCCCAATCGGTCCACGCCTCGAAAACTTCCTGTACCGGACGGCCGATTTGAATGCTCTTTTCAAGACGGATGATCCGGCTGCGTCCCGCGCGTCCCATCAATTGCGGCAGCAAAATGGCGGTCGCGCCTGCTGCTGCTCCCAATCCAAAACCGCTCAAGAACCTGTTCCTGCGTCCCATCGATTTCTCCGTATGTTCTGCTGCTTGGAGGGCCTGCCGGAAAGTGGGGGTTGCCAGAAGCAATCGACAGCAATCAGCAAACAGTATTCAGTCAGGGCACGGCATGTTGCACGGAAGTTGCGTCAAACTAAACAGGGCAACGGCGGATGGCAGCAGGTACGATCAGGATCGGAACCTCCGGGTGGCACTATAAGCACTGGTGCGGTCCGTTCTATGAAGAGAAATTGCCGGCAGCGAAGATGCTGGGCGAGTATTTCAAGCACTTCGATACCGTCGAAATCAACAACAGCTTTTATCGCTTGCCGACCGCGGAGGCATTCCGTGCCTGGCGCGAATCGACACCGCGGGACTTCCTCTTCGCGGTGAAGGGCAGCCGCTTCATTACTCATATGAAAAAGCTGAAGGACCCGGAGAACGCGCTGGAGAACCTGATTCCACGGGCGGAAGAGCTGAAAGAAAAGCTGGGTCCCATCCTGTGGCAACTGCCTCCGCATTGGACGATCAATACAGATCGCCTGGAGGAATTTCTTTCCGCCCTGCCCAGGAAACATCGTTATGCAATCGAGTTCCGCGAGCACTCCTGGCACACCGATCGTGTGTACGAGATTCTCCGTAAGCACAACGCCGCATTTTGCATCTTTGAACTGAACGGACGACACTCACCACTGGAACTCACCGCCGACTGGACCTACATACGCCTGCATGGCCCGGGCGGTCCTTACCAGGGAAGTTACAGCACGGAAAAACTTGAAGAATGGGCCGACTGGATCGACATGCACCGGCGCAAGCTGAAAGCAGTGTTCGTATATTTCGATAACGACCAGGCGGCCTATGCGGTGCACAATGCGCTGGAATTGAAAAGGTTGATCCAGCAGAGGGCAGATGCCGTTAGAAGGGCCGCTTAGTCTGCCCATCCAGACCGCGTGGCGGGCAAATCACCGGAATGGTTCGCAGAAAACAAGGAAATGAAGTATCGCAACAGAGTTCTCTGCTAGAATCTGGCAAGAAAATCTACCGTTAATATCTCACTGGGAGCGCCACGTGAAGGGTGATGCGAAAGTTCTGGCAGTTCTGCAAGAAGTTCTCAAGGCCGAGTTGACGGCCATCAATCAATATTTTCTTCATGCCGAGATGTGCGAGAACTGGGGCTACGAACGGCTGGCAAGCTACATTCGCAAAGAGTCAATCGACGAGATGAAGCACGCCGAGAAGCTGATTGAACGTATGTTATATCTCGATGCCACGCCGACCATGAGCGACTATTTCAAGATCAACATCGGAGCCAACGTCGAGCAGCAGTTCAAGAACGACGTGCAAGTGGAATATGACGCCGTGAAGCGCTTGAACGAAGGCATCCACCTGTGCTCGGCGGCGAACGACGGCGGCTCGCGCGAATTGCTGGAGCACATCCTCGTGGACGAAGAGCACCACATCGATTGGCTGGAAGCGCAACTGGGAATGATTAAGGAAGTTGGCATCCAGAACTATCTCGCGCAGCAGATCAAAGAAGAGGAAGAATAGTAAGAAACATTGGACCCGGGCGCCTTCACGAACCTTGCGCATAACACAAAAGGCGCCCCCGATTCTTCTGGGACGCCTTTGTTGGTGCCGCCCTTCAATCTTGCCGCGGCACAAACCGATCGTGCAAAATAATTGCGGACCGGCAAGTGTTTTCGCGCCACTTACCGGCAATGCTCGACTTCCCCTGGTTCGGCCCAATCCCCCTTGGTTCGTTCGGCCCGTGGCCCCACTTCTACTTAACCCTGGTTCGGCCCAAAACTCGTGCTAGTCGTTCTCTTGGAGCGTCTTAATGTGCTCCTCGAGGGCTCGCGAATACTCTCGCTCAGCCTCTAATTCTGATTGCAATTTCTTGACCAGATGCTCGAGCCTTAAGATCTCTATTCTTAGCTTCGCGGCATCGGCTCCGCCTGTAGCACTACGAGACGCAGATGCCGAGATTGTGACTCCATTTGCGACAGAATTTGTCAGTATTGGGGCAGGCGGCGCGGCCGGGGCGGAAGTTGGCGGTGCGCCAAAACGCGCTGGCGCCGAAGCCGGTCCATGCCCGGTATTGTGTCCATTGCCGCCATTCCCTGCGGACGGACGTGTGGCCGCCGAAAATATGCTGCTGAGCGTTGCCATGGCATTCGCGTTGGGCGCGGCCTGCGGCACGGCCGGGATCGGTGTAGGAGACGGCTGGGGAACAGCCTTCGGCTTTCCGGTCTTGCCGAGCAATTGCTTCACCCGTCCGATCAAGTCCCCCGGCTGGAATGGCTTCCGGATCAGTTCATCGGCCTTCACCGAGAATGCTTTTTCCGCGACTTGCTTATTGACGACACCCGACATGAGTACGACGGGCGTAGTGGAAGTCCCCGGATTGGCCTTGATGGACTGACAAACTTCGTAGCCGTCCTTGCCCGGCATAATCACGTCGGTGATCACGACATCGGGCGGCTGCTGCGTCATCTGGGCGAGTGCTGTGTCTCCGTCGTGGCAGGCAACGACATCGATATTCTCGCGCCGGAACGCGATCTTAATCACCTCGCGCATGGTGGCGCTGTCGTCGATGAAATATACGGTCGGCGCGGTCATAACATCACCTCGTCGCTGGGTGGCGAATCTTGGGATTCTTCGTCGATCTCACGAAGCGCGTCGAGCATGAGCTCGGTGGCCGAGCGCAAAACGGTTCGGGTCGCCGGCGTGAATCCGTGGACGAATTTATAAATGCCGCTGTCGGCACGGTTGCAGGTCTTCACGATCTTTACCACAGCCTGGTCGCCGACCAGTTCGTTGCATTCGGCATGGGTGACCTGGCCGCCATCGAATACGATGACGCCATCTGTATCTCCAGCGTTAACGTGCAGCGAACCATTCTGGCGTGAGTGGCTCAACATCTGGATGACCCCGGGAAGATCGAGGTGCGACAGGTTCCCTTCCAGCGCCGTGAGCGAACTTTCGAGCATCTGCGTCGGCTGGAAACCTTCTTCGCGGCTGCGCAGGAACTGGCGCACCTGGTTGGCGATATTGTCAGGCCCCTGCTGGCGGCTGACACAGTCGTCGCATCCGGCACGATAGGCAGCCATCAGGCCTTTTTCTCCATCGTCTCCGATCGCTATCACCGGGATGTGGGAAGTTTTCTGATCGCCGTGAAGGATCGGAACGATATCGTAGGCGTTCATCTCGCGCAGGTTGGTGGCGCAGAGAATCGCGCAGGGCGTATCCCATTCCAGCATCGTGAGCGCATAGGCAGCATCCAGAGCATGCACGACTTCGAATCCCTGATCGCGTAACGCAGTGCTCAGGCGCTTCGCGAACAGCACGTTGCTGTCGATGACCAGCAGTTTGCCGATGGATGGAGCAGCAGTATTCATCGCGGCTCCTCCGTCATCAACTTTTCGAGATCTACGACTTCGACAATTTCGTCCGGCAGCGACAGCAAGCCGTTCACGTAGTGGGCAAGGTCGCCGGTGCGCGGCAGCAACTCGGAACTGGCGAGTTCGCAGTCTCCAGTGACCGGAATGGCGGTCGCTTCCTCGGCGGTTTCGAACTTGCGCTTGGCAATCAGGTAGAACTTGCGCGGTGGAGCGTCGCGTCCGACCAGCACCTGGGCGATGTCGCAGACGGGAATCACCTCTCCCCGGCGTACCAGCACTCCATTCACCAGAGGCGTGGTGCTGGGAAACACATGCACGCGGTCCATGCGGGCGAGTTCCGTAACGCGTTCCGACGGCAGCGCGAATCGCTTCTTTCCCAGCGGGAATAGCACGAACGACGATGTTGCCGCTGCGCTCATGCCGTCACCCTGGTCCCTTCGTTTGCCGGCGGCGCTACGGTCTCAAGCGCCATCATGTCGTAATGCGACAGGAACGACTCGGGATTGACCACCGGAACCACGCTATCGTCCACAATGGCCAGGCCCACGTACCAGTTTCGCTCTTCGCCTGCGAACGCCTGCGGCAGCGGCAGAACGCGAGCAATTTCCGTCATGCGGACAATACTGTCCACCTTCACCGCGACGGGAATGTTGCCCAGCAACAGGACACGCGTGCTGTGAGTGGGCATGACGCCGAAATGCACGTTGGCATCGACGACCCAATAGCGATGCCCCTCGCGGGTGACGGTATGCCGAACTTTTCCGAACTGCCGTGGTTGCGTGCCGATCGGTTCCAGGCCATGCAGGCTCTGAATCTCGTTCACGGCCGCAGCGCCGATGGCGAACAGGTTGTCACCAATGGTGAACAGGATCACCGCATACCCGCTCGCACGCTGCGCGCGTTTTTTGTACCGCGGCAGTCTCACACGGCACCAGCTTTCGCAGCGCCCATCAGGTACAACGAGCGTTTTTCGAGAGCCGAAGCAATCAATTCGATGCCGAGGACCTGATCCACCGCTCCGGTCTTGATGGCTTCCGCGGGCATGCCGAAGATAACGGACGTCGCTTCGTCCTGGGCAATCACGTGTCCGCCGCCTGCTTTGACGGCCTGAATACCTTTCGCGCCGTCGCCACCCATGCCGGTGAGGATGACGCCCACGCACATCGGACCGGCAAATGCCGCCGCGGTCTCAAGCGTCACGTCGGCACATGGACGATATCCGTTGATGCGCTCGCCTTCATTCAGGTCGATGCGCCCGCTGCCGGTAATTCGCATGTGGTGCGAACCCGGGCAAACGTAAATCGTGCCCGGAAGGAGTTCGTCGCCATGCGCCGCTTCCTTGACATGCAAGCCGGACACTTCCGCCAACTGCTTCGAGAACTGCGCGGTGAAGGTGCCCGGCATGTGCTGCACCAGGAGGATGCTGCCCGGAAAGTCGCGCGGGATCGCGGGAATAAGCTGCATCAATGTCTGGGGCCCGCCTGTCGAAGAAGCAATGACTACAAGCGGATGGCGGCCATTCGGAGCGCCACCATTCTTAGGCTGCGAGCCGTTGCCATTACCGTTCCCGTTACTCGACAGCGTGACCTTCGTATAAGGATTGTTTTCCGACGGCGCCTGCACCGGGGCGCTGAAGCTCTTCGCAGTTCTTACCACACGCACGCGAGCCGCCATCTTGAGCTTGCGGCAGATCTCGTCGCGGATACTGTTCATGTCGAGATCGATGCCGCTGCTTGGCTTGGGAACAAAGTCGATGGCGCCAAGTTCGAGCGCGCGCAACGTTGCCTCCGCGCCGTCTTTGGCTTCGGAACTGACAATCACGATCGGCCGTGGATTCTTGGACATGATCGTTTCGGTAGCCTGCAGGCCATCGACATGCGGCATCATGATGTCCATCGAGATCACGTCAGGACGCAGCGATTCCGCCATCGCGATCGCCTCGCGGCCGTCGCGAGCTTCGCCGATGATTTCGAGCTGCGGGTCGGTGGCAACGATGCTTTGCAGCACCTTGCGCATGAACGCCGAATCATCGACGATCAATACCCGCACGCGTTGTCCAGCCGTCGTCATGTTTCCTTATGCACTCACACTCGCCACCGACATCGGCGATTGTGGTTTCGCACTGCCAATCAAGCCAGCCACGCTAGCGATCAACTGATCTTCCTGCACCGGCTTCACCAGGAAGCCACGTGCGCCTTCGGCGATGGCGCGTTCGCGATGCTTTTCGCCCGCGCGCGAAGTCACCACCATCACCGGAATATCTTTCACCGCCGGATTCTGGCGCAGGTGCATCAGTAACTCGTAACCGTTGGTGCGCGGCATTTCGAGATCGCTGATGATGAGGTCCACTCCGCCTTGCGAGACGATCTCCAGCGCTTCGAGCCCGTCGCATGCGAGCTTCACGCGATAACCTGCTTTTTCGAGCATGCGTCCAACGAATTTGCGCACGCTGATGGAATCGTCGGCGAGCACGATAACTTTCTCCGGCGCCACCGGAACGATCGCTTCCTGCGGGATGTGCCCGGCGGCAACCGCCATCGCGCCCGGAGCGAACATGCGCGAGATCGCGTTCGAGAGCATCAGCGGACGCTTCTCCATGGCTTCGCCGGCAACGAGTCGGTTGAGGTCAACCAGCAATATGAGGCTTCCATCGGGGGCAATCGTTGCTCCCGGAAATAGCTTCACATTACGTAAGTACTCGCCGAGATTCTTGATGACGATTTCGTCTTTGCGCAGGACTTCTTCGACAACCACGCCGACCTGTCGTCCTCCGATATTTACCAGCACCAGGCGGTAGAAGCCGTTCATCGGCTCGATCGGAGGCATGCCGAGTTCCTTATCCAAACGGACCACTTCGGTGACGACGTCGCGAACTTTCGTCAACAGCTTGCCGCCGACCTCTTCGATCTCGGGATCGGAGATGCGCCGAATCTCTTCGACAAACGACAGCGGGAAGGCGAACTGGTTGTCTCCGCACCGTACAAATAGCGCCTGCGAAATGATTAACGTCAATGGGACTTTCAGCGTGAATCGTGTGCCAAGTCCCTTCTGGGTATCGATATCGATTTCGCCGTTCAGCGCCGTAACGTTCGCGCGCACGACGTCGAGTCCAACGCCGCGTCCGGCGAGTTCGGTTTTGCGCGGAGCGGTCGAAAATCCCGGATGGAAGATGAGTTCCAGCAATTCGCGCTCGCCCATCTGTGCGCCTTGCTCGGCGGTGATCAGGCCAAGGTCGATACCGGTGGCGCGGATCTTTTCGTAGTCCATGCCCCGGCCGTCATCTTCCACTTCGATGTAGATATGGTTGCCGCGATGATAGGCCCTAACGATGACGTTACCGTGATCGGGCTTGCCGGACGAGTAACGGTCTTCAGCTTTCTCGATGCCGTGGGCCACCGAGTTGCGCACCAGGTGCAGCAACGGATCGGCGATCTGCTGAATGATGTTGTTGTCGAGTTCGGTCTCTGCGCCTTCGAGTTGCAACTCGATCAGCTTGTTGGCGGCCTTGGCCGCATCGCGCGCGGTACGGGCAATGCGCGTGTACAAATTGCCGATCGGCACCATACGCGCCTGCGTGATTTCGTCCTGCAGGCGGTGCGCGAGCTTGGTGAACTCGTCGATGTCGCCGTCAACCCGCCGCACAAACCCGTCGAGCTGGCTGAGAACTTCGGTGATGTCCGCCGATATCTCCGTCAACGACCGTGACAGGATATTGAACTCGTCGTAGCGGTCCATCTCGAGTTCGCTGAACTCGGCCAGCGACGAATCGAACGAGTGCGAGTAACTCGAATAGCCTCCGCGGAACGGGAACGGATCGCTGCCTCCGAACGCCGTATCGGAGCTGACCAGCGGACTGCCAAACGCCGGAGTAAACGGCGCCGGAGAACGGCTCGGCGCGCCCGTGCGCGGCATCTGGTTGAACTCGTACTTCTCCTGGAACTCAGCGATCTTGTCGCTCATGCGCGCCTTGGAGAAGTTCAGCACATCCGCAAGACGTTCGAGTTCCGCGACGCGGCCGAGCATGCGCGTACGGTTGATGACCAGTTCGCCGACCGCGTTCATCATGCGATCGAGGCGTTCAAGAGCGATGCGGACTGACTTCGATTGCGGTGTCGCCGTCGGCGCTTTCTTTGCGACAGCTTCTGACTCGTGGTCGGGGTCGGCCTCTGGCAGCTCAGCGACCGGCAGAGGAGCAGTGACTTCGGGGGAAGAAGGCTGTTCCTGTAAAGGTTGCTCTTCCAAGTGTGGGACCGGGCTTCCAAGCCCGTCCGGCTCTGTCGAGCCAACTGCTTGCCCAGATTCTCCGGCTCCGTCCGGCGCCAGCTTCGCAATCCGCGTCAGCAGCGACTTCACGCTGGCCTGCATCGTGGGCTCGTCAGGCCACTGCTGGTAGAGGAACTTCTTCAGCGCATCCACCGCTTCCAGGCAGATGTCGATAATCGCCGCGCTGGGATGCAGTTCCCCGTCGCGCAGGTGTCCGATCAGGTCCTCGGCACGATGCGCCACGCGCGAAATGCGCTGCAATCCGACCTGGGCCGCCGAGCCTTTAATCGTGTGCATCGCCCGGAACAACCGGTGAATTTCATCCGGATTCGGGCTGGTCTCGAGCGCCAGTAAGCATTCCGTTACAACCTGCAGGTGCTCCTCAACTTCTGGAACAAAGAATTCGAGCACTTCCTGCGGCACTTCCCCGTCGGGTTCGAGGTCGGGAATCGCAGGTGTGGGAACCACCGCCGGCGTCGGCTCTGGTTCTTCAGAACCTGTGACTGGGATTCCAAAATCGGTCTGTCCCTGGCCGTTAGGCTCGGTTCCTGATACGTTCTGATCCCTGTCAGACGCAGTTGCCGGTGCAGGTTGCGCCGGCGCGGCGGTTTCATTTGCCTGGAATGCGAACGGATATTTCGTCTTGAACGCCGCGATTTCCTCGTCCGCCTCAACGCTGTTGGCGCTGATCATCAGCAGATCGGATTCGAGTGTCGCGACGGCTTCGTAGATGAATTCCACCAGCGGCGCAGCGGCTTCCTGGCTGATGCCGGCGTTCATCACGTACTGGAAAATATGCGAGAGCTTGCCCGCGATTTCGGACATGCGCGGGAAACCATACAGACCCGATGCGCCCACCAGCGTGTGCGCGGCGACATACAGTCGCTCGAGATCCTCCACCGCCGGATACGCATCCTGCAAAATGCTGCTGTACTCCCGCAGAAATTGCAGATGTTCCGACGCTTCCTGAAGGAAGACCTCGGTCATTTCCGGGCCCGCCGAACTCACTTGCTCTCCTCTTCTGTCCTGGCCACGGCATAACGCGCCGTGGGCATCACCGGCTTTTGGTACAACCGCACATCCTGGTGAACGATGGTGTCGAGTTTCATGCCTGCGTTCGCAATGGAATCGGCATGTCCCAGCACCAGGTAGCCGCCGGGTTCGAGCGCATCGTACAAATGCTTGATCACGTGCTTGCGCTTCTCTTCCGAGAAGTAGATCAGCACGTTCATGCAGAAGATGACGTCGAAGCGTCCCATGTAGGTGGCTTCGATAAGATTCTGTTGTGCGAACGTTACAAGATTGCGAAGGCGCGGCTTCACCATGAACTGGTCGCCGACTTTCGCGAAATGGCTTTCAATCTGCTTTGGCGTCAATTCGCCTAAAGCCCGGCGCGAATATACGCCACGCTCGGCATCCTTCAACGCCTTGCGTGAAACGTCGGTCGCAAGAATGTGGATGTTCCACGCCTCGGCGAAATCGAGCGACTCCGACAACGTAATCGCCAGCGAATACGCCTCTTCGCCCGTCGAACATGCCGCCGACCACATGCGCAATGTGCGCGGGCTCTCCCAGAACTTCTTCACGTGCAGTTCGGGAAGAACCTTCTTCTCGATCGCATCGAAAACGTGCGGATAACGGAAGAAAGAAGTTTCCTGCGTTAGCAGGCGCTCGAGCAACGCTTCATACTCGACGTTCGAGCCCTTGATGAGCCGGATGAGTTCGTTTCCGCGCACCAGCTTTTTCGCGAACAGGTGTTCTTTTACGCGCGTCGAGAAAAACCGCTCGCGCGATTGGTCGAAGAGGATCCCAGTACGCTTTTCTATGAGCGCAGAGATCTCGCTGAGATCGTGCTCTGTAAGGCTCGGCTCAATATCAAATTTTGCTGCAACCGACATGCTCACCCACGAATGATCTAAAGTCGCTACCCGTTAAAACGTGCCGTTCCCGCATTGCCGTTGGGCCGCCCGGCGGTCGTTGCCACCAGCTCGGGACGTCCGCTGCCCGACGCAGGCGCAGCCGCGTTCGGCGCCGTTCCGTTATTCGCAATCTTGAACTGCGACAGCGCTTCGTTCAGTTGCTCAGACAGCTTCACCATCGTCTCGACGGTTCGCGCGGTGCCGCGTGTTCCCTGCGATGTCTGCCGAGTAATGCTGGAGATGATCTGCATCGCGTTCGCCACGCCCTCCGTGCCGCGCACCTGCTGCTTCGACGCCAGCGAAATTTCCTGAACGAGTTCCGCCGATTGGCGAACGACGCTCGAAATTGCTTCCAGCGCCTTGCCGGCCTGATCGGCGAGCCGCGCTCCGACTTCCACTTCCTTGGTGCCTTCTTCCATGACGACCACGGCTTCGTTCGTTTCCGCCTGGATGGACTTGATCAGGGCCGAAATATCTTTGGTGGCGTTGCGCGAGTGTTCCGCGAGTTTTCGGACTTCGTCGGCAACCACCGCGAAACCGCGTCCGGCCTCACCGGCACGGGCGGCTTCGATAGCGGCATTCAGAGCCAACAGGTTCGTCTGCTCCGTAATGTCGTTAATGACGTTGACGATCTCGGAAATTTCCAGCGAACGATCGCCAAGAGATTTGATCTTCTTCGCCGTGGCCTGCACCGACGCGCGGATGCGCTGCATGCCTTCCAGCGTGTCGCGCACGGCACGGTTGCCCTGTTCGGCGGCGTCCAACGCACGACGGGCTGCTTCAGCGCTCGCTTCGGCGTTGTTCGACACCTGCTTCATCGACACCGTCAGCTCTTCGACGGCCGATGACGTGTTCGTGATTTCCTGGTCTTGCTGGTTAGCGCCGCTCGCCATCTGCTCCGACGAAATCAAAATATCGTTGGCGTTCGTCTGAACGTCGATAGCTGCCTTGCGTACGCGCTCGAGCACCTTGCTGAAGTTATCGAGCATGTAGTTGACGGAATCGACCACGTTGCCAAGAGCGTCGTTCGTGACTTTGCCGCGAAGCGTAAGATCGCCGCGGGCAATCTGGCTGACGATGGTCAGGAACTCCGTCACCGAGCGCTGCAACGATTCCTGCGCGGCTTGATCGCGCGTGGTGCGTTGCAGTCTTTCGGCCACGCGATTCAGGCTCTGCGCCAGCTCACTCGAGCTATCGAGCCGTGACTCAAAGCTGCCCGCCGCAAGCTTTTCGGCGAATGCTTCAACTTCTCCGCCCGGACCGGCAAGACTGCCCAACTTCATCACGCTGAAGATCACGGCGACAGCCACAATCGCGAGCGCGGCAATGCCAGTGCCCGTCATAATCGCTTCGGCGAATCCAGCGCCATTCGACTTGGCGCCGGCGCTGAACGCCAGACCCAAGACCACCAACAGTGCCGCGGTGTTTGCCGCGATCACTGTCCATACGGTCGAACTCGTGCGACCATTCATAACTTCCTCCAGGAACTGCTGCTGTGAGCCGTTTGCTTTCGCCCTTGCTTTTGGCCCTGGCTCTTAGCTTTGGTTCCTCAATCTCCCTGAGTTCCTCGCGAAACTCGAAACTTGAAACTCGAAACTTCTAGCCACTGGTCACTGACCACCAGCCACTAAATTACCGGCACCGGAAAGGCTTCGATCAGCCTCTTCAAATCCAGCGCCAGTGCCAAACGATCTTCAAACCGCAACATGCCGCAACAGTGCGGGACGTCCTGTGGAGCTTCAGCCACCATCAGCGGTTCCGCCGTGGTGTAGGTCCCAATCACTTCATCGGCGGCAATGCCGATGCGAATCTGGTTACGTTCGCCTTCCGCCGGAAGCTGAGCGACCACCACATGCTTCGGCGAAAGATCCGCGCGGTGGCCTTCGGTGAACGCAATGTCGATCACCGGCACGATGTGTCCGCGCAGATTGAAAACGCCCGGCAGGAAGCCTGGGGCGAGCGGGATCTTGGTCAATCCCGGCCACTCGACCACTTCCTCCGTATCGAGCACGTGCAGGCAGAAGCGCTCGCGCCCGGAGCGGAACACGCAGTACTGCCGTTCCACCGGAGGCGCTTCTACCGCTTCCGTTACCCGCCCGGCTTGTAGTTCGTCGCTCACAGAAATCTCTGCACGGCTCCCAAAAGTTCTTGCGGCGTGAACGGTTTGGAAACGAACCAGTCCGCGCCTTGCTGCTCGCCCCAGAACTTGTCGCTGGGAGTGTTTTTCGAAGTCACAAGCACCACCGGAATGCCGCGGTACGCTTCGTTGTTTTTGAGTTCGCGGCACACCTGGAATCCGTTTCGCTGCGGCATCACGACATCCAGCAGAATGAGTCCCGGATGTTCAACGTCGAGCATCGCTTCGATGTGGGTCGGGTCGCTGAGCGAGACCGGCCAATAGCCGGCCGACTTCAGCACCGACTCCATCAGCCGGGTTTCGGCCATCGAATCGTCGACGATCAGAACTTTCTTCAGCGACACGTCAGTCCTCAAACTTGAGACAAGTGCAATTGCCGCGCCACTCGCGGCGTTTCCGGCGAATTTGTCTCAAATAAATTCGCTTTGTTTTCAGTCACTTGCGTGACTCATCTCATTTCAATCACCGTTAACGTATGAGTGCATCGGTACGTTCATCTCACGGTGAGACACCTTCTCCGCAAATTGCATTTCGGTTTCGAGCGAGGTGAAGCGCTGCAGGATCTCGTGCACGCGCATGGACATGGAATGAATTGTCTCGACTTGCTCGCGAACGTCGGCGGAAAGCTTTCCCGGTTCCAGCAGAAGCAGTTCGGAATTGCCCATGATCGAGGTCAGGGCGTTGTTAAGGCTATGGCGCATGTCGAGCATGTAGCGCCCCAGTACGGCGTGTTTTTGCGCCGACGAGACATTTTGCTCGGCCTTCTTGGCGCGCTGCGTAGCGTCGACTCGGCGAAGCGCTTCTCCAGCCAGTAGAACGGCGGCGTTAACCCAGCCTTCATGGTCATTCAGCACCAGCACGCGAGGATGAGCGCTGCGCACCCCTTGCGTTTGCACCGATCGCGACGACACGTACACGCCCGGGCGGGAATTAAGTTCGATGAGTTTGATGGCCTCGACCGGGTTCTCACTTGCAAGCGGCCCGACGATCGCGAGGTCGTAGGTAACTTTGCGGTCTTCCTCCCAGCGTGATTCATTGCTGATGAGAAAGTTAGGGACGGTCCGCTCGGTCTGCCATCGCGCAGTTAAGGTGTGCGCGAATTCGGGATCGTCCGTGAAAATCAAAATCGTTAACTGATTCACCGTGGTTCTCCGGCCCCTCGTTTGAGGGGGAACAGACAAAGAGGCCGAAGTGGTTTATGCAACCTGCC
>CAYWSM010000020.1:0-26893 GCA_964460935.1 uncultured Terriglobales bacterium | reverse complement strand
GTCGCGCAAAGGCTGGCATTGCGGGCCAATTCCAACTATAGAACGGTAGGGAAGAGAGTCAAGGATTTGGTGCTGTGGGCAGGGCTTTTAAGCGATGAGTTTGTTTCCGATTTGGGAAGCTAGCACGTGGAGGGCCAGAGGGTTACTTGGGTTCCAATGTAAAGATGCGGGATTTGTAATCAAAGTTCACGACGAAATTTTCGAAGAATCCGTTTTGGCCTAATAGGCCGGTACCTTGAGATTCCAAGCCTTGGGTGAATCCGACATAGGTCGTGAACTTCAGTCCATTGCCAACATCGATTTCGAGGTTTTCATAGTAGGTGACATTTCCGGATGCTCCAACTCCACCCGTCAACTGCCGTTTCATGTTGAGGACATCGAGTTTCAATGCAATCGCGAACGATAGTGGGAAAACGCACTGATCAGCACCGGAGTCTGGCCAAGCGACACAGCGAAAAATGTTGCCGTTAACAGCTTTGAGGGTTGCGGTCGATAGACAGTTTGGCCGTTTGGGAATGGCGGGGAAGGCGGGATAGGAAAACTGGTGTAGTTGTATGTGAATCGAGGCATTAGGGCCTGGCTCAGAAGAAGAGGATCTCCGGGTGTTCGGGAACTTTCACGATGAGTGGAACGCTCTCACCCTTCTGCTGAGCTTCAGATAAGACACTCTGCATGTCGGAGCCGAATGCGATGACCTTTTGTTCGCGTTCGGAAACAGCGGCCCACGCGCCGGGCGGCACATCCTTCAGGATGTCGGAAAGGTTGGACGGTACGGAACTCATATGGGTGATTGTACTGCTAACGCAATCATCACAACCAGCGTTGGTAGTGAACCCAGGTTAGCGTTGCGCGCGAACCTGGGGCACGGAAACGTTAATGATGACATGCCATCAGCTTACTTCTCACAGTGAGGTGTGATGGCAACGCTGTAGTTAGACCGGTTGAATGTCTAGGATAGGTACGCCTTTTAGTTGATGTGAATGTGCGACTCGGTCGCCGAAAGATTCTGGTTGGAAAACGGCCAGAAAATCCAAGGCCCGCAAGTCGCTCGTAACGACCTGCGGGCCGGACAACTAGGAGGTGGCCTATGAACAGGGTCAAACGACCGTATGTTCACTGGCATATCACCGTAGTCTTCGATTGGAAGACTGCGGCGGTTGTCAGTATTTCGTTCGTAACCCTGTTGCTTCTTTGGAAGAAGTAACAGGTCGGCTCGGCGTACACAGCGCCGGACCGTTTACTCATAGATAGTGTGTGCTTCTGGAGTGGGGAAGTCAACAAACATAAGTACGAAGGACGATGGACGAAGGCCGAAGTGGGAAAGCGGTCGTTGGTCTGTAGTCGTTGGTCGTTCGCAAGGGAAGAAGGTGGAAGCGTTCGTCTGACCCCACCCTTTCCGCCAGAGGAAGGCGGAAGAGGATGGGGCAGCCGCAGTGGATAACGCCAGGGTTCGTCTGGGCCACCGGCCCGTTCTCATCGGCTAACGGCAAGTTTCGTGAGGGCCACCCGCGCGTTTGAGGACGGTGATGGGGATGGAGCCGTCGGGGCGGGGTGGAACCTTCCAGGAAAGCTCGTCGCCCTTCAACTCAAATGTGCGAACCTGTGTGGCGCCGTCCCAGTTGGGAAATGAGGCGCGATCGATCTGGAAGCTAATAGTGTTCTTCGCCGGATCGACCGAGTATTTGCCGTAATGGACGCTCATTCCGAGGACGGCGTCCTTGTACTCCTCGGGCGAGGCCTTCAACTTGTCGCCAGATGCGAACCTGGTGCGCTCGTCGCGATAGATATGGACGGAGTAATGGCCATCTTCGGTGAAGATCACGAGCCCGTGGGGATTGTCGCCGTAATCATGGGAGCGGGTGCCATCCGGGAGAAGTTTGTCGGCGGCGGTGAGAACCCAAGTGCCGACGATAGAAGGTGATTGCGCTGCGGCGGTAAGAGAACCCGCGAAAACAAGAGCAACAAGCAAAAGGAAGTTGATCTTCATGGCGGAAGGATGAGACGCCCGGGAAAAAAGATTCAGGATCGGGTGGGACGGAGTGTCTTGAATTAGTAAGTTAGTAAATTGGTAAATGAGTAATTGAAAGAACTAGAGGGCGGCGCTGGTGGTAGACCCAGGTTAGCCAAAAGAAGGCGAACCTGGGCACCGGGCTGCACATCCTTCAGGATCTCGAAGAAGGACGGGCGGAGTTCATATGAGTGATTGTTCTGCTAACGCAATTATCACAACCAGCGCTGGTGATGAACACAGGTGCTGTGGCAAGCCGGGGCACGGAAAATATTCGTTAATGAGAAACATGGACAACAGCCCGTCTCTGTGTACAGAAGGGGCATTATGTATGTCAGGGACCTATAGTTGTGTCGATCAAAGCAAGATGTGGTTTGCTGTCCATTATCTCGACACCGAGGAATGTAAGATCCGTGCCGGTAAATCCTGCTAGTACCGATCCATTTAGCATGGGAATGGTGATCTCAGATACCAGTTTCCCCGTCTGTGTGTTAACCATGTATCCCATAGTTAATGCCCTGTCGCTGTTTACATGAAATCGATACAAAGCAATTGCAGTGTATTTGTGAACTTTGAGCGAAGTTAATCTCCCGGACTTAGGTGCAGGAATCTCCATTCGTTTTACACTGCCATCTCTGTTCACAATATATATATCGTTTGATCCAAAACCCCAGAGATATACTCTTTGGTTGTTTGCAGTCTCAGCTACTCGGCTTTCTAGTGACATGAGATCACATTGTTGTCGATCATCTGATCGTATTGCTGGCACCTTCGATGTATGGTCAGGAATTGTGAGATTCCGTTCGACTTGGCCTCTACTATTTACAATGGCTAACACAGGTATTCCTTCGTGGGTACTACCGGTAAACAAGAAATCACTGCTGGAAAATGCCGCAATTTGCTTGGGTTCCCACTCTATGGATACCTGCTCGAGTGAATCAAATGTCTGAGTAGTGTCGAACTTAGCTAATAAATATTTTGGCTCTTTCCTTTCATTGAAATGTTTCAGAAGAATAAACACGTTTGACCCGTCGCACGTGAAGTCGACAATTGTTGCGAATTGCATCGAAGGAATAGCCGACAGCGGGTAGATGCGTTCTTCTTTCCCATCGTTCGAAATTGAAAACACCCCGGAGTTGGGGGCGGAGGCCTTCCTGTAAAGGAAGCCATCATTTGGCCCAGACTTGATAGGCAAGAAAACATCAATCTCGGTTTCGGTTGCGACCGGGAAACGATTGCGAATGTTGGCGTTACTCCTGAGAACAGGTAAGTCTTGCGACAATGTGGATAAGCACCACAGAATGAAAATCCATAATGCGAATGGTTTCATACATTCTCCTACAGATAGTGGGCTTTTGAAGAAATGTGACCAGCCGCAACTTGCTCGGCTGGTCACGACTAACACTAGAAAGTCGGGCAAGACAGCCCAACTTGATACTCTCCCCATGCCCAAGTGATTATTCCGTTTGAGCAACGAAACCCCCCCACATCGCAGGTGCCATTGCAAGCATCAATGTTCTCGAACTCATAGTAGCTTGATGTAGATCCCGTAGAGATCCTGCCGTAGCAGTCCTGCTCGTAATAACCCACTTGTGTCGAGAATGTGGAGTTGGAATAGTATGTTCTTGACCATTCGCATGCTGCCATTGCGTAAAGCTTTGTGGGATGTAGCACGACAAAGCAGCCTATGGCAAGGGTGGCAACTGCAAACAGCTTTACAACCAATCGGTTCATAGATGCTCCTTTTCATTGAAACTACAGTCAAAGACTTTGCAATACATCCTTCTCCAGATCAGGAGGCAACATTCCCGACCAAGCCTTCGAGACAGTGCCGTGCTGGTCTACCAGGAGAAGTGTTGGCGTAGGTACGGGCCCAATTTGTGTGTTGTCTAATCCAAACATTCCATCCACATCTAAACTTGCTTGCTGGAGATAATTAGAGTCACTTCTGGACGGTTCTGGGAACACTGCTACCATCTGGAAGTGGTGTTGTGTACGGCCCTGAGATAGCTTTCGATAGAAGGGAAGGCTTGCTTTACAAAAGCCACAAGTTGGGGACATTACGATGATCAGCGTTTTGTCAGTTTTTGCCCAGTCAAATCCACTTAACAGAATATGTGTACCTACCAGTTTTTTTTCGATTGGGGACCTACTGCTAAGCCGGTCGCGAATCAGAACTGTGCAGATCAGTATCGCCAAGATAAAGATTGAGACATTGGCGGCTATTTCTATTTTTCTCCCAATGTTCTGCATGCAGGTTCTCTCCTAGAAGCTGTTCTCACTTTCCTTACTAAGAGCAGCGCAAGATCATCGCAGAACGATACTCCTGTTTTTATGAAGTCAAGAAAAAAGTGAAGTCTGTTCCGAATTCGTAACAAAGGCCTGGTTCCCCTCAATACAGCCCTTTGTTTACTCAAGCGTGCCAATTGGATGTCTTACAAGGCTTATGTTGGTATACCCTACATAAGGTAACGCAGTCTCTTGATGTCACCCTACTGAACTCTTAGAAACTACTCAACTCATCTACATCTATAAAAATTACGGAACCCATGACAGCCTGGTGCCTGGTGCCCCACATCTGCCGTTATTTGGCAGATGTGGGCGTGCAAATTGTTTCTGGATGAACTCCGATCAACCTGGGTTCCCGTCCCGTTCGTCGGATTGCCGTCCATTCGGATTCGATTTCTACAACACCTATCTCGGCCGTTGCATAGCGGCGAAAACTGCTCCAGCGCCACTCCATCGGGGTTGAACACAGTCCTCTCTTTACTGGATTATCGTGAATATAGTCGAGCTTGCGACCGAATGGAGCCCGACACGGTTATCGAATCAAGCCCATAGAAAACATGGGAAGGGAATCACAGTTATGTAATGTGAACAGCGGTGGTTCCAGAACAGCATGCCGTAACTGAAGGATTCTTTGATAGTCCGGCTACACAAAAGAAAAACGTCCGCTCTTGAGAACGTCATGGGGTGGAGTATAGATCGTGGTTTCGGCCGAGGATTGATCTATGTCAGTGGAGTCCTACATCTGCCAAAAGAAAGCGATGTGGGGGCACTAAGCCCATGGAAAACATGGGAGAGGAATCACAGTTATGCAATGTGAACAGTGGTGGTTCCAGAACAGCATGCCGTAACCGAAGGATTCTTTGATAGTCAGGCTACACAAAAGAAAAACGCCCGCTCTTGGGTGGAGTATAGGGCGTGGTTTCAACCGGATGTGATCTATGTCAGTGGTGGAGTCCTACATCTGCCAAGAGAAGGCAGATCTGCGGCACTAAGCCCATGAAAACACGGGAAGGGAATCACAGTTATGTAATGTGAAGAGCGGTGGTCTCCAGAACAGCAGCCGTTACGAAAGGGTTCTTTGACAGTCAGGCTACACAAAGAAAATGCCCGCTCTTGAGAGCGGGTGTCGTAATGCATAGATCCTTCACCTTCGCTATGCTCAGGTTCAGGATGACCTGCCCACCTGGCGACGCTCAGGTTCAAGATGACCTGCCCACCTGGCGACGCTCAGGTTCAAGATGACCTGCCCACCTGGCGACGCTCAGGTTCAGGAGATAACCTGCCCACCACCCGGTGGAAGCTCAAGCTTTTTGTATCCAAGCTCCTCGATCCGTTGGGACGATGCCGTATGCACGTGCGATGGCGACTAGTTCTGTGTCGAAGTCACGGCCAGAGTGATGTTCCTTTTGCCGACGGATGTAGGCCATCGTGCGCTCCGTGTGAGACGCGCTGACGCTGAATGCACCATAACTTTCCTGCCACTGAAACTTTGCCATTCGGGGCTGCTGGCGGATCCAAACGGATGACTTTGCCATGATGCTCTGGGCAGCGGCGGCAACTGTCACCGTTTCGGGCAGTCCAAAGAAGACGTGCATGTGATCCTTGGCACCGCCGACCTGATAGAGCGTCAAAGCTGTGCGCTTCACGATGCCACCAACATAGGCCCATAGTTCCGGCTGAAGATCGTCCGAAAGCAAAGGAAATCCGTGCCGTATGCGGCACACGAGATGGATACGTAGAGAGATGAAGTTGGGAGAGGTGGAGCGACCTGAGGCTCGCATCGGCAACTGAAGTGTAACGTCGCTGCAAGCAGGAATCTCGGGAAATCGGCATGCATGAAGGAATCTCACGCAGGACGAAGTCCCGAAATGGGATCTGGGACAAGCAAATGCCCATGGAAAACATAGGAGGGAATCACAGTTATGTAATGGGAACAGCGGCAGTCTCCAGAACAGCATACCGTTACGGAAGGATTCTGGATCGTCAGGCTACACAAAGAAAAAACGCCCGCTCCTGGGAGCGGGCGTCTCGCGGACAAGAGTGTCCGCGCCACATTTCTCCCAGCCAGGAATGGCTGGGGCTACATCTTTAGTACATGTCACCCATGCCGCCGCCGTGTCCGCCGGGCATCGGAGCTGCCTTCTTTTCTTCCGGCACTTCCGAAACCAGAGCTTCGGTGGTCAACATCAGGCTGGCGATCGAATCCGCGTTCTGCAGCGCGGTGCGGGTAACCTTCGTCGGGTCAACCACGCCGGCCTTGATCAGGTCTTCGTACTCGCTGGTCTGAGCGTTGTAGCCGAAGGTTGGTTCCTTGTGCTCGCGGATCTTGCCGACCACAACCGCACCTTCTTCACCGGCGTTGCCGACGATCTGGCGCAGAGGCTCTTCGAGCGCGCGGCGAACGATGTTGACGCCGATTGCTTCGTCACCTTGGACCTTCAGGCCTTCTAACGCGCTGACGCAGCGGACCAGAGCCACGCCGCCGCCGGGGACGATACCTTCCTCGACAGCCGCACGGGTGGCGTGCATCGCGTCTTCCACGCGGGCTTTCTTTTCCTTCATTTCGGTTTCAGTCGCGGCGCCGACCTTGATCACCGCAACGCCGCCGACGAGCTTCGCCAGACGTTCCTGGAGCTTCTCGCGGTCGTAGTCACTGGTGGTCTTTTCGATCTGGCTGCGAATTTCTTTCACGCGGCCTTCGATGTCGCCGCCCTTGCCCTTACCTTCGACGATGGTGGTGTTGTCCTTGTCGACGGTGATGCGCTTGGCCTGACCGAGGTCCTGCATCTGCACGTTCTCGAGCTTAATGCCGAGATCTTCGGTGATGGCCTTGCCACCGGTGAGGATGGCGATGTCCTGCAACATGGCCTTGCGGCGATCGCCGAAGCCAGGAGCCTTCACCGCGCAAACCTGCAGCGTGCCACGCAGCTTGTTGACGACGAGAGTGGCGAGCGCTTCGCCTTCGACGTCTTCAGCCACGATCAGCAGCGGCTTCGAGTTCTTCGCGATCTGCTCGAGCAGCGGGAGCAGGTCTTTCATGGAGCTGATTTTCTTTTCGTGGATGAGGATGTAGCAGTTCTCGAGAACGGCTTCCATCCGCTCGGGATCGGTGACGAAGTAGGGGGACAGATAGCCGCGGTCGAACTGCATACCTTCGACGACCTCGAGCTGAGTGTCCATCGTCTTCGATTCTTCAACAGTGATGACGCCGTCCTTGCCGACCTTCTTCATCGCTTCGGCGATGATCTTGCCGATGGTGGCGTCGTTGTTGGCGGAGATGGTGCCAACTTCGGCGATCTTCTTCATGTCGCCGGAGACGTTCTGCGACAGCTTGTCGAGAGCGCCGGGAGTGCGGTTGCCATCGTTGTCGGTGGTGCCGCAGATGGCGGCAACAGCCTTCTCGATGCCGCGCTTCAGGGCCATGGGGTTTGCGCCGGCGGCCACGGTCTTTACGCCTTCGCGGAAGATGGACTGCGCAAGAACGGTCGCGGTAGTGGTGCCGTCACCGGCCACGTCGCTGGTCTTGCTGGCGACTTCGCGAACCATCTGGGCGCCCATGTTCTCCATGGTGTCCTTCAGTTCGATTTCCTTCGCGACGGTGACGCCGTCCTTGGTGATAGTCGGGGAACCGAACTTCTTTTCAATAACAACGTTGCGGCCCTTCGGGCCGAGTGTGACTTTTACGGCGTCGGCGAGAATGTTGACGCCGCGCAGAATTGCCTGGCGAGACTCTTCGCCGTGAACAACTTGCTTTGCCATTGTTTCAATCTCCTATGAGCTGGTGCGGCAGGTGCCGCGGAATTTCTAAAAAAAGCAGATCCCTCGCCGACTTCGTCGGCTCGTGATGACAAACAATCGGACCCGATTCGGCACGACTAAAGTCGTGCCCTGATACGTTTCGTCGAGCGCGCTCGACGAGCACAGCCAGGAATGGCTGTGCTACACAACTACTTCTTTGCGTGGGCGGCCGGCTTGGCAGCGCCTTCGAGGATGCCGAGGATTTCCTCTTCACGCATGATCAGGAAATCTTCGCCGTCGATCTTGATGTCGGTGCCGGAATATTTGCCAAACAGGACGCGGTCGCCGGGCTTCACGTCGAGAGGGAACACCTTGCCTTCTTCGTTTGACTTGCCCTTGCCGACGCTGATGACTTCGCCTTCCTGCGGCTTGTCCTTCGCGCTGTCGGGAATGATGATGCCGCCACGGGTGGTTTCAGCCTCTTCAATGCGGCGAACCACGATGCGGTCATGAAGGGGGGTAAGCTTTGTAGCCATTCTTCAGACTCCTTTCGATAGCTGGGTGATATTCATTGCTGGGAATTTACTGCTGAGTTCCAGTCTGGAGAGGTGAGTCTCTGCTAGCACTCATCTCCAACGAGTGCTAATTGTAAGAGGTGAGATATTGAATGTCAAGACCTGAGTGAGTTGCGCTCAAGTGGTAGGCGGTTGGTGTGTTTACTGCTGGGATTCCAATGGGTTAGCGCGGATGGCTGGGCGGGTTATGCTGCGCGGGTGGCGAAAATCCACAGGGTCGGATCGGTGTTGCTGGCGGCGACTGCGGTTGCGAGTGCTGTCTTGGCATTGGTGACAATCGTGGCACGAGCGGCACTGCCGTATCAATTGGATTATGAGGAAGGGAACATCCTGAATGCGGCGGTGCGGATCACGCATGGGTTGACGCCGTATCCGGATCCTCATGCGTGGCCGAATGTGCTGAACCCGTATGGTCCGGTGATGTACTACGTGGTTGAGGCGCTGGTGAAGGTGTTCGGGGTGACGTTCTGGCCGGGGCGGTTGGTGGTGATCGCGGCGGGAATTGCGGTGGCGGTCTGCATCGCGTTGCTGTTGAAGCGAGAGTCAGGGTCGGCGGTTATTGGTGTTGCCTTTGGGGCGTTGTTCCTGTGCAGCTCGATGGTCCAGTTCTGGTGGCCGCTGATGAGAGTGGACATCGTTGGGCTGGCTCTGAGTCTGGCGGGGATGGTGGTGTTTCGGTGGAATAATCCCACTGTTAACGACCCCACTCAAGCCAAAGGAAGTCTTGAATGGGGCACCAATCGTTTATCGATATTGCTCATGGCGGTTCTGTTTGTGGCGGCGATCTTTACGAAGCACACGCTGGTGGCGGCACCAGCGGCGTGCGTGGTGTGGGCGCTGGTCACTCGGCAGAAGAGAGTTGCGGTGCAGTTACTAGTGGCTTGTGCGGCACTTGGTTTGGGGTGCCTCGCTGTAGGTGAGATTGCTACTCGCGGAGTATTGGGCTTTGCGCTACTTGGGATGCATCCGGACCCGTTTCGCTGGAGCGCTTACACCGATGCATTGCGAGGAATAGCAGAGATGTATCCGCTGTTGGCGATGCTGGCAGTGGTGCTGGCGATTGGGGACGTGCGAGAGAAGAAGATTTCGCTGCCGCTTCTGTACCTTCTATTCGCAGTGGCAACAATGTTGACTATCGGGAAAGTGGGATCGAATTCCAATCACATGCTGGAGGTGATCGCCGCATTGTGCCTGGCGACTGGAGCGGGATGGAGTTATCTCGCTCAGCTTCGCGGAGTGTGGGTACTGGTGCCAGTGACTATTGCGGGGATCATGGCATTCCAACTAGTAGATGGATCACGGGAGCTAGCATTCGAACCCCGTAATTCGGCGTGCGAGCAGGTGATTGCGATTATCCGCCAGCAGCCAGGAGCAGAGATCCTGTCGGAAAACACAGGAGCCGTGGTGCAGGCGGGCAAGGTGCCGTTGATATCCAACACATTTGTTTATACCCAACTGGTGAAGTATGGCGGCTGGAGCGATGCAGACCTGGTGAAGAAGTTGAACGCGCGCGAGGTGCCGATGGTGGTGATGGATGCAGCGCGGCGGCAGATGTGGTCACGAGATATGCTTCAGGCTCTGCGCGCCAATTATGAGCCATCTGAAAAGTGCGATTGCCGATATGCCGGATTGATGTTCCTCCCCAAAAGGTAAGTTTTCGGCTAATAACCTCGAAGGCAACAATGACTTAACGCAATCCTTCTAACCACTGGGTCGGCTGCCGGATTGCCAGGGCGTGAGTAGCCGACGAACTGGGTGATGAAGTGTGGGTCCTTGGGTCCGTCTGTCGTCCTCGTAATCAGCTCCGCTTGCGCGTATTCCTTTTATTTTTCTCTGAAATTTCTCGCGAATCGTTAAATCGTTTTGCTGTCATGGCATTGCTGGTGTTGGTATTTGCGACCGGTGGTGTTTATGGACAAACTACCCCACTCAAGCCAAAAGAGGGCTTGAAGGGGGTACCCAGAGGCGATGGGGCACCCAGATACAACATAGAAAACGAATCGATAGTTCCTGCTGGGCCGGATAGAGGGTTGTTCCTGCCAGTATCGGTGCTGGGACGGCTGCCGATGAACGTAGCTTTGCCCAATGTGAAGCCACCCAGAAAGATCGATCCGAAATACGACATATCGAAGATCGGTAGTCGCGATATCGCTGCGGGAGTTGATTTCTATTCGACGGAACGGGAAATCGCGCTGGGCCGCGAGCTGTCGAGGCAAATTGAGAGCAGAGTGCGGTTGGTGAGCGATCCGGTCGTGACCGAGTACGTGAACCGCATCGGACAGTTGTTGGTGAGGAACTCCGATGCCACAGTGCCGTTCACGATCAAGGTGATCGATGACGACGAGATCAACGCGTTCGCATTGCCGGGGGGATATTTTTACGTTAATACCGGGATGATTCTCGCGGCGGAAAACGAAGCGGGGCTGGCGGGAGTGATGGCACATGAGATTGCGCACGTAGCCGCTAGGCATGCGACGAAAAATGAGACGAAGTCGGACATCATTAATCTCGCTTCGATTCCGCTGATGTTCTTTGGTGGTCCGGCGGTGATGCTGTTGCGGCAAGCGGCGGGCATGGCGGTGCCGCTGGGCATGCTGAAATTTGGACGCGATGCGGAGCGCGAAGCCGATCTGCTGGGGATCGAGTATGACTATGCGTCCGGGTATGACCCTCAGGAATTCGTAAAGCTGTTTGAAAGGCTCCAGATCACGGAAAAGAAAAAAAAGAACCTGATTGCAAAAGCGTTCTCCACGCATCCGATGACGGGCGACCGGATCAAGCGAGCGCAGAAGGAGATCGAGGAGTATCTGCCGGAGCGCGATGACTACATCGTGGACACGAGCGAATTTCAGGCGGTGAGACAGCGAGTGGCGGAAATCAGCGATCGGCGTCGGATCGATCTGGGAAAGTTCACACCGATGCTGCACCGGAGAGATGGCGACCATCCGAATAAATCGGACCGGAATGGACCCGTACTGCGGAAGAAGGACTGAGCTTCAATTGCGCCGTATAAATCCGCTGCTTACAATTAAGGAATGAAACGGCTTTGGCTGATCGTGTTTTTGCTGGCACTGGGAACGGTGGCACTGGCGGGCGACAAGGACAAGGATAAGTATTCCGACATTAAGATTAAGGTTCTGAAAGATGCGAACGGAAAGCCGATCCGCAATGCAGCCGTTGTGCTGCACCCGGTGGATTCCAAGGGACGTCAGGAATCAGGCGGCTTGAATCTGAAAACGAATCTTGAGGGCGAAGCACTCTACAGCGGTATCCCCTACGGGAAGCTGCGCATTCAGGTGATTGCGCATGGATTGCAAACCTATGGCGACGATTTCGAGATCAACCAGCCTGAACAGGAGATCGTGGTGAAAATGAAGGCGCCGCAGAAGCAGTATTCGATTTATGAGCACGGGGCGGAGCCGCCGGGGATAGATCCGGATAAGAAGAAGTAGTCAGGCACGTGGATAGTAGATAGGCGATAGGGGATCGTGAATTCGAGTTCGCGATCCCTTTGTAGTTTTCGTCGAACTCTTTTTTTTCTTCGGATTGACGCCGAAAAACATGGGCGTGCGCGAACATCAACCAATCCAGTCTGAGATATCATGCCTGCCATGGAGAACGATCCCGCACGAGAGTGGCAGCGGCTGCAGGAAGTCTATTCGCAGATGAGCGATGACGAACTGCAGTTGGTGGCGATTGAAGCGTACGCACTAACCGATGTCGCAAAGCAGGCTCTAGCAGCGGAGATCAAGACAAGAAATCTGAACGTTGTCTTGCAAGAAGTTCGTCCCGTCATTTATGGCGCCGGACACCTCGGATGGTTACAGCAGGACGCAGCTAACGATCCTTCAGTGAAATTGCGGAAGCTGTCGGAATTCGTTGCCACACGGTAAGCCAGGCCCGGGCTGTAAAATGGCTTTGATTCATGGCAGATCCTCAGAATTCCGATAAACGAAGTTTTTGGATCACGATGGCGAGGTACAGCCAGTTGGCCTTTGTGCTGCCGGCCGCGACCGTAACCGGGTGGATCATTGGACTTCTGCTAGACAAGTGGCTGCACACAACGTGGTTGTATCTGCTGGGATTGTTCCTGGGAATCGCCGCTGGATTCGTCGAACTGGTTCGAACCGCCATCAAAGGAGAAAAGTCGGGTGAATGACCGCCTGCTTCCGACCGATCCGAAACTGGAAGAGGGCGAACGATTTTTCTCCGGAGCGCTGGACCGGATCCGCAAGATCACTGTTGTATTGGGAGTTGCCAGCTCAATTGCCGTTTGGACGGTCTTCGGCTGGCAGATAGGTGCACCGTATGTACTAGGGTGCGCCATTTCCTACCTTAATTTTCATTGGCTGAAGCGAGGCGTAAGCGCGCTGGCTGACCGGGTTACACAGACAGGACAGGCGAGTCCAGCAACCGGGATTGTGGTGCGATTCATGCTGCGATATGGGTTTATCGCAATCGCCTGCTATGCTATATTGAAGAGTTCTAAGTCTAGTGTTTATGGGCTCTTAGGCGGTCTTTTCCTTACGATCGCCGCCATCCTTTGCGAAGCGGTGTACGAAGTTGCGGTGGCTTTGCGAAGGGGTATCTGAGGAAGTGCCGAGCTAGCTCGGCTTGACCGGACGGGGCGTCTGGTAATTTTCATATTTCGAAATCGAGTCATCCTAAGTGGAACAACTCTGGTTTACTCATATCTTGAATCGTGTTTTCGCGGGGCCGGTCGATGCCCTGTTGAACGCCGTCGGAGTTCACCCTGCGCACCCCAAGGCGCCTATCACCAACGCGGTGGCGATGCAGATCCTGGTGATCGGCGTCATGTTCCTGCTGTTCGTGCTGGTGCGGATGCGCTTATCGGTGGACAATCCCGGTGGCCTGCAACACATTTTCGAGACGCTGCACGGCTTTATTGATGGGCAGGGACGCGAGATCATCGGCCACCATCACGAACCGTACACCGCGTTCGTGGCGACCGTGTTCGCGTATGTGCTGCTCTGTAACCTGCTGGGGCTGATCCCGGGATTCGAATCGCCGACCGCGACGCCTGCAGTTCCGCTGGGCATCGCGATCTGCGCGTTCTTCGACTACCAGTTCCACGGCCTACAGAAACAAGGGCCGCTCAAGTATGCCGCTCATTTTGCGGGTCCTATGCCTGCGCTCGCACCGTTGATGGTGCCGATCGAAATCGTCAGCCATCTTGCCCGCGTGATGTCGCTCACCATTCGTCTTTACGCGAACATGTTCGCGGGCGACATGGTAACGCTGGTGTTCTTCTCGCTCGTTCCAGTCCTGATCCCGGTTGCGTTCCTCGGGTTGCACATCGGCGTGTCGTTCCTGCAGGCGTATATTTTTGCGCTGCTGACGACGGTGTATCTGGCAGGAGCGGTGGCGGAAGAGCACTAAACAGTTTCGAGTTTCAGGTTTCGAGTTTCAGCCGTACAGCGTGAGGGCCTCTTTCTCCCAAGAAAGAACGCCAACCACCCACTGGCGGTGATTCATAAGGAGAAAGACAATGCGTAAAGTAATGAGCTTCGTATTCCTCGCGCTGGCCATTATGTTCGTGGCAGCGCCCGTGTTCGCCCAGGGCGGTGAAGCAGCAAGCGGCACCAACTGGGTGGCGATCACTTCCGGTTTCGCGATGGCCATCGCTTCCGGCCTCTGCGGACTTGGCCAGGCGAAGGCAACCGCATCGGCGACCGAGTCGCTGGCACGCAATCCGGGCGCGCGCCCAGGCATTCAGCTCGCGCTGATTCTCGGCCTGGCGCTGATCGAATCGTTGGCGCTGTACACGCTGGTTATCATCTTCGCGAAGGTGAAGTAGTTCCGCTTTAGGTTTTTGTGAAAGCCTCCGGTTCTCCGGAGGCTTTTCCATTTATGGCGGTGGAAGCGCAGGCTTGCGATAGGATGGCTGGCGTGGGCGCACTGGAATACCGCGAGATAACGAAGGAGTACCGGTCGGGTCGACGCCGGGTACGCGCGCTGGATGCGTTCTCGTTGGAAGTCAAGCGCGGAGAGATTTTCGGATTTCTCGGTCCCAACGGCGCAGGAAAAACAACAGCTATTCACCTGGCCATGGGTTTCATGCGTGCGTCATCGGGGTCGGGACTGATGCTGGGCCAACCGTTTGGCGATGCTGCCACGCGCCGACGAGTGGGATTTCTTGCTGAGAATGTGGCGCTTTATCACCGTCCGGTGCGGGCGTTGATTTCGTTCTATGGTGCGTTGAATGGCATGCGCAATCCAGAGCTGACTAAACGGGTAGCTGATGTCCTAGATTTACTGGAACTGCATGATGTGGAGCAGCGCAATGCGAGCAAGCTGTCGCGAGGTATGTTGCAGCGCGTGGGATTGGCGCAGGCGCTGGTGAATGATCCGGAACTGGTGATCCTGGACGAGCCGACGTCGGCACTCGATCCGCTGGGACGCGTGGCAGTGCGGGAACTTCTGGTTCGCATGCGCGAACAGGGCAAGACGATCTTTCTGAGTTCGCATTTGCTGTCGGAGATCGAACTGATCTGCCATCGCATTGCGATTCTGAATCGCGGGCGGCTTGTGCGCGTCGGAAAGACGAGTGAACTACTGGAGTCAGCGGAGGAGTCGGAGATCGTCGCATCGGGCATAAGTGACTGGCCGGGTGCAGCCGTGAATAACGGGTATTTCACGGTGGTTGTAACGCGCGAGCGACAACGGGAGACGATCGAGAAGATCTGGGCGGCGGGCGGCGAGGTGGTGAGGGTGAATCCACGGCGGAGATCGCTGGAAGACATCTTTATCGAGCTCACGCAGAAGGAATTTACGGCATGAGGGTGGCTTTTTTGATCGCCGGGAATTTCGTGCGAGAAAACCGCTGGCCGGTAATCATCCTGTTGGTTTGGGGACTAGCGAGCGGAGTAGCGGGAGTCGTGCTGGCCGGACGTCCGGATGACGACGCGCTCTTTTTCCTGAAGCAGCAGGCAATGTACAGCGTGTTCTTCACTGTTTTTCTGGCTGCATCGAGCCTGCACAACCAACGACGGAACCGGAAAATCCTTGCGGTTCTCTCGAAAGGAATCGAGCGATATGAGTATCTTGCAGGAATTGTGCTGGGATATTCGGGCGTGGCTCTGCTGTATGCATTTTGCCTGGGCATCACGGGTGCGCTGACATTTCACCGAGCGGGCGCCAGTGTGTGGCTGGTGTTGCCGCTGATGATCATGCTGCTGATCGCATCGGTTCTGGCGGGGACGGTAGCGCTGTTCTTCTCAACGTTCATGCCTCCATTGTTCGCGCTGGCGGCAACAAGCGTGGTGCTAGGGACGTCCGCTGTGCTGTCAGGAGTGTTGGGAAAGAACATTTCCGCCTTGGTGCCGTTCTATCAGTTGCTTGCTTGCGTGTCCGAGTTTTCCTTCGGTGCAGGAAACACTGCGCCGTGGGCTGCTGGATTTTGGGCAGTGTTGGAGACGATTGCGTTTTGGGTCGCAGGTTCTTGGATATTTGAGCGTAAGGATGTGGCGGTGGCAGTGGAATGAGAAGAGGCAAGACTTCAGATTGAAGATTGAACTGTCCACATCGGCACTTCAACCTTCAATCTGGAAAAGTTAGCGGATCAAGGCTCTCGCCGACTGTAACGCATACGTGAGCACGCGATCGGGAAGCACGCCAAGGTAGATGGTGGCCAGCACGCAGGCAGCGAGCGCTACGCCGAGACCGGCGGAAATCCCTTGTACCGGAACTTCCTTGCTCGGCTCGCGCATATACATCACGACAATAACACGCAGGTAGTAGTACGCGGCGATCGCACTGTTGATGACGCCAATGATCACCAGTCCGGTGAGATGCGATTGCATCGCGGCCTGGAAGACATAGAACTTGGCCAGGAAGCCGCCGGTGACCGGGATTCCAATCAGCGACAACATGAAGACAGTGAGGATCGCCGCAAGAGCGGGCGAGCGGCGGCCGAGTCCGGCGTAGTCATCGAGCGTTACATACTTCTCACCGGCATTGGCGAGGTGAGCAACAACGGCGAACGCACCGACGTTCATGGCAGCATATGTCGCGGTGTAAAAGATGGCGGCGGAAATGCCGACGTCTTTGGCGGCGGCGAAGGCGACGAGCAGGTACCCGGCATGCGCGATCGACGAGTAGGCCAGCATGCGCTTTACGTTCTGCTGTACCAGAGCGCCGATGTTGCCGAGGGTCATTGAGAGTGCCGCGGAGACCCAGATGAGCCAGAACCAGCCCGGCGCGTCAGTCGCGAATAGCACGCGCAGCAGCACGGCGAAGGCAGCAGCTTTGGGTCCGGTGGACATCAAGGCGACCACAGGAGCTGGTGCGCCTTCGTAAACGTCAGGGGTCCAGATGTGGAAGGGAGCCGAGGCCACCTTGAATCCGAGACCGACCAGCATCAGCGCCACTCCGATGAACGCAAGGTTGGTGGGATTGGAACTCAAGCTGGCGGCGATCTGGTACACGTCAGTGGAACCGGTCGCGCCGAACATCATCGCGATTCCGTAAAGGAAGAAGCCTGTGGCGAAGGAACCGAGCAGGAAGTACTTTACCGACGACTCAATGCTGATCGCCACGCGACGACGGAAGCCGGCCAGGATGTATGTCGCGATGGACGAGATTTCAAGTGCGATGAAGATCAGAACGAGTTCGACGGCCGACGACATCAACATCTGTCCGACGGCGCCAAGCAGAATCAGTCCATAATATTCGCCGTACTTGATCTGTTGAACTTGCAAGTATTCGAAGGATGCGAGGATAACGACGGCAGTAATGAGGCCGATCAACACGTGGAAGAAGATGGAGAAGGAGTCCACGCGGATCATGCCAAGGAACCCGAGCCCTTCGTGACCGACCTGGTAAACGCTGGCAATGATGGAGAGCACAGCACCGACGAGCGCGATTACGCCGAGCGACTTGCGATTGCTCTGCTGATCGACTAGCGGCTCGGCGAGCATCACGATCACGCCGAACACAATGAGAACGAGTTCAGGAAGCAGCCGAATGTAATCGGCGGATTGTAAGTTGGGAATCATTGTCCCATCACCTGCGCAAGAATGTTTTGTACGGCCGGATCGATGGCGCGCGTCCACAGCAGCGGCGCGATGCCCATGATCACGGCGGCGGCCGCGAACGGTATCAGGATGCCGCGCTCGCGTCCGTTCAGATCGCGAAGCTGGCGGTTCACGTCGTGCTTAATCTCACCGTAGAACACACGCTGGTACATCCAGAGCATGTAACAGGCGCTCCAGATCACACCCGTGGCGGCGACGATGCCCCAGACAGGTTTCGCGAGAAACGCGCCGCTCAGCACCATAAATTCGCCGACAAACCCGTTCAGCAACGGCAGCCCGATTGAGGCCAGCGTGATGATCAGGAAAAATGTGGCGTACACCGGCATTGAGGTGGCAAGCCCGCCGTATTCGCTGATTTCGTAGGTGTGACGTCGTTCGTAGATCATGCCGCAAAGTGTGAACAGCGCTCCGGTTGAAACGCCGTGCGCGAGCATCACGAAAGTGCCCCCGACCAGTCCAATGGTGGTGAAGCTGAAGATGCCCAGCACTACAAAACCAAGGTGGCTCACCGATGAGTACGCCACCAGCTTCTTCATATTCGGCTGCACCATGGCGACCAGCGCGCCATAGACGATGCCGATGATGGCGAGAACGATGATCCACGGTGCGTTGCGGTGCGCTTCGGCAGGGAACAGGCCGATGTTGAAGCGCAACAGACCGTACGTCCCCATCTTCAGCAGAACGCCAGCCAGCAGGACTGATCCGGCGGTCGGCGCTTCCACGTGCGCATCAGGCAGCCACGTGTGGAACGGGAAGAGCGGCACCTTTACGGCGAACGCGATGAAGAAGCCGAGGAAGAGCCACTTGCCAGCACCGGAGATATCGACGGCACCGGTGGCAATTGCGTGTTGAATCACGGTGAAGTCGAAGCTGCCGACATGTGCGTAGAGCCACAGCATTGCCGCGAGCATGAACACCGAGGCGATCATCGTGTACAGGAAGAACTTTACGGCGGCATAGACGCGGCGCTCGTGCCCGTACACGCCTATCAGCAGCGCCATCGGGATCAAGCTGGCTTCCCAGAAGAAGTAGAACAGGAACAGATCGAGCGAGACGAATACGCCGATAATCGCCGAACTGAGCAGCAGAAGAAGGATATGGAACTCCTTCACGCGCTCATGCACCGAGTGCCACGACATCAGTACGCAGAGCGGCAGCAGGAACGTGGTCAGCACGACCAGCCACATCGAAACGCCGTCCACGGCCATGTGGTAGTGAATGTTCGGCACGGTGATCCACTGGTGATCGACCGAGAACTGGAAGCCCGGATTGGCGTAGTCGAAGTGAATCGGCAGATGCAACGACAACAGGAACGTGAGAACGGCGATGATGAGCGTGGCCCAGCGAATGTCGCGCTCGCGCCGCGGCAGGATCATCAGCAACAGCGCGCCGCCGAGCGGCACGAAAACGATCAGGCTTAGGATGAACGGATTAATGACTTCGGTGCTCATCGCGCGCCTCCAGCAAAGACCATGTAAACAATGATGGCGGCAGCTCCTATGGCCACCCAGCCAGCGTATGAGCGAATGTTGCCCGACTGCATGCGGCGGAAGGCGTTGCTCACGTCACCGGCGGCAGCCGCGCTTTCATTGATAGTGCCGTCGATCAGGCCGGCATCGATGGTCTTCCAGAGGACCGCACTGGAGAATGCGATGATGGGGCGAATGATGGCTGCTCCGTAAAACTCATCGACGAAATACTTGTTCGAGAGAGTGTGGTAGAGGCCGCGCATACTCTCGGCATATTTTGGTGGCAGATCGGGCCGCTTGTAATAGAGATACCAGGCAAGGCCGAGGCCAAGCAGGAAAGTGCAGATGGCAGCGGCCATCAGTTTGTATTCGAGTCCGGCTTCCGGTTGCTCGGGCGCTGGTGCAGCCGTAGTTTGCGCTGCGGCGTTCGGCTCGGCTTCAACTTCACCGCCGGAAACAGTTGCTGTCGGGAGTCCTGCGGAGTACTGCGAGAACACCGGAGCGAGAAACTGGCTGAAGGGACTCTTCTCGCCGACGCCGATCCAACCGCCGATCACCGAGAGAATGGCGAGGATCGCCAGGGGAATCACCATCACCTTCGGGCTCTCGTGCGCGAAGCCCGCATGATGATGTTCTTCCTGTCCCTTGTGCTCCTGATGTCCGCCGTGAACTGCCGTACGAGGTCCGCGGAACTCACCGAAGAAGGTGAGGAACCACAAACGGAACATGTAGAACGAAGTCAGGAAAGCTGTGATCAGCAGGACGGCCCACAACACGTGCGATCCGAAGGGGCTGCTGAAGACCTTGAATAGGATCAGGTCCTTCGAGAAGAATCCGCTGAGGCCGGGGAATCCGGCAATCGCAAATGTCGCAGCGGTCATCGTCCAGAACGTCCACGGCATGTACTTCTTCAGTCCGCCCATCTTGCGCATGTCCTGCTCGCCGCTAAGGCCGTGAATCACCGATCCCGCGGCAAGGAAGAGCAAGGCCTTGAAGAACGCATGCGTCATCAGATGGAACATCGCCGCACCGTAAGCAGCCACGCCGGCGGCGGCAAACATGTATCCCAACTGCGAAACCGTAGAGTACGCCAGCACACGCTTGATATCGTGCTGGACGATACCGATGGTGGCAGCGAAGAATGCGGTCAGTGTACCGATAATCGCGACAACCAGCAGCGCGTTCGGTGCGCGGTCGAAGATCGCATGCGAGCGGGCCACCATGTAGACACCGGCGGTGACCATTGTTGCCGCGTGGATCAGAGCGGATACTGGCGTCGGACCTTCCATCGCGTCCGGCAGCCATACATACAACGGAATCTGCGCCGACTTACCGGCCGCACCGCCGAGCATCAGTAGACCGATGATGGTCAGCAGTCCGTAGCCGGCTTCCTGCGGCAAGCCCTGGATCTTGCTGAATACTTCCGTGAACTTCAACGAATTGAAATGCTGGATCAGCAGGAAGAGCGCGATCAGGAACGAGAAGTCGCCGACGCGGTTGGTGATAAATGCTTTTTTACCCGCAGCGGACGCCGAGTCACGCAGAAAGAAGAAGCCGATCAGCAGGTACGACGCGAGTCCCACGCCTTCCCAACCGACGAACATAACGAGATAGTTGTCGGCGAGAACCAGCATGAGCATGAAAAACATGAACAGGTTCAGGTACGAGAAGAAGCGGTAGTAGCCGCCCTCATGCTCCATGTAGCCGACCGAATACACGTGGATGATGAAGCCAACGGTGGTGACGACCAGCATCATCAGGCACGAGAGCTGGTCGAGCTGGAATCCCCAGTTCAGGCGGAAGTTTCCGGCGGCGATCCATGTGGGCAGGATGTTGAACACCGGCTCGCGATTGCCGCCGATGTAGCGAATCGCAATGTCCCACGCGTACAGCATCGACAGGCCGGGAAAGAGCAGTCCTACCAGCGCGACAGTTTTCTTCGAGAAACTCTTGCCCAGCAATCCGTTGATCGCGCATCCGATCAGCGGCAGTACCGGTATGAGCCACAATTGCATAAATGACGTCCCGTTACAGCTTCAGCAAGTTCACGCGATCGGGGTTGAGCGTCTCGCGCGTTCGGAATACCGCAATAATGATGGCCAGCCCGACAGCCGCTTCCGCAGCCGCTACGACCATGACAAAGAACACGAACACCTGTCCGCTGATGTGCTGCCAATACGACGCGAACGCCACGAACGACAGGTTAACGGCGTTCAGCATCAGTTCGATCGACATAAAGATCGTGATGATGTTGCGCTTGATCAGAAATCCGGTCACACCGCAGGCGAACAGGATGGCACTCAGCACCAGGTAGTAAGAAAGAGGGATCATTCGCTCTCCCTCCGCGCCAGGACAACAGCGCCCATGATGGCGATCAGAATTAACACGGATGTGATTTCAAATGGCAGTAGAAATTGACCGAAGAGTTGATGGCCGATCTCGCTGGGCGTGCCGTGCAGGGAACCAATGATGACGCGGTCTGCGCTGGGATTACTGCGAATCAGCATCCACGCTACGAGCACCGATCCGACCACCATGCCGGGCACGCCGAACAGGAGGGCGATCTTCGAGCCGCGCGTGTGTTCTTCTTCGCCGGCGTTCAGCAGCATGATGACGAAGACGAACAGCACCATGATTGCGCCGGCATAGACGATCACCTGGATGGCGGCAAGGAATTCGGCGCCCAATAAGAGGTAGACCCCGGCGAGCGCTCCCATTACCACCACCAGCGATAGAGCGCTGTTGATGGGATGTTTCTGCGCCAGCAGGTTCACAGCGCCAGCCACACAGATCGCCCCGAAAATAATGAACAAAGCTAAATGAAGCATGTCTGTCTACTCGATGACCCTAAGCCCGCAAGGCCACTATCAGGCCGGTGATCATGATGTTCGCCAGCGCAAGCGGCAGCAGGAACTTCCAACTGAACGCCATCAACTGGTCGTAACGGAAGCGTGGCAGCGTGCCGCGCACCCAGATGTAAACAAATAGGAAAAAGACGACGCGAGCGAGGAACCATACCACCGGCATCAGGCTTGAGAGCAGTGGCGGCAGAATGCCCTGGAATGTCGGACCGCTGTATCCGCCGAGAAAGAGAATCGACGCCAGGCAGGCGACGGTCCACATGTTCGCGTATTCAGCCATGAAGAACATGGCGAACTTCATCGAACTGTACTCGGTGTGATAGCCCGCAACGAGTTCCGATTCCGCTTCGGGCAGATCGAACGGCACGCGGTTGGTCTCGGCAAAAGCCGCCATGATGTAAATGAAGAAGGCGACGAACTGGCCTCCACCGAAGATGTTCCAGTGCCAGAATCCGCCCTGCTGATGTTCCACGATCTTCTGCAGACTGAAGCTGCCGGTTAGCATCAGCACTCCGACCAGTGAAAGTCCCAGCGCCACTTCGTAGCTGATCATCTGTGAACTGGCGCGCAGGGAGCCGAGCATCGAGTACTTGCTGTTCGACGACCATCCCGCAAGCGCGATTCCGTATACGCCGATCGACGTCACGCCAAGGATGATCAATAGACTGATGTTGGTGTCGGTGATCTGGATCGGCGTTGTCACCCCGCCAAGCGTGATGTGCGGCGCAACCGGAATCAGCGAAATAGAAATCAGCGACGTCGCCAGGGCGAGCATCGGCGCCAGGATATAGAGGAACTTGTGCACGTACGGCGGCGTGAGATCTTCTTTGAAGATGAACTTCAAGCCATCGGCCAGCGGTTGCAGCAAACCGAACGGACCAACGCGCGTGGGTCCCCAGCGGTTCTGGATATGGCCCACGACCTTGCGTTCCAGCCAGACGGTATATGCAACACCGGTCAGCAGTGCGCCTAGGAACAGCAAAATCTTGATCACCGAGGCGATCAGGAAGGTTCCGACAGTAAGATTTCCAGTCAAGTTCTTCGTCTCGTATAACGCAAGCTTTAGTCAGCCGGGACTTCGCTGGGCGGCTGCTTTTCGTACTTTTCCATCACGGAGTTCAATGTGTTCGAGTAACGCCCCAGCGTGCCCGAACTGAACAGGTTGTCGTTGGCCGGCATAACCAGTTCCGGATGGCTCGGGATTCCCGACGCATTTTTCGGGATCTCTACGTGCTCATCGTTTCCGGAGAGCAGGTTGACGCGAGAAATATCGCCATATCCCGGCACCAGCCGCTGAATTTCGTCGAACATCGCCGTGGGATCGAATGGGCTTACCTTCGGTTCGATTCCTGCATGCTCCAGCCATACGGCATGACGGTCGGCTTCACCGGATTGTGCGCCGCGGGTCTGGCCCATATCGGCGCGAAGCGGATGTCCAAAGGGAACCAACTTCTTCGCGTCGTATCCCATCGCTAGCGCAATCCGGACGATGATCTCGAAGTCGTTCTTCACAGTGCTGACGTCGCCGGCCTTCTTGAGGATCTGAAGGTCGCCCGCAGTGTTCGTGAAGGTGCCCGACTTTTCGTACGCATTTGCCGGAGGCAGCACAACGTCCGCGAGGATAGCCGTTTCGGTCAGGAACATGTCCTGCACGACGACGAAAGTATTCTTCAGCGCAAATGGATCGACGTTGTAGCGAAGCACCGGATTAGCGCCAACCACGTACAGAGCTTTCAAATTGCCCGATTGCGCGACGGCGAACATCTGTTCCGTATTCAAGCCGGGCTGCTTGGGCGCTTCTGCCATCCACTCGCCAGCAGCGCCATTTCCGAGAGCCTGATAGCCGGGGAGCAGGTCGGGGTAGAGCCCCATGTCGGACGCACCGCGCGAATTAGCGTAGTCGCCGAGGCAGATGAACTTTGCATTTGGCAGCGCCTTCACCAGATCGACAATCGCGCTGGCCCGAAGTTCGGAACCGAAGGCCACGACCAGGTTCTGCTCGCCCTTCACTTTCTCGCGGAGGTCGGCCAGAGACTGCGCTGTGGTGCCGTTCACGCCAAGGTTCTGTGCGGCGGCATCGTTGCCGATCAGGTACTCGGCGAACAGCGCCTCGCCGTTGTCGGAAGTAATCTGCGCAAAAGCTGTCGCCTGGCGGCGCAGTTTGATCGGACTTGAATTCACCACGTAGAGCTTGGCGCGGTTCAGGCGAACGTTGTTGCGAATCTGCCAGGCTAGAAACGGATGCTGGTCGGTCGGATCGTTGCCGATAAGCAGGATCGCCGGGGCCGAGAACACGTCACGCATGCTTGCCGTGCGCCCCGTTGTGCCGGAAAGTGCAGCGACGAAACCGGGATAGTCGGCGGTCCGGTGATGATCGATGTTATTTGTCTTCAGTGCCAGGCGCGCGAACTTTTGTAGCAGATAATTCTCTTCATTGGTGGTGCGGCTCGATCCGATGACGCCGATCGAGGCGCCGACCTGCTTGAACTTTTCTCCGATCAGCTCAAAGGCCGCTTCCCACGTGGCAGGCTCAAGTTTGCCGTTGTGGCGGATCAGTGGCCGTGTGATGCGGTCTTCGTGATTAGCGAAATCGAAGGCGTAGCGTCCCTTGATGCAAAGGAAGTCGCCGTTCATGCTGCTCTTGTCGCGATTGTCGCCGCGCACGATCTCCATGCCCGTTTCACTACGCCGGACACCGAGAGTAGTCTTGCAGCCATCTCCGCAGTGCGTGCAGACCGTTCCGACGTGCTTCATCTCCCACGGACGCGTTTTGTAGCGATAGGCGCCTGACGTGAGCGCTCCAACCGGGCAGATGTCGATGCACATACCGCATTCTTCGCAGTTGAGATGATCGTCTTCGTTCGGGGCGATGATTGAGCTTGAACCGCGCTGCTGAATCCCGAGAGCCCAGACGTCCATGCCTTCGCCGCAAACTCGCACGCAGCGATAGCAGAGAATGCAACGCGGACGGTCGAAATAAACCACCGGCGACCACTGTTGCTCGTCGCGATGGTTCTTGATGTCGATGAACTTGCTCTCCGCCGCGCCGTAGCTGAATGTCATGTCCTGCAACTCGCACTGTCCGCCCGCGTCGCAGACAGGGCAGTCGAGCGGATGATTGGCGAGCACGAGTTCCAGCATTGCTTTGCGCGCCTGCCGAACTTCGTCGCTCTCGGTCGTGACCACCATGCCTTCCGCGACGACAGTGGTGCAGGCCGTCTGCAGCTTTGGCATCTTCTCGACACGAACCAGACACATGCGGCATGCGCCTTGCAGCGACAGTCCAGGGTAGTAACAGAACGAGGGAACTTCGATGCCGACACTCTTGCAGGCTTCAATCAGCAGCGTGCCCGCCGGTACCGTCAGCTTCTTGCCGTCAACTGTGATGTTTACGTCAGCCATGAATGAAACTTATTTTCCCGCGGCGTTCCTGTACGCCTGCGTGCGTTTAATGTCTTCGATCTGCGCCGTGTGCCGTTCCGCGTGCGCCGCCATGATCAGGAAAAGCTGATATCCATCGAGCGATCCCATCAGCGGATGAACCGACTCGATCTTCCGGAGATCTTTCTCACCCTTCTCCACAAACTCCAGCGATCGAGCCCGTGATTTCTCAAAGGCATTGACGGCCTCGGCAAAACTCTTCCAGCGGCCTTTCGGATGCGAGCGTTCAGGGGCCTGCGATTTGTTTTCCCGGTTCAATCCACGCTTCAGGATCTCGGCGTCGGCAGCATAATTCGGCGGAGTAAGTTTCTCCGTTCCCATCTCGACCGCCCGAAACATTCCGTGTTCGGCGACTGCAACGTGCTCCGCGATCTCCATAATCGACCATGATGAGTCGGACAGCCGGGCGAACGCTGCATTCTCCGGGATTTCTCTCACGCAGCGGAGATACGTGTCGCGGCTCCGGCGCAATAGCGCAGCGAGTTGCTCACGTTCGTTCCCGGGTTGTGCCAATGCGCTCATGTTTCTAGTGCCCCATTCAACCTTCTTTTGGTTGAGTGGGGTTTGTAATCAGTGTGTCCCTGCCAGCACCGGCAAACTCTGCCCCGCTCCCTCTGGTTCGTACGGGCACGGGCGTCCTTCCAGGTGCGCCTCGAACTCGTCGCGATACTTCTTCACGATCGAGATCGTTGGCAATGCCGCCGCATCGCCGAGTGGGCAGAACGTGCGTCCCAACATGTTCTCGGCCAGGTACTGCATGTTGTCGATGTCCTTACGAATGCCAGCGCCGGCATGAAACCGATCGAGCGACTTTTTCAGCCAGTCGGTACCCTCGCGGCACGGGATGCACCAACCGCAGCTTTCATGCTGATAGAAACGCATGATCCGCTGCGCATACTTCACCATGCAGGTTTGATCGTCGAGGACCACCACACCGCCGGAACCAAGCATCGAACCGGCCTTCATCAGTGTGTCGAAGTCCATCGCGATGTCGCACTCTTCGGCCTTGAGCACCGGGCAGGACGACCCACCGGGCGTGACAGCCTTTAGTTTGCGGCCATTCCAAACCCCGCCCCCAACGTCATTGATCATCTTCAGCAGGTTGTATCCCATCGGCAGTTCGTACACGCCGGGCTTGTTGACGTGTCCGCTGAGACAGAACAGGCGTGTACCGCCATTCTTCGGCGAGCCGATTTCGGCATACCACTGCCCGCCACCGTTGATGATGTGCGGAACCGACGCGAGCGTCTCGACGTTGTTGATGATGGTGGGTCCGCCGAACAAACCAACGACAGCAGGGAAGGGCGGCCGAATGCGCGGCACTCCGCGCTTGCCTTCCAGCGATTCCATCAGCGCCGATTCTTCGCCGACTTCGTACGCACCGGCGCCGCCGTGCCAGAAGACGTCGTAGTCGATGCCGCTGCCGAGGATGTTCTTGCCGAGATAGCCCTTGGCG
>CAYWSM010000019.1:0-5766 GCA_964460935.1 uncultured Terriglobales bacterium | reverse complement strand
TCTAAGTGATTGGAAACAGAGACTCTTAACAATGGCATTCACCGTGCCTACTCTGCTTATGAGTTTGGAGGAAGTAAATGCGAGTCCATGTACTTACGTCAGCGCTTGCTGTAGCGGTCTTGAGTCTGTCGTTGAGCGCCTGCTCGGGCGCTCCGAACAGCAACAGCGCTGATCAGAACAATCTCGCCTCGACAGCAACTGAGTCGGCTCCGTTTTCGAGCAATACCAGCGAGAAACCTGCGACTACCGAGCACAAAGGATTTTTCTCGCGCGAAAGTTCCGTGCCCGAAGATCTGACGATTCCTGTCGGAACCGTCGTGAACATTCGGCTGCAGAATTCGGTTTCCAGCGCGACGGCCAGTCCAGGACAGAGCTTCGACGCAGTTCTTGACGAACCACTCGTCATCAATGGCAAGACGGTCGCTGAACGCGGCGCTCCTGTCACCGGACGAGTCGTCGAGGCTAAGTCGTCGGGCAGGATTCACAATTCCGGATATCTACGGTTGACTTTGGCGTCGATCACGATCAACGGCAAGTCGGTGCCGGTCGAAACGTCGAGCCTGTTCGCCAAGGGCGCGAACCACAATAAACGGAATGCCGCCCTGATCGGCGGAGGCGCTGGAGCTGGCGCGCTCATTGGCGGTCTCGCGGGCGGCGGCAAAGGTGCTCTGATCGGCGGTCTGGTTGGCGCAGGCGCCGGCACAGGTGGCGCGTACGCCACAGGCAAGAAAGATGTTGCGTTTGGAGCGGAGCGGCGCTTGACCTTCCGGCTCACTCAGCCGCTGACGACCAAAGGATAGTGACAAGTTCTCCTCGATGAAGGGAAGGCGGTTGACCGGACGCCCCGTCGGCAACCGCCCTTTTTTTGGTCTTGAATTCCCACTTCGGCACAGGGCGCTGTGTTTTGCATCACAGCAGCCGTCTTCCCATTCCGGTACAGTCGAACCTCGGTCCTCCATTTTCCCCTTGACGTCCCAGTTTGGGATGTTCTTGGAGGCGCCCGAGAATCTTCCTTCGATAGCTGACCTGCGGGCTTGGCAAAACGGAGTTGACGGATGCAAACCTTGGAGACACCTTCGAGCCGGAAGCAGATTGCGGGAGCCGATTCCTTAACAGTTCTGGTCGTAGACGACGAAAAAGCGGTACGTGAAAACTGCCAGGAGGCGGCGCAACTCAACGGATTTCACACGCTCGTCGCCGAGAGCGCCGAGCAGGCTTACAAGGTTCTGGAAGCGCACCCAGCCGACATTATTCTTCTCGACCTCAAGCTACCCGGCGCCTGCGGGCTGGAAGCGCTGCGTGAGGTGAAGAAGCGCCGTCCCGATTCTGTGGTCATCATTATTACCGGTTGCGCCACCGTGCCTTCTGCGGTGCAAGCGATGAAGCAGGGAGCCTTCGACTACATCACCAAGCCATTTACGTTTGAGGAATTGCGACTGTTGCTCGAACAGGCGGCGGATGATCTGAAGCGGGTCACGCAGAAGCGCGCTCTGCACGAAGACCTGCGCTCGCGCCAGGGATTTGGATCCCTGATCGGCCGATCATCGGAGATGGAACGCATCTACCGCATTATCACCAAGGCGGCGCAGAGCACCCATCCGGTATTGATCATTGGCGAAAGCGGCACCGGCAAGGAACTTGTAGCCCGTTCCATCCATTACAGCGGTCCAAATCGCGACAAGCCATTCATCCCCGTTGACTGCGGCGCCCTGGTTCCATCGCTGATCGAGAGCGAGTTATTCGGCTACGTCCGCGGAGCCTTCACGGGCGCAGTTCGGTCAAAGGATGGACTGCTTACCATCGGCAACGGCGGGACAGTGTTCCTCGACGAGATTGGAGAGCTGCCGATCGATTTACAGGCGAAATTGCTGCGTGCGATCCAGGAACATGAGATTCGTCCAGTAGGCAGCACGAAGCGACTCCCCATCAATGTCAGGATTCTGGCGGCTACCAATCGCAATCTGGAGGCCGAAGTAGCGGAAGGGAACTTCCGACGAGATCTGTATTTCCGGCTGAACGTGCTGACACTGAGGATCCCACCTCTACGCGAGCGGAAGCAGGACGTCACGGCACTGGTGGAACACTTCATGGACCGGATGACGCGGGCCACGAACACTCACAAGGTACTGAGCGAAGATGCGATGAAAGCTCTTCTCAGTTATGACTGGCCGGGTAATGTCCGCGAACTGGAAAACTGCATCGAGCGTACGTGGGCGTTAAGCTCGGGGCAAACATTGGCCTTCCCCGATCTGCCAACCTACATCAAGAACACACATCAGCAAAAAGTGGCGGCAGCAGCGGTAGCGCCGAAAATTCTCCCGCTGGTCGAGGTGGAACGCAATGCCATTCTGCAGGCGATCGAACAGTTGCATGGCGATAAGTTGGCGGCGGCGAAACTGCTGGGTATTGGAAAAACCACTCTATATCGGAAGCTGAAGGAATATTCCCAAATCTAACCGAAACCGCGGCGGTCCTTCCCATCATGGGAAACAGACCGCCGTTCGTGTCTGTAAGTCCTTTCCTTGCAATGGCTGAAAAGTGGCGTTGGTATTGCATCTTCAAAGTGCATGATCCTTCTTATATCGCCGTACCAGAATGCCAGTGAATGTGCGACGCAACTTCAGCATGCGACGCAAGAGGAAGTAAAAATCGTTAACAGCCTTCGACTTGCTCTGGCGGCATTGCGAAAGCAGGAGTTCAGCCTCGTGGTGGCTGACGAGAATCTGCTGGAGAGCGTGCCGGGCAGCGCTGAATCCTTGACGCAACGAATGCAGATTGCCGTGCCGGTCATCGTGGATCTTGCGTGTCATCGTCCAGAGAAGATTGCTGCACTAGTGGTCTCGACCATCAAGAGGCGGGAACTCGAGTTCCAGATGGCGCGGCGACAGGCGCTTGAAGAACTGCGGAGTGAATTAAAGAGCGATGTGACGGGTTTGTTGCTTTCCTCGGAAATGGTTTTGAAAACCTCAAAGCTGCCAGACGCCGCTGTGGATCGTCTGAATACTGTGCTGGAAATTGCAAAAAGAATGAAGACGCTGCTTACGATAAAGGTTCAGGATTAAGATTTCGGTGAACAGAACTGATCGGGCAAAATTGCCTGATCAGTTCTGCGCGCTGAAACGACTAAAGCAGGTCCCTTAATTGCAACGTCACATAAATAGCTGTAACTATTACGTTTGCTACTCGGACGCACAAGCACATCAAGATCACCGTCGAATTTCCACAGGCGTCAAGAAACGACATTTTAACGGCGAATACTGAGCTGTCTCGCAATCATTTGATTCTGGAGCAGTTGCGTCATCCGTGAGGCATCCTAAGTACCCCTGAGTTCTTCTAATCCGAAACGGGGAAGAATGACATTTTCTCGTCGATTGAAGGATGATGGCCACCCAACTGCACAGCGTTTCCGAATCTCTAGAAAATCGCAGTTCTGAGCCGAGCAAAGTAGATGAAGTGGACGTAATCACGTTACGCCGCCGCATCGATGAACTCGGGGAATGGTTTCACAATCTTGATCTGCACGGTGTGCAGACCGCCCCGAATCATTTTCTGGGGGACTTCCCGAACATCAAGTGGAAGCACATTGCCGGCTACATCCCGCAAGACCTCACGGGTGCGACCGTGCTGGATATCGGCTGCAACGGCGGTTTTTATTGTCTTCAGATGAAGCGGCGCGGCGCCGAACGAGTACTTGGGATTGACGTGGACGACCGCTACCTCAACCAGGCACGGTTCGCAGCAGAACAACTGAACCTGGATATCGAGTTCGAAAAGCGTTCCGTTTACAAGGTTGCCGATCTGCCTGACCAGTTCGACTACGTCATCTTCATGGGTGTCTTCTATCACCTGCGGTATCCGCTGTACGCGCTGGACAACATCGTCAAGAAGGTCCGAAAGCAACTGATCTTCCAGACGATGGTTCGCGGATCGGAAACAGCCAAGATCTACGACGAGAACTACCACTTCTGGAACAAAGAAGTCTTCAAAGACCCTCAGTTTCCCCAGATGTACTTCATCGAGCACCGGTATGCCAACGATCCGACGAACTGGTGGATTCCGAATGTGAGTGCCTGTGAGGCAATGCTGCGCAGTTCGGGCCTGGAAATTGAAGCTCATCCCGAAACAGAGACATGGGTTTGTTCGCCGGGGAGCGTGCAGCGAGATGGCCGCTACATCCTGGACATGGAATTGGATGGAACTTTGTAAGAGCGCAGCCAAGGAATGGCATAAGAAGCGCAGCAATGGGTAAGGCGCAGCCAAGAATGACGGAAGAGCACAGCCAGGAATGGCTGTGCTACAGGGAGGCAGATTGGTCGAAGCGGTGATGCTCTGGAACGAACCGAATAACCTTTCGCACTGGGACTTCAAGACCGATCCTGAGTGGAAGGCATTTGCCGAGATGGCTATCGCGGGAGCAAAGGCCGTCAGGCAGGTGAATCCAGAGATTCCCATTGTGCTTGGCGGAATTTCGCCGATCGATCCGCATTTCATGAAGCTGATGGCTTCGCATGGAGTACTGGATCACGTTGACGTCGTAGCGGTGCACGGATTCCCGCTGGACTGGAATCACTGGAACGTCTACGAGTGGCCCCAGAAGCTGGATGAAATCCGCGCCGTTACGAGCAAGCCGATCTGGGTGTCGGAGGTGGGCGCTTCTTCCTTTGGCGCGGAAGAGGTGCAGGTTTTCGGTTTGCAGAAAATGGCGGAGCTTCTGTTGCCGCGAATCGAGCGAGTCCATTGGTACAGCCTGTTCGACCTGCCGGCGACGTGGACGGCAACCACGCGACATAAGGAATCGGAGGGAAGTTCCTATTACCGGCATTACTACATGGGCCTGATCCGCGAAGACATGACGCCGAAGCAAGCGGCGGAGAATTTTCCGCCGGGATTGGGAATCTGCCAGTGGTTCCACTTTGAGGATCACCGGTTGGACATCGGAGTCGAGTGGCTGAAGCGGCTCGGCGTGAAGTATTTGCGAACCGGGGTCAGTTGGGCCGACTGGTTCCGGCCCAATGCGGAAGCATGGTTCGACCGCCAGATGAAAGCGCTTGAGCCCTTCGAGACCACGATGACCCTGTGTTTTACGCCGGAACATCTTGGCACGTGGCCGCACTACACGGCTCCTCCCAGGAACGTGAATGACTTCGCGGAGTTCGTGACGTGGGCGGTGCAGCGGTATGCGGCAAAGAATTCGCGTTCGGACGAGCAGGGCTTTTCATCGTTCTCCGGAAGCGGAAGCGAATGGGGTGCGCAAACAGTTGGAGCAGAGGAATAAATGGCCAAAAGAGTTCTGATCACGGGTGGCGCGGGATTTGTTGGATCTCATCTTGCCGATGCGCTCTTGAAAGAAGGGCACGAGGTACGGGTGCTCGATAACCTGACACCGCAGGTTCACACCAACGGGCTACCCAGTTATCTAGCCGGGGAAGTGAACTTCATGCACGGCGATTTGCGCGATCTGGATGCCGTGCGAGAAGCGGTTCGTGGTATCGATGTGATCTACCACTTTGGTGCGGCGGTTGGTGTGGGACAGTCGATGTACGAAATCGCCCACTACATGGGTGTGAACACCTGTGGCACCGCCAACGTGCTTCAAGCGCTTCTCGACAAGGACGTGAAGGTTGAGAAGTTGATTGTTGCCTCGTCGATGTCGATCTATGGCGAGGGCAAATACCTCTGCGTCGAGTGCGGAGAAGTTGCTCCGAACGAGCGCACACAGCAGCAGTTGAAGTTCAAGAAGTGGGAGCCGGAGTGTCCGAACTGCGG
>CAYWSM010000018.1:0-1534 GCA_964460935.1 uncultured Terriglobales bacterium | reverse complement strand
AACGAAGTGACCTGTCCGGTCGCGCGAGCCACACGGCCATCCACCATATCGAAGATGCCGGCGCCGATAATCACCAGCGCGGCCCATCGAAACATAGCTGCCTGATTTTCGCTATTGGCGTATCCGAACAGGACGGCGGCCCCAGCGTTGATCACCAGGCCAATGAACGTCAGCACGTTCGGCGAGATCTTGGTGAGTGCCAGCCCGTGCACAATCCCGTGCAGGATCACTTTTGAAGCGCGCCCAACTGCACTGGTCCAGGTCATCGTCGTTTACGCCTGCGCTTCCGCTTCGTCGTGAATGGTTGTGAGCTTCAGGATTTCCAACTCGCGCTTGCCGTTGGGTGTAATCACGGTAGCGCTATCGCCGGCCTTCTTGCCCATCAGCGCGCGGCCAATCGGAGATGTAGTCGAGATCAGTCCCTGCGTCACATCGGACTCTTCGCTGGTCACCAGCTTGTACTCGATCTCTTCATCCTTGGTGGAATCGTACACCTTGAGCGTGGAACCCAGCGCCGCTTTGTCCTTCGGGATATTGCTCATATTCACGAGTGACAGTTCCGCCATGCGCTTCTTCAACTGTCCCAGCCGGGCACGCACGAATTCCTGGCGCTGTTTTGCCATGTGGTATTCGGCGTTTTCGCTCAAATCGCCCAGAGCGACAGCTTTTTTCAGTTCCTTAGGAAGTTCGTGGTTCAGCTCATGTTCGAGCGTGCGGATTTCGTCTTCCAGCTTTTTCTTGATATGTTCGGGCATCTTACGTCGAAACTCTCGGAAACAATACTTCACGCCGCCCGCAATCAGAGCGGGAGATTCGGCGCGTCGATTCTTTCACCTTGGATTCAGCCGGCGGATTCGATCAGCGGGTGTGTCAGACAGCCTCTCCACCAGCGCATTCATTATAAACCGCGGGCGCGGATTCTGGTGTCCTGACGTGCTCCTTCGCTCCAACTAAGTCTCAGGTGTCCAATTACTTAGGCATGTAAATTCTATCGGCGTACGACTCATCCCTGCGAAGGTGAACTGGCGGCAAACCCGCTATTTTCGCGGTCCAGACGGGCTCTTCTGCGATTCCAGTCATTGACACATAAGTTACGTCATAGTAGTATTGATTGTGACCTCCCTCAGATTGAGCCTGCTCTACCACCGCGGGTGCCCCTCATGATCAATGCGACCATCAGTAGTTTCCAGATAGGCGACAAAGTTGTTTACCCCAACCACGGTGTCGGCGTAATCGAGCAGATCAGCAGCCGCACTCTCGGCAGCACGGTCCAGCGCTTTTACCTCCTCAAAATCAAGTCCAGCAGCCTGAAAGTCGAAGTTCCGTTTCACAGCGTAGGAGCCGTTGGCCTGCGCCGGGTGGTAAAGAACGGAGAAGTCACGAAGATCCTGGATTTCCTCACCGACGGTGAGTGTTGTAACAACAACGACTGGAAATACCGGTTCAAGGAAAACTCCGACAAGATGCGCACTGGCTCATTGATGGAAGTAGCGATCGTCCTGAAGGGATTGCTGCTGCTGAGCCAGACAAAACC
>CAYWSM010000017.1:0-6177 GCA_964460935.1 uncultured Terriglobales bacterium | reverse complement strand
GGCCGCGGACCACGTCGTGGTTGGCTGATTCTCGATGAACTCGATCTTCACGATCGACTTGATGCTCTTGAATCCATATTTCCAGGGAATTACGAGGCGAATCGGCGCGCCGTCTTGTTTCGGAAGTTCATCGCCATAGAGTCCAGTCGCGAGAATCGCCAGCGGATTCATGGCTTCGTCGAGCCGCAATCCTTCGACATAAGGCCAATCGAGCACGCCGTAATGCTGGCCGGGCATCTGCTTGGGATCGTACTTGGTGGTGAACTTCACGAACTTGGCCTTGCCGAGCGGTTCCACCTGTTTGATGAAATCGGCAAGCGAGAATCCGACCCACGGAATCACCATCGACCAGCCCTCGACGCAACGATGACGATAGATGCGTTCTTCCTGCGGATATTGTTTTAGGAGCGAGTCGATATCGAAAGTCTTCTTGTTCTTCGCCAAGCCGGCGACTTCAATTGTCCATGGGCGTGTTTGCAAAGCCTGTGCCAGCTTGGCAGGCTCGTACTTGTCGGTGCTGAACTCATAGAAATTGTTGTAGTTGGCGATGTCGTTCTTGGGAGTTGGTTTCTCGGTCGTACTGTACTGGCTCTTTTTCGACACCTTCAGAGTGGCGGCGTGTGCAACTTCGGCCGGTTCTTTCATTTCGCCGAGAAAATGCGCTCCCACCGCGGCAACGCCAATAGCAGCCGCTCCGGCCATAAAAGCGCGGCGGTTCAGGTAGACATTTTTCGGAGTAATCTCCGACGAAGGAATGTCGGCCGGTTTCTTAATCAGCATGCCCACACCTTTCTTGCTAGTTCAGACGCACTTTGAGGAAAAAAGATTCGCGAACCGGCAAACATTGCGATTCACTGCAGCTAGGCATAGGGTTACTCCAGACATTTCCTTGGGAACCTGAACGCAATGAAAGAGAAGATTACCGTATACGAGAAACCTACCTGCACCACCTGTCGCGTGGTGAAAAAAGAACTGTCCGGGAAGGGAGTAGAGTTCGAGGCGATCAACTACTTCGAGCAACCACTCACCGCTGAACTCCTGAAAAAGCTGCTGAAGGCCGCCGGGTTGAAGCCCACCGAGGCGATCCGTACGAAAGAAGAAGCTTACAAACAGCACGTGGCCGACAAGAACCTTAGCGACGACCAACTGATTGCGCTGATGGTGAAACATCCGGAATTGATCCAGCGGCCGATCGTGGTGAAGGGGGGCAAGGCGGTGATTCCACGTCCGGTGGAGAAGCTGAGAGAATTGGGACTGTAGTTAGTGGGAAAGTAATTTGAGCCGCGCTTCCGAGGCTGATATCGGATCGTCCACTACGGCGTGAACCAGTCCAATCTTTTGGGCCAAGACAGCGGGAATCTTTTCGGCTGCGACGAACATTTCCAGCGCTTTTGCCTTTCCGAGCAAACGAGGCAATCTTTGAGTTCCGCCCCATCCGGTGATGAGGCCGAGGGCAGCGCCACGATGTCCGAAGACAGCGTGCGGGTGGGCGATTCGGAAATCACAGGCGAGTGCGAGGTCAAGTCCTCCGCCCATGCAGTAGCCATACACGGCGGCACAGACTGGAGCGGGGAACTCGTCCACTAATTGCATCAGGCGCTGGCCCATGCGCGCGAACTCGAAGGCGTCAGATCCCAGCGAAACAATTTCGTTCAGGTCAGCGCCAGCAGAAAAGAAACGATGATTGCCGGTGATGATGAGTGGCTTTGGAGCGAGTGCGAGTTCTTCTATCGCCTTCGTTAAAGCCTGCACGCGAGCGCGTGAGAGGCGATTCGTGCCGTCTTCTGAAATTAACCTCAGAATAGTGTGCGGTCCGCGATGTTCGATCTCATAGTAGTTGGGAATGTTGCGCTCCGCTACGACAATAATGTTTCGAGATTCTTTCCGTCCTCGGTGAGACAGAACGGCGAGATGCGAATACCGTCTCCAATCAGGCGATGGGTAATCGGATCGCGTCCGACGCGCGTAATCCACTGATAGCCGGTATCGACTTTGTTATCGGTGAACCACGTCTGCGGCAAAACTTCGACGAGTCCCGCATGGCCGTAGACAACGAAGATGGCGCAAGCGGGTTGCTCCTGCGAGGCGTGGCCGATGTTCACAACAATCGGCAGTTCCTGTAACGCAGCGAGTTCTTCCGGTACCGCAAGCGAATGGGTTCCGGCCGGCATTTGCGGATTGAACTCGAAATCAGCGACGGGTTCGGTGGCGGAGTAAACGCGATCACCCGAGGTCTTGAACCATCCGACGATCTCTTCAATTTCGAAGGACTTCAACTTCAAGATATCGAACGCGAGGATGCGCGAGGTTCGCGGGCCTTCCGTGAACCAGATTCCTAGGCGTCCGTCGGAGAGCAGGAACGGTGTAGCGTACGTGTTAAGGGCGAGTACAGGATCGTTCTTGCGCCCCGACTCGCCGAGCGTGACGACATACGCCAGCGGACCTTCGCCGCCGTGATGGGTCCACTCGAAGCCTTCGATCTGCGGAAAATTCTTCCAGTACCAGGGCGCAGGACCGGTGAAGCGGTTGATGAGGTCCAGCATGCGGGAGCGGTCGGCGGCTGTAAGTGGTTCGGACATTCAGTACTCGGCGTTTTCAAAATAAAAGCGCGGACGAAGGCGTCCGCGCGGCAAAAACCTTAAGCAGTTAGGCGGCCACGCCGCGGGGCTTCACGTTCGACTTGATGAACTGGACAATTTCTTCCATCGGCGTGCCCGGTTGGAAAACGCCGGCGACTCCAGCTTGCTTGAGTGTGGCGACATCCTGGTCGGGGATGATGCCGCCGACGAGGACGAGAACGTCGTCCATCTCATTCTGCTTTGCCAATTCCATCACGCGCGGAACGATAGCGTTATGCGCTCCGGAGAGGATGGAGAGTCCGACAACATCGACGTCTTCCTGCAGCGCGGCGTTGACGATCATTTCGGGCGTCTGGCGAAGCCCGGTGTAGATGACTTCCATACCGGCATCGCGGAGAGCGCGGGCAATGACTTTGGCGCCGCGATCGTGGCCATCAAGGCCGGGCTTGGCGACGAGAACGCGAATTTTGTGTTCAGCCATAAACAGTTCCTGCGCTCATAGGCGCTCATGACAAAGGATTTTTGGATGATACCGCGAACTAACAAGAATACATCAGTGACGCCGGATACACATGTTCAGAGCGGGTTCGAGCCCCGATCTAGGACGCAGAACGGCGGGTCGCGTTCTCCCTGAGCCAGTGCCGCTCTGGAACGCTAGTCAAACACAACCGTTTTGCGGCCGTAGGGGAGCACTCGGTGCTGCAGGTGCAGTCGGACGGCGCGTCCGAGCACCTGTCGCTCGAGTTCGCGACCCTTGGAAATCATAGTATCGAGTGAGTCGCGGTGGGTAACGCGGCAGACGTCCTGCTCGATGATTGGACCTTCGTCGAGCACTTCGGTGACGTAGTGGCTGGTGGCTCCGATGAGTTTTACCCCGCGTTCGTAGGCCTGGTGATAGGGCTTGGCTCCGACGAAAGCTGGCAGAAATGAATGGTGGATGTTGATAATGCGATTCGGATAGCAGCGTACGAACCGTGTCGAAAGCACCTGCATGTAGCGGGCGAGAACGACGAGTTCGACCCGAAGCGATTGCAATAACGAAAGCTCTTTTTCTTCCTGCGCGGCTTTGTTTTCCGCGGTGACGGGGAAGAGGTGATAGGGAATACCGAACGGCTTCACTTGAGGCTCGAGATCTGGGTGATTACTGATGACAGCGACGATCTGCCCGTTCAGCTCGCCGACGCGATAGCGATAAAGAAGGTCGATAAGGCAATGGTCGAACTTCGAGACGAACAATACAACGCGTGGACGCTCGTACGAAAAGCGAACATTCCACTTCATCCCGAAGCGCTCCGCGGTGGGGCGGAAGGCCGAGCTGATATCGGGCGGAGCAATAGAGAATCCGTTGAGTTCCCATTCCACGCGATGAAAGAAGACGGTTTCCTCGCGGTCGACGTGCTGCTCGGCGTGAACGATGTTGCCTCCGTTCTTGTAAACGAACTCAGAGACGGCGGCGACAAGACCCTTCTGGTCAGGACACGAGATGAGGAGAACGGCGGTTTCCGTGGACAATGGCTACCCTCGGGCTGAAGTCCGTGCGTTACAAGAGCAACAGTCTATTCAGGGGCAACAACTTCGACACTTCTCCAAAGGTACCAGCAGGCAACACTTCGGTAAGGTCGCCAGGGTTCAGAAATCTTGAGAACCTGTTTGGGCTTGGGGATCTGGCGCTTGCGATACGCTTTTTTGATGGCGACATTGATGCCAAGATCGACGGTGGGCATCACGTCGGGGCGCTCGAGCGCAAACATCAGAAACATCTGGGCAGACCAGCGTCCGATGCCCTTCACGCGTGTGAGGTGCTCAATGACGTCTTCATCGTCCATGGTCGGAAGCTGGGTGAAATCGACATCACCGGAGAGTGTCTTCTCGGCGAGATCCCGGATGTAGGCCAGCTTCTGCTTGGAGAGACCGGCGGCGCGCATCTGGTCAATGGTGAGTGCCAGCACGGTCTCCGGCGTGAGCGTCTCGCATCCGGTGGCGGTGCAGAGGCGACCGAAAATGGTCGCGGCAGCTTTGCCGTGCAACTGCTGAAAAGCGATGGAGCGCGCCAGACTATGGAAGTCGGGCGTGGCGTGGCGAGGCTTGTACGCACCGACGCGTTCGATAATGCCTGCCATGACGGGGTCGCTGGATTTCAAGTGGTTGATCGCCTTCTTCACTGCGCGCGTGTCTCCTCTTTGTGGCGTTCGTAGAAGCGTTTCACTTTGGCGCGATTGCCGCAGGTTTTCATCTCGCACCAGCGGCGGCTGCGGTTCTTGGTTTGGTCGAGGATGATCCATCCGCAACCCGGGCCTTCACACTCGCGAATGCGAGTGAGCAAATTCGACGTGAGCAGGTCGGTCGTTGCTTGCACTACTGGCCAAAGCACGCGCTCCAAGGCATCGTCATCGCCCGCCCAAGACCATTCAAAGCTTGTATCGGATTGCTTGAGTGCCATGTGTTTGGCCACTTCGCGCGATTCGCGGCTGATGACTTGGAGGTCCTCGCGAGCGGCTTCGCGCTGTGCGGCAACGGCTGAGAGGACACGATAAATTGCGTCCCGCAAGACAAGCGCACGATCAAAAACCTGTCTGGCAATCTTGGGGTGATCCTGAGCAAGGTGCGTGACTTTACGCGAGGCGGCATCGGAAAGCAGATGGTGATCGTGTCCCCATCGGATCAGGTCGCCGATGCTGCGTAATTTTTCCTCGTGCCGCGCGGGATCGTTGCGCCAGTTGACGGTGTTCACGAAATCTACACAACGTTGCGGATTGGCTTCTCGGCTCATCCCTGAAACCATTATAACCGTCAAAGCAAGCTTGACAGGTTAATCCATCGGAGCTATCGTCTTAACCATCAAAGTTTCTTTAGTTGGTTAACAGATAGAACCGGAGTCGGCCATGAACGCCAGCCAGAACTCGAGACCATCACGATTGGCGCTATTAGCAGCGTTCGCCGCGATCTACCTGATCTGGGGTTCGACGTTTCTGGCCATCCGGTTCGCCGTCGAGACTCTTCCGCCGCTGCTCATGATGGGGACGCGCCAGTTCGTAGCCGGCACGCTACTGTTCGCATGGCTGCTGTTGGTGCGCAAGGAATCCAAGCCTGAGCCGCGGTTATGGTTGTATGCGGCCATTGCGGGAGGGTTCTGCTTCCTTGGCGGTCACGGGCTATTAGCCTGGGCCGAACAGCACATCAATTCCGGACTGGCGGCATTGTTATCGGGAACGTTACCGATATGGATGGTGGTGCTGGCGCGCATCCGCGGGCAGGAGCGGGAACTGACCCCGCGGATCCTGACGGGCATTGCGCTGGGACTGATCGGGGTAGCCCTGCTGATTCCGTTTAAGTTCTCGCTCGGCCAAAAGGAAGAATGGTTGAGCACATTCGCGATTATCGTTTGTGAAGTATTGTGGGCGGTGGGTGCCATCTACGGCCGAGGCGTGAAGACCACGACTCCGGCCACGACTTTTGCGGCGATGCAGATGATCTGCGGCGGAATCCTGCTGTTGCTGGTAGGTAGCGCATTCGGCGAGGTGGGACGGTTGACCGTTGCGGCGTTGACCACGAAGTCGCTGCTTTCGCTTGCGTTCCTGACCGTCTTCGGATCGCTGGT
>CAYWSM010000016.1:0-7773 GCA_964460935.1 uncultured Terriglobales bacterium | reverse complement strand
TTGAAAACGTGCGTCAGATGAAGGCAATGTTCCGCGCTACGCGCATAAAGCAGGCGCGCAACCGCGCTGCCCACCGTACCGAAACCTACGATAGCGACTTTGCAGACGGGAGCGTGCCGCAAGACCGGGTCCTCAATGGATTTCACAAAAGTTGCCATCAGTTTACGCGCCCCCCGGCTTCGGCGCTCAGCTCTTCCGGAAGCGCAATGAGCCCGTTCGTTCGCCGGCGAGGAGCGGCTTCGGCCTTAGGTGGAAAAAAGCGGGCGTGCAACGCCCTCACCACATCCGGCACATCGACCTCTTCGATGACGAAGCTGATGTTAATTTCCGATGCGCCCTGGGAAATCATGTGCAGGCTGACCTGACATCCGGCGGCGACAGTGAACACGCTGGCTGCCATGCCGACGCGACCGCGGACGTTTTCGCCAACCAGGCAGATGATCGCCTTGCCGTTTTCAACGTCGGCCTTGCCCAACTTGCGTAAGTCTTCGAGTAATGCGGTGACATCGCGCGATCCGTCGATGATGACCGAGACGCTAACTTCGGAGGTGGAAACCAGGTCGGCAGCAACGCCGTGCCGATCGAAGGCTTCAAACACCGCACGCAGAAATCCGTGAGCCATGAGCATGCGCGGAGAACGAATGTTGATCACTCGCACGCCTTTCTTGGCGGCGATCGCGCGGAACATGTTGCGGCTCTTGGGAGCCTTGGAGCGAATGCAAGTGCCCGGATTTGAGGGCTCGCGTGAGTTCAGCACGAAAACGGGAATGTTCTTTTCGACTGCGGGAATCAAAGTGGCTGGATGTAAAACTTTTGCGCCGAAGTAGGCCAACTCGGAAGCTTCGTCGAAGCTGATCGCATCGATCCGCTGCGCGTCCAGACAAAGCCGCGGGTCGGTGGTCATCATACCGGAGACGTCGGTCCAGATCTCGATGCGGCGTGCGCCAAGGGCGGCGCCAACAATAGCCGCGGAGAAATCCGATCCGCCGCGACCCAAGGTCGTCGTGATGCCGTCCACGGTTGAGGCGATGAATCCGCCCATGATTGGCACTTTGCCCGCATTGACCAGCGGCTTTACCGCTTCGCGAAGACGATCGTTGGTCTCGTCGAGCGGAACAGCGCGGGTGAAGTTGTTGTCCGTAACGATGACTTTACGGGAATCAACGTGGGTGGCATTTAATCCGCGGGCGGCAAGAGCGGCGGCGACCATGCGGCTGGAGAGGACTTCCCCATAAGAGAGAACGTTGTCGGTGGTTCGAGGAGAGAGTTCACCAAGAGAAGCGATTCCGCGCAGGACGTCTTGCAGACTGTCGAAGTGCTGCTGCATTTCGTCGCGGACCTCCGCTTCGCGTTTGCCATTCACCAGTTCGCTCAGCACGTTGAAATGCCGCTGGCGCAGTTGGCGCAACAACTTGAGCGCGTCGGGCAATGCTCCATTGGCAGCGGCGTGCGACATGGCAACCAGCGAATCCGTCATCTTAGCCATGGCGCTGACGATCACCACAGGCTTGCGATCAAGCCGGCTCTTTACGATCTCGGCCAGCCGGCTGATCGCCCGGGCATCTTCGACTGACGTCCCCCCAAACTTCATTACGATCATCGGAATCCTCTTGCCAAAATTGGCCATAAAGCACGAAACCCACCAGCCTCTCGGGCGGTGGGTTTCTGAATCTTTGATCTTTTGAGTCTTGTCAGGACTTTTTGATCTGCCCCTCGCCCGAATTTTGCTTCGATGTACCAATATGGACACATGTCCCTGTGATTGTTGTAATCGACCGGGACTGGCGAGACAGCGACATGAAGTTCACTTACTGTAGCCGAGTTTCGTGGCTAAGGTCAACGGTTACGGTCGTCACCAGAGTTTTTCATCTTCCAGGTTACCTTTCGCAGCATGCCTACGAGTGTCTCGGCGTCTTCTTCAGACAGGCTCAAACGCCGCACCAGACGCCGTATTTTCTCGTCCGTAGCCGCTCCTGAATGTGGTTTGATGTATCCACTGATGCGAAGGGATTCCAGTAGCGTAGAGGTTAGCAACTCGAGATTAGATGCGGTCGCGGCAGCCTCGTTCTCGACGGTAAGGCGTTCGGAATTGCGCGCCAGCTCATACAGACATACGGCCACCGCTTGCCCCAGGTTCATCGAGAGCTGCTGCCCGACGGTTGGGATATGCAACAGCCAATGACAGTAGCTGAAGTCCTCGTTGGAGAGACCTCGTTTCTCGGAACCGAACAGCAGAGCGACTCGGACATTCGACAGATGCTGTCGGATTAAAGGGGCTGCGTCCGTGAGTCTATATAAAGGATGATGCAGCTCGCGATTCTGGGCGGCGGTGGTTCCGACCACCAAGCTGCAGTCTGCAATGGCATCGGCAAGGCTTCCAAATTCTTCCGCGCGCTTGAGAATCGGCGAAGCACCCACTGCAGAGCGCGCTTCACGGAACGCAAGCTCGTACGGGTTCACGACACGCAGGTGCCTGGCTCCGAAGTTGGTCATGGCACGCGCTGCCGCACCAATGTTAAGAGGATTGCGCGTGGAGACCAATACGACGCGCAAGTTGTCGAGATAATTCTCAGCGGACAAGCATGGAGATTCTATCGGCTTGATGGCGATGCGGGCTATTTCTGCTTCACGACCAATTCGCCATTTTCGACGCGGATGTCGCTCACGTAATCGGGAAGTTTGAGGCGATCGCGCTGTTCCAGCATTTTCTTCTGCAGAGCATCATTTACCAGCGACACCGGAACATTCAGGTCTCCGACTTTGAATTCCGTCGGCTCAAAGCTCGCGTAGCCGTCTTTCGCACCAAGATGGCCGGCAAGTGTCACGTAGACGTTCTTTCCGCCAATCTGGGTGACGAATTGTCCCTTCAGTTGGTCACCCTCGAAAGTGACAATCGGCTCTGGCATATTCGAAAGATCGACGGAGCCTTCGCCCAAACTTGAGGAGACATCGGCGGGGGTTGCGGTTGTGCTCCCGCCAGGCGCCACGGCAGAATTTAATTCGCCGGAATTCCGCGCTATCGCCGCGTTCACTTCGTTCGAAGTTACATGAACCTCGGTTCCGGACTGCCCGTCGGCTTGTGCCTGCGCCAGTTGATCGAACTTCGTCTGCAACGATTGTGCGTTCGCCGCGACAGCAGCCGGAGCCTGCAGCGGCGTAACCGGCTGCGGCTTCCTGAGCGCCAGCAGCAGCGCCGCAGTAGCCAGAAAAAGAGAAGCCACGCTGATCACACGGCTCACGGTAATCTTGCTGGAAATCCCGGGTTTGCGCTGTGGCGACATACATACTCTCCGGAGATGCACTTCTTAGTATCCGGCGATTATGCCGTCTGAGTTAGTGACCAAAGTTTGCGGCCTTTCGATGTCCCGGCAAGCTCGTGAATCCCAGCGTTTGGCACCGTGGAGAACACCATACAAAACCGATATTGTCGTCGATTTCTGCGGCTCTCCTCTATATCATGTGTACCGCTTGCTGCAGCCACATTTCGTTTGTTCTGGGAGATCCATGAATAGGCTGAGAACTTCCCTGCCGCCGTTCGTTCTCTTCATTCTTTTGCTCGCGATTCTAACCTCTGTTTCCACCAGCAGCTTTGCTCAAGTAATTGTCACCAACAACCCGGCGATATACGGACCATATAACGCCAGCTTTTATGCGGATGGCGCCGGACTCAAGAAGCCGCTGGTGGACAAGGACACTGTGGTTCGTCCTGATCTGCCGTGGTCTCTTTATGGATGGGTTAATGCAACGGAGGTACCGAAAAGCCTGATGTTGCTTGCCGGGTTGGGCGACCCGTCGGATGAATACGGCCGCTTCCTGGCCATTGAGAATGGCAAGTTGAGTCTATGGGTCGGCAACGATAACTCCTTAGTTAGCTCTGCTTCGATTACTCCTGAAAAATGGCAGTTCGTGGCCGCAACCTTCGACGGCAGCCGGTTTCATGTGTTCAGTGATGGCGTCGAAGCGGGGACAGGTACGTTGATCACAGGAACGGCCAGTGCTTTTTTGCAACTCGCTCCTGCAAGAATGCCATGGCCGGGACAGACGTTTGTCCCCGACTGGCAACATTTTGGCGGCACAATCGCGGGCCTCACGCTGGTGCGACGCGCCATCGCCGCGGATGAGATGAAGCAAATCTCACAACAAGCACCAGATTTCGCCCATCTGGAATATGAAGAAGGTTCCAAGGCATGGCCGGTGCAGACGCGCGGACAGGCTGGATACCGTGCGCCTCAGGATCCCTCCACCTGGCCGGTCAGCCGTGCTCCGTTTTCGAAGCCAGTGGCAAAACCGCTTCCAAAGGGTCCCGCCATCCAGGAAACCGGCGCAAACGAGTGGACGCTGAACGGCGGATGGACTCTGACAGAAGCGCCGAAGGTCTCTGCACAAGGCGAAGCGATTTCTCAGCCGAACTTCAATTCCAAGGACTGGTGGGCGGCCACTGTGCCGGGGACGGTGCTCACCACGATGATCGATCGTGGTGTCTATCCGGATCCCGATTATGGCCTGAACAATCTGGCCATTCCTGAAAGCCTCAACAGGCAAGACTACTGGTATCGCAACGAATTCAAGGCTCCGAAGACCGCGCCCGGACAGAAACTAACGCTAACGTTCCAGGGTATCAACTACAAGGCAGTGGTGTGGCTGAACGGACAATCGCTCGGCGCCATCACCGGCGCATTCATCCGCGGTGTATTTGATGTCACCAACATCCTGAAGCCGGGCGAGACGAACGTGCTCGCGGTGCGCATATCGCCTCCGCCGCATCCCGGAATTCCGCAGGAGCAATCGATCAAAGGCGGTCCCGGCGAGAATGGCGGCATGATGTGCCTCGACGGCCCAACATTCGTGGCTACAGAAGGATGGGACTGGATTCCCGCCATTCGCGACCGCGACAGTGGCATCTGGCAGCCCGTTACGCTTACGGCAACGGGAGCGGTGAAGATCGGCGATCCGCAGGTCGTCACTTCCCTGCCATTGCCCGATACCAGCCGTGCCGACGTTGAAATCACGGTCCCGTTGGAGAATTCCTCGAATGCTCCGGTCCACGGCACTCTCACGGCTGCATTCGATCAGGTAAACGTAACAAAAGAAATAGACGTTGCTCCCGGCAAAAGTGAAGTGAAGCTTACACCGGCAGCATTCAAGCAACTGACGGTCCAGCAGCCTCGTCTGTGGTGGCCGAACGGATATGGCAAGCAGGAACTCTATACGCTGAAGCTTAGTTTTGGCGCAGGCGATCAGCCGTCCGATACCAGGCAGGTTCGCTTTGGAATTCGTGAGATCACGTATGAGCTAAGCCTGTTCGATGAAACCGGCCATCTTCGCCGGGTCGAATATTCTCCGACCACAGCGCGCGCGAAAGGTAAGCAGGCGGTCGATGTGAGCCATCGTGGCATGCGGGAAATTCCGGCCACCGATCCGCCTCCGCCGGACTTCCCTGCCGAATGGCGGCCGTACTGGAAGTCGTGGGTTGCATCGCTCGCACCAGGTGGCGAATCATCGCCCGCCATTCGTCCGATTGCCGGCACAAAGCCCGCACCGTTCCTGGTCATTAAAGTTAACGGCGTGCGCATTGCCGCACGTGGAGGCAACTGGGGCATGGATGACTCCCGCAAGCGCGTGTCGCGCGAACGCCTGGAACCCTACTTCCGCCTCCACCACGATGCCAATGTAAACATCATTCGCAACTGGGTCGGGCAGAATACCGAGGAGACTTTCTACGACCTTGCCGACGAATACGGCCTGCTGGTTTGGAATGATTTTTGGGATTCCACGCAGGACTACAACGTGGAGGCGCAAGACCCGCAGCTCTTCCTCGATAATGCTCGTGACACGATCCTTCGCTTCCGCAACCATCCATCGATTGTCGTCTGGTGCGGGCGTAACGAAGGCGTTCCGCAGCCGATCATCAACGAAGGCTTAGACAAACTTATTCGCGACCTCGACGGCACCCGCTATTACTCGCCGAGTTCCAACCAGGTAAACCTGCAGAACAGTGGGCCCTACAAGTACCAGGAACCGTCGCTCTATTACACAGCCCTGAATCACGGATTCTCGGTTGAGACTGGCACGCCATCGTTCTCGACTCTGGAATCGTTCAAGGCATGGATTGCCAAAGAAGATCAGTGGCCGATCAGTGACGCTTGGGCGTATCACGACTGGCACCAGAGCGGAAATGGCGACATGGCGCTGTTCATGGCCGAAATCGAAGCCGAGTTTGGTGCGCCCACCAGCCTGGAAGATTTCGAACGCAAGGCGCAGATGCTCGACTACGTTGATCATCGCGCCATTTTCGAAGGCATGAACGCACACCTGTGGACGCCGAATAGCGGACGCATGCTCTGGATGACTCAACCAGCGTGGCCGAGCAACGTGTGGCAGATTTTGAACTCCGATTACGATACGCAATCGTCTTTCTATGGCGTGAAAAAGGCTTGCGAGCCGGTTCACGTTCAGTTGGATCTCTCGAACTACAACGTGGACGTAGTAAACACCACTCGTGATTTACTCAACGGGCTGGCGGTTTCGCTCAACGTCTACGGTCTTGATAACAAGCTGTTGCTGCATAAAGACGCCAAGATCAATGCTGCGGCGGACTCCACCACTAACGCGTTCGCGGCCGAATTGGCGCCGTTGCTCGGGACGAGCGTTGCGATCGTGAAGCTCGAACTCAAGAGCACCGGTGGGCAGTTGTTGTCCGAAAACCTTTACTGGATCGGCGGAAACAGCCGGTCGTACCGTGCGTTGAACAAGCTGCCGCAGGCCGCTCTCACCGCGACCGCGAATAGTTCGCATTCCGGAAACAGTAATGTGGTTCACGTTCAACTAAAGAACTCCGGCAACACAGTTGCGTTAATGAACAAGCTCACACTGCTGAACAGCGCCACCGGCGAACGCATTCTGCCCGCTTACTATAGCGACAATTACGTTTCGTTGCTGCCTGGCGAGACACGAGAAATCAGCATTGAGTATCCGGCAGCGGCAGAAAACCCCGAAGTTGGCCTCCGTGGCTGGAATCTGGCACAGACCAAAATCAGCGTGGGGCAGGTGAAATGAAAAAACTCCTGATTATTGTTTTGCTGTTGTGCTGTGGAGCGAGCGCCGAAGTAAAGTTGCCGGTATTACTTTCCGACGGCGCTGTTCTTCAGCGCGATCTTCCGTTGCACTTCTGGGGAATGGCCGAACCGGGTGAGCAGGTTACGGTTACGTTTCACGGCCAAACCGGCACAGCAAAAGCTGATTCGGTTGGCCACTGGCACGTGTATCTTTCACCAGTGAAGGCTGGCGGCCCCTACGACGTTACAATCCAAGGAACGAATCGCATTGTTCTGCACGACATTCTTGTCGGCGATGTCTGGGTAGCTTCCGGACAGTCCAACATGGAATTTGCCATGCGGCAGTTGAACGGCGCAGAAAAAGAAATCGCTTCCGCCAATCTGCCCAATATTCGTTTGTTGAGGGTCGATCGCACACATTCGGAATTTCCGCTGGCGGATGTCTCTTCCAAAGGATGGGCGCACTGTACTCCGGAATCTGTTCGCGACTTCTCGGCAGTTGCTTACTACTTCGCTCGTGAAATCGGCGAGAAGGAGAAAGTGCCGATCGGCGTTATCGGTTCGTACTGGGGAGGAACGGTTGCCGAATCTTGGACCAGTCTCGATGCTCTGTCATCCGATGCGGCGCTCATGCCTCTGTTCGCGGTGCGGGCCCGCCGTATGGACAAGCAGGCCGATGTGCCGATCCTGGACAAGCAGCAAGCGGCCGAACAACAAG
>CAYWSM010000015.1:0-1664 GCA_964460935.1 uncultured Terriglobales bacterium | reverse complement strand
CATTCGTCTGCCTGTTTTTTGCGTTTATATGGGTACAACGGTCCGATCACAGGATCGGTTGTGGAGAACCCAGATGCAGAAGAAAACCCTTATCGCAGTTGTACTCGCAGTTACGGTTGGAGCGGGAGCTTTAGCGGCTCGGCAGATTGGCATGGGAAGCCATGGCTTCGGCGGCATGTTCGCCCGACACCTCATGAATGACCTCAATTTGAGCGACACTCAGAGATCGCAGATCAAACAGATCCTCCTCGATGAGCGCCCGACGATCCAGAAGCTGGCGACCAGCCTGAGACAGCAGAACCAGCAGATGCACAGCGGCGATCCCGCGCAGTTCGACGAAGCCGCCGTTCGTGCGGCAGCGCAGAACGAATCGGCAACGATCACCGAAGCCATCGTTGAGCGCGAACGAATCCGGTCACGCGTCTTCGCGGTCCTGACTCCCGATCAGCGCGCTAAAGCGAACCAGATCATCGGCGAATTCCAGAGCCATTTTGCTGACCATCTGTCGCATCTCGGAGACAATCTCTAGGCCGAAGCAAAGGCCGTCGGGCACGAGCGACGGCCTTCTTCTTTCCCTGGCTGCATGGCTACAATGACGTAACCTGCGGCTTGGATAACATGAACACCATCCCTATCCTCATCATCGACGATGACGAAGAACTTTGCGCTCTGCTGTCCAAAGCGCTGTCGCGCGAAGGATTTGAGGTTTCATCCTCCCACGATGCGGAATCCGGATTGAAGCGAGCGTTGGAAGGCAACCATCGTCTCATCATTCTTGACGTGATGCTCCCGGGCGGCAACGGCATTGAACTGCTGCGCAAGCTGCGTCGCTCCTCAGCAATCCCGGTCATTATGCTTACGGCGCGCGGCGATGATCGCGACCGAATCGATGGCCTCGAACTCGGCGCCGACGATTACGTTCCCAAGCCGTTTAACACGCGCGAACTGGCGGCAAGAATCCGTGCTGTGTTGCGGCGCATTCCTAAAACACCCGCACCGGAAATCTTGAGTGTTGGCGATGTCGAAGTGAACCTTGTCCGTCACGAAGTTCTTCAACTCGGGAAACCGGTTGACCTCACCGGCTCGGAATACGACATCCTGGTTCTGCTGCTGCAATCGGCGGGAGAAGCCGTCAGCCGTGAAACCCTCTCCCGCAAAGCCCTGGGCCATCCCGTTGCGTTTCTCGACCGCAGCATCGACATGCATATCAGTAATCTGCGGAAGAAACTTGGAGCCCGTATCGGAACCGCCGAGCGAATTCGCAGCATACGTGGAACGGGGTACATTTACACGGCTCAATAATCGATGAAATCCCTGTTCGTAAGAATCTTCGTGTGGTTTTGGACGGCGATGGGAGTGATCGTGATCGCATCACTCATAACCAGTGTCTTCCTGGGAACGCCGGTAGTCGAGAACTGGGTCAGCCGCGGCATGGACATCTATGCGCTCAATGCCGTTCACCTTTACCAGTCCGAAGGAACAGTGAGCCTGCGCCACTACCTTTCGCAGACCCCAGAAATCGACGTCGCAATCGTCGATCCCAGCGAAAAGTGGATCGTGGGTTCCCCAGGCCCATGGCAAAGAGTTCTGTTGGACCGCGCCGCTCAGTCGCATCACACAGAATGCCGGGTTCGTTTGCGCTGGCAATGCGCTACCTGGGTTCA
>CAYWSM010000014.1:0-1696 GCA_964460935.1 uncultured Terriglobales bacterium | reverse complement strand
ATGACCGGTTCCGACCTCAAACTCGCGCGAGCGCAGCGTCGCTGGACGCAGCAGCAGATGGCGCGCCGTCTGCGCGTAACGCAAGCCTATCTTTCCATGCTGGAAGCGGGAAGGCGTCCGGTGCCTGACGACCTCGCATTGAGAGTAGCGAGACTGGTGGAGGTATCCCCGTTAACCTTGCCGCTAGAACAGAGGCGATCGACTGATCTAGCCGCTGATTTGGGGGTGCTCGGCTATCCCGGGTTCGCGTACATGCAGGGCGGTAAGCCACGCAATCCCGCATCGCTACTCTTGGATGCGATAAGCCGAGAGCATCTCGATGCGCGTGTGGCTGAGGCGTTACAGTGGCTCGTGTTTCAGTACGCGGAGATGAACTGGAACTGGCTGATCCCGCGGGTGAAGGTTCGCGACCGGCAGAATCGCCTCGGCTTTTTGGTGAGTCTTGCGCGACAGTTGGCCGAGCGAAAAGATAATCCGCAACGCGAAGCCCATCTGAAGGACCTGGAGGAACGGCTTCAGCGGTCACGACTTCTGCACGAGGATACCTTCGGAGCCCAACTCACCGGTCCCGAGCGTGATTGGCTCCAAACGCAGCGTTCAGAGCAAGCAAGATTTTGGAATGTGTTGAGCGATCTAAAGCCGGAGTTTCTTGATGCCGGCCAGTAAACTGCCTCCAGAGCCGTGGCTCTCATTTCTGAGAGAACTTGATAACCACGCGGCAAGTGAAGCTCAGTTGCACTGTATGGGCGGGTTTGTGGTCAGCCTTCTATACGGATTCAGTCGTCCGACTGCCGATCTGGATGTTCTTTCGGTCGTGCCCAGAGAGGCGCGAGCGCTACTCGAAATTGGAGCAAGGGGAAGCGAACTTCACAAGAAGTATCGGGTTTACATCGATGCCGTAGGGATCGCACACCTGCCGGAAGATTACGAGCAGCGCCTGGTTCCAATGTATCCGGAAGCTTTCCGATATTTGCGACTGCAAGCTCTTGATCCGTACGATCTTGCATTGTCGAAATTGGAAAGGAACATTCAGAGAGATCGCGACGACGTTAAGCATCTTGCCCGAACTGTGCCGCTGGACCTTGAGATCCTGAAGCAACGGTACGAAAAAGAATTGAGGTGGCAGATGGGCAATCCGGAGCGAGAGGATCTGACGGTGAAGTTGTGGCTGGAGATGATCGCCGAAGCCCGCCAGTGAGGCAAAGCCAGCCGCGTTGGCGGCCGGGCAGCCTAAGGGAGATAACTGCGCTTTCCACAAACTTTCAATGGGTTAGGCGGCGTCAGTTTCCCGGCGTGAATTGTCCACTATGCGGTCGCCGACATCACTGGCCTGCGCCATGATGCGATCTACGCTTTGGCTGATATCCTCGAGCACGGGATCTACCCGCGTGCGAGTGTCATTGATGGCGACGGGTATAATTTTTTCTTCTTCTCGTTCTTCTCGCGCTGGAGACACCGCTGGCGCAACGTTCTGGCGACTCTGCTCGACTTCCGGTTCCCGCCGGATGCGCCTTTGTTCGTGCTTTTCGCGCACAAAATCCTTCACGTCATGGCGCAATTCGGCACCGCGCTTCGGCGCCACAAGCATGCCCATCGCCGCTCCCGCTCCGAATCCAGCCAAGAAAGTCCACTTCATCATTACTGCTCCTGGAACTCCAGAGTTACCTCGCCTGACGTAAACATTGGAGAACGGCTT
>CAYWSM010000013.1:0-11530 GCA_964460935.1 uncultured Terriglobales bacterium | reverse complement strand
CATTCCGTGATTCTTGGGCAATTCAACCATCTTGTAGTTGCCCTTTTTCAGGTCCGCACAACTCGAAACACCTTCGTTACAAGTCAGTTCGAGGTTCTTCGACTCTTTCGCGATCTGAAGCGTGACGACGCCACTATTCTTATCGCTGCTTTTCACGGTGACTAAGGATGCGGGATTATCGTCGGCTGCTACGGCCACGATTCCCAGCCCAAGAACAAGAGCTGAGAGAAATGAAAGGATAAATAACTTGCGCATATGGCGACCTCGGGTCGGAATAAATGCTATCGGCTATATCGTGCGGCGAGTGAGGTCTGTAGATCAGTGATGTGTGGCACAAGGGTATGAGAAGACGGACACGCCGGAGAAGGTGATGAGTTTCGTGCTGGGCATGACGGGCGAGACACCCGTTCAATCCGCGGTTCCGCTAAGCGTGCGCAGTTGCAGGTTCTTCTTCTTTTTCAGCTCCGGCTTCCAGCGTCTTCTCTTCGTGATAGTCCATCTCGGTGTTGACGGCCCAGATATTCGACTTGTCCGTGCGGCCGGCAATGATGTTATCGACGGCGGTCATGGCCGTGAGCATCGAGTGGTCCTGGTTGTTGTACTTGTGCATGCCATTGCGGCCGACGAGGAACAGGTTGTCGAACCCGTCCATATACGAGCGCACTTCATCGAAGCGGTCATAGACGCCAAAGTACGCGGGATAGGTTTTTGGCATGCGGATGACCGTCGAGTCGAGCACGTCGCCGGGCGAGATGATGCCGATCTTCGCAAGTTCGTCCTGCGCCAACTTCGACATTGCGGCATCAGGCAGGCTCCACATCGGATCGGTCTGGTAGCAGAAGTACTCGACCCCGATCCAGACGTTTTCGGGTTGTGCGACGAGGAACGGACTCCAGTTGTTGAATATTTGCAGGCGGCCGGAGGAAACTTCTGGCTCCTGGATATAAATCCAGTTGTCCTGAATGAGGCGCTCCGGGTTCTGCTTGTCCTTGACCGTGAGCTTTTTCACCAGTAGGCCGACGGTAATGAAATCACGATATTGCAGTCCCTGCGAGACTTCGCGGACATTGTCGGGAACCGGACAGTCGAGCGCGGTGACCAATTCCTTGATCGGCATCGTGGAGAAGAAATAGTCGCCACGGAATTCGCGACGATTGCCCTGCGCGTCGGTACCACTGACTGCAACAACGTGTCCGTTGACGACGTGAAGTTTGTCAACGTGAAACTCGGTAACAATGTCGCCGCCCATGTCCTGTACTTTGCGGGCGACGATCTCCCACATCTGGCCCGGGCCAAACTTCGGATACAGAAAGCGTTCGATCAGCGAGGTCTCAGTTCCCTTCTGCGAGACATCGCCAGCCGCCTTCTTCTTAAACATCGATTTAACAAAGTGCGCGATCGTCTTAGTTATCGAGAGTCCCTTGACGCGCTGCGCGCCCCATTCGGCGCTGATCTTGTCACACGGCACGCCCCAGACTTTCTCAGTGTAGGACTGGAAAAATGTCTTATACAGTTCGCGGCCGAAGCGGCTGATAAAGAACTGTTCAAGGTTCTCGATCTGGCGTGGCGGAAACAGCGCGGCCCACAAGTAGCTGAAGCCGATCTTGACGGTGCGCACCAGACCTAGGTTCTTCAGTGTCTGCCCACTGAGCTGTATAGGGTACTCGAAGAACTTGCGCAGGAAATAAATGCGAGACTTACGGTTGCGCAGGAGCATGACCGCGTCGCCATTTCCCTTCTTCGCGTCAGACGGAAGCTCAGCCGTACGATTCTGGTAGGTGATCACCTGACCGGCCTGCGCGCTTTCCGACAACGGCATGTGCTCAAGCCACCAGTTCATGACGCGATCGCTCTTCGAGAAGAAACGATGACCGCCAATATCGATGCGGTTCCCTTTGTAGTTCACCGTGCGCGAAATGCCACCCATGTAAGTGCTGGATTCGAGCACGATGGGCTTGATATTCGAACGAGTAAGCAGTTCGTAAGCGGCGGTGAGCCCGGCCGGTCCGGCGCCAATGATGACAGCTTGCTTCATTTTGAAGGCTTCTCCTGCGGAGCCAAAGTTGGCGGCAGCACACGCTGATACAGCATTGCAGTACGATCGTGGAAGACCTCTTTGAAATGAGGATCGACACGCAGCGCATACGTGAGCGCATATTGCGGGTCGCCAATCACTAGATTGGCTTGCTGCAGCAGTGGATCGTCGTACCAGTTATCGCCAAGAACATTCCATGTCTGGAGCGAACGGGCAATTTCGTCCTGCCCATGTACATTCGTACGCCCATCGATCACCACCGGCATCTCCGGCATGGCGTAAATCAGGAATCCGCCCCAATCGAAGTCGTTATAGATGGGTCCCTTCAGATGATGCTCGTGAATGTAGGCCACGGCGCCAAGAGGCAGTTTATTGCTAACGATTCCTCGGAGTTCATGGCTGGACGGCGCTGACTTAAACCGCACCGCAACAATGATCAGCACACAAGCAAATGCTGCCAACCACACCCGCGGCTGAATGGCACGAGTTTCTGGAAATGTTTTTGCAATATGCTGTGCCAGAAGTGCAAACGCGATAACAGTCACGAGCCAGAGATCGCGCTCAGCGTGAAAGCTCATCACCGCGCCCCAGAGCAGAAGGATTGTCCAGAGCGGCTCGATACGGCGCTTCCTGCCAAGTACGTAGGCGGCGGCAAGAGCCGCGATCAGGACAACAAAATGCACTTTACGGTCGAACGCCATCGCACGCGTTTCATTGATGTAGGTGTAGAGCTTTGGCTGTTTGATGAAGTCCCACAGCACCTGATAGATGCCAACTCCGTATGGATTGACGAATGTCATCGCCGTGGAGATAGCGAGCGTGCCCCACATCCACTTCTGGGACAAGTAGCCGGTCTCGGTAGCTGGCTGCGATCCGAAATATGAAAGCAAGCGATCGAACACCGGCAGCATGCAAAACAGCCCGATCACGAAAAGTCCGTACACAAACTGCACGTGTACGTTTGCCCATCCCCACAAAATGATCGGCAACAGCCACAGGCGACGTACACTGCCGCTACGATGCGCTGTAAACAGCAACTGCAGCACGAAGCAGAAACAAATGACCGTGATCGGTCCCGGCCGGGCTGCAACTACACGTTGCACGACAAAGCTCCCGATCAACGCAAATCCGGCTGACACCCAGAATGGCGGCTTGAAGCTGCGAACCAGGGAGAACATGGCGAGCGTCATACCCATCCAGTTCAGAGCCGTGACGGCCGATACGCCCAGCAGGTCCCAGCGATTCACAACCTCATATAAGAAGATCTCGAACGGCCAGCTATATGCTACCCACGCTTTGTGAGCGCCTGTGATTGAGAATGGATCCGTGTGCGGCAATTGGTGGTGCTGCATGATCCATTCACCGGTGCGCATGTGCCACCACCAATCGGTCTCGGTCACGAAGAACCAAATGGTGGGAGTCAAAATGTACCAGGTAAATAAGGCCACTACCGCCGCGATCATCACGAGTTCGTTAGAAGCGACACGGCGAATGACGGCTACAATGCGGGTCCACTTCCCTGTGCTCGATGGCTCGGGAGAAGGCGGCATGCTCGATTCGCTTGGGGCAGCGTAAGTATGCGTGGTCCCCAGAAAACTCTCCTAACCTTAATGGCCCACGAATTAATGGCCCACGAATTGGCCTAATTGCATGTTGTGGGCGTGAACTTGCGTTGATTCTACGCAGGGTAAATTCAAGGCACAATCAGGCATCCGCTGTACGGCTACCTGATAGTAACGGGTAATTTCGGGTGATTGCAGGAACCGTGGTGCGAGAACTTTCGTGCCTAATCGGCAGCGAACTCGGCGGGAGTATCCCACCAAAGGTCCGGTTTTTCGGGATTGGGTTTCTTGCTGTACCGAATGCCCAGCTTCTCTGCTTGGCGCAGAACCTCTTCAATGGTAGCGGGAACCGCTGCCTTCACTTCAGCACTGATCGATGTGTAGTAATCGCAGGCTTTCGCGGTAATCCCAACCAGAACGGCATTCTTTGGGCCGACGCCAGTAAACTCCGTCCGAAGCAGCATCTCGGAAAGTGCCGGCGAGTGCGGATCGGTGCGAACCGGCACGCCGTTCTTCACCAGGTCGGATTTGTCATAGACCGTAATGGTCCCCGGCGTTTTCCGGTTCTCGACCGCATCAATGATGATCACAGTCTCGCTATCGTCGAGGTGGTCGGGAAAGTCCATTACTGGAGTGCCGAGATCGGCAGCCTTGGCGTCCTCGAAGTCATAAGTGGCTTCGAGGATGCGGGCGACATAGGGACCGATCCCGTCGTCGCCCATCAGGATATTGCCGATTCCGGCGATGGTCACTCGCGTCACAGCACCTTCACCTTGGAAATATTCTTCCCTTCCGGATCGAAGGTGTGAACGGCGCAGGCCATGCAAGGATCGAACGAGTGCACCGTGCGCAGGACTTCGAGCGGAAGCTCAGGATTCGCGATTGGGTTATGCAGCAGTGAAGCCTCGTACGGCCCGGGGTTGCCGTGCTCGTCGCGCGGGCTGGCGTTCCAGGTGGTTGGAACCACGGCCTGGTAATTGTCGATCTTGCCGTCCTTCACCACAACCCAATGGGACAGCGTCCCGCGCGGCGCTTCGTGAGTGCCGACGCCTTCGATGGATCCGCTGGGGAATGTCGGCGGATTGAATGTCGTCGTGTCGCCCTTACCGATGTTTTCGACCAGCAGGTTCCAGTGCTTGATCGCCAAGTCTGAGAGCATCGCACCGCGGACGCAACGGGCGCCGTGACGTCCGAGAGATCCGAGCAACTCAGTTGGGGCAACTTTGCGTCCGGCAACAGCCGAAATCCGCTCGAGTGCGGCGTTCGTCCACTTCACCGTTAGAGGATTGCCTTGCGCGTACCCGACAAGTACTTGCGAGAGCGGACCGACCTGCGCGGGCTTGCCGTCGAACCGAGGAGCCTTTACCCAGGTGTACTTGCCTTCCGGTTGCCAATCGGTGAACTGCGGATTGGTCTCGCCCTTCCACGGATGGAGAGCCGGCTTGCTGTTGCCGTAGTATGCGTGCGAAGTGTCTTCGACGACAGCCTCGCGGAAAGACTGATCGGCGTGGCTTTGGAAGCGGCGAACACCAGCTAGATTGCCTTCCGAGATGTAGCCGCCAGGAAGGTCGAACTGGGTGCCTTTGCCGTCCAGCGGAAGATCAGGCACAGCTAAATAGTTCGTTACACCCGCGCCGTATTTGAACCAATCGGCATACATGCCGGCGATCGCGGTAACGTCGGGCACGTAAACCTGCTGGATGAAGGTGACGACCTCATCGAGCAGCCCTTTGATCATGCCGAGCTTGTCCATGTTCAGCGTGCCCTGGCTGTCAAGATTGATGGCGTTGTTAACGCCGCCCACGGCGAGGTTCTGGATGTGCGGCGACTTTCCGCCGAGCATCCCAACTACCTGCACAGACTTGCGCTGATACTCGAGTGCCTGGAGGTAGTGCGCGAACGCCAGCAGGTTGACTTCAGGGCTGAGCTTCATCGCCGGATGGCCCCAGTAGCCGTTCGCGAGAATTCCCAGTTGCCCGCTGGCAGCGACCGCAAGTACCTTCTCCTTGGCCGCCTTGAACTCCATCTTCGAATTCCGCGGCCACGGCGAGAGGCTCTCGGCGAGAGCAGCGGTCTTCGCCGGATCGGCCTTCGGAATCTGCATCACATCGACCCAGTCGAGCGCCGACAAGTGATAGAAGTGCACGATGTGGTCGTGCATGGCATGCGCAATCAGAATCAGGTTGCGGATGTATTGCGCATTGAGCGGCACTTCCAGCTTCAATGCGTCTTCTACCGCGCGCACGCTGGCCATAGCGTGGACCGTGGTGCAAACCCCGCAGAAACGCTGGGTGAAGAGCCAGGCTTCGCGCGGATCGCGTCCGCGAAGGATGGTCTCGATGCCGCGCCACATGGTGGCAGAGGCCCATGCTTTGGAAACGGCCCCATTATCGACTTCCACGTCGATGCGGAGGTGGCCTTCGATTCGGCTAATCGGGTCAACTGTGATGCGTTTGCTCATAAGTTCAGCGCCAATCCAATAAAGTAGTTAGTCGTTGCTTGCAGCAGCCGCAAAATCGCCAATTTGTCGATCATTGCGGTTCACGGCCTTGACCTTGTTTTCGTACGCTTCCATCTGGAACCACGTGTAATTCGGCGCCGGCAGAATCGCAAACACCTTCACAGCGACACAGAATCCGGCAATTGCAAGGGAGACAAATCCAATGGAGATCAACAGTTCCATCGCCGATGGGAAGTAGAACGCGCCCGGCTTCGGCTGGAACGCCAGCGTAGTCGGGTTGAAGCGATACAGCAGGCCTCCAACCCCCACCAGCACATGCGCATGGAACATCAAGCGGGCGTCACGCAGCTTGGCGGAATCCACGAGCATGTAAAGTGCGACGGCGAGGAAGAGCATCTCCACCCAGAACAGCGCGGCGAAGATGTCGAACCGGAACGCCAGTCCTAGTTTGCCGCTGATGATGATGTCCAGCGAGCGGAAGAGCAGCCATGTGCCAACCAGCCACGCGCAGATCTTGTTGAGGTGGACCAGTACGTCCATGTCGTACGGACGTTTCCACATCAGCGAGCAGAAGAGGAGCGTTCCGGCAACGCAGCAGACTCCCAGAAACGCTGCGGCCCAGACGTAGAGCAGCGGCAGGAACGGCGACTGCCAAAGCGGATTCACATTGCTGCCACCGAGCAACATCAGCGCTCCCAGCGACGACTGGTGCATCGCCGGCAGAATGTATGCGAGCGCCACGATGAACGGATAGAACCGGATCATGATCTTCTCGCAACGTTCGACAAAAGCCTGCGTAGACGGCTTGTAACGATGGAAATACTCGAGAACGGGCGGGACGTTCTCGAGCAGCAGCGGAAGCATGGCATAGGCAGGCATGCAAAACATGACTTCCAGCAGCGGGGAGTGCGGGTTCCAATTCCATGGCGTAAACAACCAATACACGTTCCACGGACGACCCACATCGATACCGATCATGATCAGGCCGGACAAGTAGGCGAGGAAGCTCGTGAGCAGTGCAATCCGCATCACCGAGTGCAGCCCCTTTTGCTTGAACAGCCACGCTGAAATGCCGATAGCAAACGCTCCGGAACCGAGTCCGGTCAGCGTCATGACGTTGAAAGTCTTCCAGATGCCCCATGCGTAGGCGTCATTCATGCCGCTGGCGGGACCGAGTCCGGCGATCTCGCGGTAGAGGGTGAGGCCGAGCGCCAATCCGCCGAGTGACATCAATACCTTAAACGGCTTCGTCCAGATGGGCACGTTGTAAACGGGTACGGCTCTTTCCCAACGATCGTTCATAGCTGCGGCCTCAATCCGGTCTTTTTCTGCTCGTCTTCCATGTGCTGCTTATGTTCTTTCCAACTGCCGCGAATGACCGCCACCATGGTCACGTAAAGCACCGACGGCACCACCAGGTACGAGTACAACTTGCGCTGCCACTTCATGTACTTCGAGGGAATAGACTCGTCTCCGAGATTTGGAAGCCCGAGTTTCTCGAATGGCACATGCGACAGATACAGCGCCTGCGTGCCGCCGCCATCGTGTTCGCCGTAAACGCGGTTCTGGAAGTACCGGCCGGGGTTTTCGGCGATACGGCGCTTGGCTTCGGCGAGGTTCTCTTCGCGCGTGCCGAACACCACTGCTTGTACCGGACACACGCTGGTGCAAGCCGGATCCTTACCGGCGGCAAGACGCTCCTTGCAGAGTTCGCATTTGACAATCTTGGGATTCATGCCTTCCCACTGGAATTTCGGCACGTGATAGGGGCACGAAATCTCGCAGTAGCGGCATCCCATGCACTTCGAACCGTTCCACGAGACGATGCCGTTCTCGGGATTCTTGGTGAGCGCGAAGAATGAACAACCGGCAACGCAGGTCGGATCGACGCAGTGCATGCACTGCTGCTTGACGTAAGACCAGCGCGAGCCATCAGCGGGACGGTACAGCTTGATGATGTTTTTCGTGAACGCGTTGAGGTCCGTCGGCGACTGATGCAGACCGCCGCTCAACCTTGTATCGGGTTGCAGGTTGTTGGCTTCCGAACACGCCGCTACGCACGACTTACAGCCGATGCAACGGGTCGCGTCGTATAGGAGGGACAGCGCCTTCCTGGGAGCCTCCTTGGCTTCATCGGCCTTTGCTGAGCCCGGCAGTGCGATGGTGGTGAGACCGGCCGTCGCGACTGTGGCTGCCGTGCCCGTGGCGAGTTTTGTCAGGGCTTGCCGCCGGGTCAAGTCCATTACTCGCCTCCCTGGGACGTCTCGTCTTTCTGGATCTCCGGGGCCTCTTCGGAACTGGGCAGTTTCTGCGAAGCCATCCAAGCCGCGGTTCCGATGCCACCGGCCACCGCGCCCGCGAGCGCCGCAGCCACCGTGCCGATCGAGCCAACGCGGGCGTTAATCAGCGGATACGTGTCAGGCGGCGTGACACCGTGGATGTCGATGGTCTGGAAAATCGGAACCTTGAACGCAATCGACTTCTCGGTGCAACCGACGCAGGGACTGCCGATGCCGATCGGCCAGCAATCCGGGATTTCGTTGAAGTGCCGGGTGGAGCAGCCCGCGTGAGTGCCGGGGCCTTTGCAGCCCATCTTATATAGGCACCATCCTTGGCGATGGCCTTCGTCGCCGAACTGCTTCACGAACCGGCCGGCGTCGAAGTGAGCGCGGCGCGGGCAGTGGTCGTGAATGACCCGGTCATACGCGAACTTCGGACGGCCATATTGATCGAGCCCCGGAAGTTTGCCGAGCGTCACAAACTCAAGCACCACACCAAGCAGGTTGTAGGGATTCGGTGGGCATCCAGGCAGGTTCACGACCGGTTTGTCGCTGATGAGTTGATCGACGCCGGTCGCACCGGTCGGATTCGGGTCGGACGACGGAACACCGCCCCAGGACGCGCAAGAGCCCATCGATATGATCGCCGCTGCCTTCGAGGCACATTCCTTCAAGCGATCGATTCCCTTGTGGCCGGCAAGATAAAGAAAGTCGCCATTATTCTTCGTCGGGATCGAACCCTCGCAAACCAGGATGTATTTGCCGAGATTCGCCTCCATCGCATCCTTCAGGCACTTCTCCGCCTGGTAACCGGAGGCCGCCATCAGCGTTTCGTGATAATCGAGGGAGATAACATTGAGGATAAGGTCGGCAACATCAGGCTGGGAGGTTCGAAGGAGGGTTTCGGAACACCCCGTACAGTCCTGGAAGTGCAGCCAGATTACCGAGGGCTTCTTCGCCTTCGCGATTGCATTTGCGACCTGTTCGACGCTCTTGCCTTTCTCCGTCAGCGCCAAGCCAACAGGCGCTGCGGCCATCATGATCGAGCACAAGGTCAGGAAGTCGCGGCGCGAAACACCGCAACGGTCAAGGGATTTGCCGATGGTCTCGTCGGCAGGAGCCATGGAAAGGATTGCGTCACTGGGCATTCGGCTCACGCTCTCTAGGTGGACGGTCTCGGTCCGCCAGGGTCGCCTGCCTCTCGAACGAGTGTTCGAATCGCAGAACGATGTCTGATGTTTTCGCTTAGCGCGATACCCACGGTAAGTGATACAACGCACTTCTGAACGTGATACGGCACATCCGTTTCGTGACGCAGCGCACATCTTGTTGGTATTTAGAAGCCGTCCGCCGCCTCGAACGCGAGCGTGATTTACTGTTTCCACCGCGACAAACGATGGCGTGAGCGAGAATGTCTAGGATCAGGTCGCTGCCGATTCAATCACAAAATAACAATGGCGTGATCCTCAATGGTGTGTTGTTGCATCTTTCAACACCGTGATGGCCACGAAAACGTCGATGCACCTTTCAACACTGTGGCAAAACGCACCGCCTCCAGCTAAACCTTCTCAGCGCCGGAGGCCAACTTGGAAATCCGCTCGCGCATGGCGTGGATCTCCTTACTCAGCATCTCCACCATGTGCATACCCACCTCTGGGCGTTCTGCGAGCAACTTTGATATGTGCTCCGACGGCACGAACAACACTTTCGCTTCTTCCATGAGTTGTGCCGACAGGCTGTAGATCCCTCTGGAGAGGGTTCCGGGAACTCCGAGCAGGGCGCCCGGTCCCACAGAACGATCAATCGCACCCGGGACGCTGAGGCGGGCCGAGCCCGATCTCAACAGGTATAGGCCGTGAGCCTTCTCTCCTCGCACAAATAGCATCTTTTCAGCGGGCAGGCTCAGCTCAGACCCGTAGTGTTCCAAGGCTTCGGCCAGTTCTGGCGAAGCCAGGAAGGCATCGTCTCGTTCCAACTGCTGCTTAGTCTCCATCATCGGTGAACCCCAAATTTGTGGGTAAAACTATCATCCTCTTAACACAAGAGGATGTGACACAAGTCACTTATAGCGTGGCATTTGTGATAGCGAACGAAGGTGAGACTCCTGTCACAGCGCTTGTATCGTAGGGCGATAAAATAGAGAACATGCCAGTACAAATCGGCTCTGCCACGCACAGCTTCTCCGATCCCACCGGACTCCTTTCGGACTGCCATCGCCGAGTCGAGATGTTCATCGGTAGCCTGAAGGCGGTCGCCGATAGTTCCGATCGCGAATTGTCGGACGAATCCCGCCGTGCCCTGGAGACATCGCTTCGCTACTTCCGAGAAGCAGCTCCCAAGCACACGGCGGACGAAGAAGAATCGCTCTTTCCACGCCTGCGGAAAATCAAAGATCCCGCACTGCGTTCGGCATTGGAAAGGCTCGACTTTCTGGAAAAGGATCACCGCTGGGCGGAACCGTTGCACGCCGAGGTGGATGAACTCGGGACGAGGTACTTGCAGGCTGGAAAGCTTAACCAGCGCGACTCCGAACAATTCCGCAGCACCGTAACCCAGCTATTTGAAATGTATCGCCGCCACATCGAAGTGGAGGATCGCGATGTGTTTCCCATTGCAAAGAAGGTTCTCGGGCCTGAAATCAGCCGCGAAATTGCGGCGGAGATGGAAGCCCGTCGAGGCTTGAAACCCATCGTCTCTATACAACCTAAGCAGCGGGCAATCTAACGGGAAGACTTGGCTGTCATCGGTGCTCAAAGAATTGATTTCAAAAAACTCCGTGACCTCCGTGTCTCCGTCCTCCGTGTTTTCTTTTGAACATTAGAATAGAGCCATGAAGCGCTCCGGATCAGCCGACTTGCCTCTTCATAGTGGCCGAGTACCGTCGTGGCTTGCCGAGCGCATGACCACGCTTGGAACTGCTATCGCCGAGAGCGTCGTCTATCACTACGGCGCGTCCGAACTCCTGACGCGATTGAGCGATCCTTTCTGGTTCCAGGCTTTTGGTTCCGTGATGGGCATGGACTGGCACTCGTCTGGAATCACGACGTCTGTCATGGGAGCGTTGAAAAAGGGCCTCAACCCACGATCGCATGAGTTGGGAATTTACGTTTGCGGCGGGCGCGGCAAGCATTCGCGCAAGACGCCGTCCGAACTACAAGCGATCGCCGATCATCTCGGTCTTGACGGAGGCGAA
>CAYWSM010000012.1:0-2149 GCA_964460935.1 uncultured Terriglobales bacterium | reverse complement strand
TGGCATCAAACGCCGAGTCACCCAGCGTATAGAAAATGGCGCCATGCGGCTGGTTGAAGTTGAACTTTCCGCGACGGCCGCCAAGTCGGAAAGTCCCCGGACCACCACCGGGTCCACGAAATCCTCCCGGTCCTCCCCCCGGAGGTCCACCTGGTCCACCGGGCCCTCCGCCCGGACCGCCATCGCCGCGATAGCGCATTTCGCCGGGTCCGAACATCGATTCGTTCGACTGCGCGTTGTTCCCATTCCCAGCAACCGCCACCGATTCCGTCGAACCTTCATTCATAAAACTCGACGACGGCATGCCCGAAGAAGATGAAGTATCGGAAGCGCCAGTCCCCATTCCTCCGCCTGAACTTTCAGTTCCCGCCAAACTCGCATCTCCGTTCAACCCAAGGCTTTGGAATCCGCGCTGCGTCGCAATCGAAAGAGCCTGCCTCTGACCCGCCGAAGTTGCTGTCTCTCCGTCCTCCGGCGTGCTCTGCACACGTGAAAGCAACGTCATCGGCAAGTTCACCGTCGCATGGCAGTTCTGCGCGTTGACCACGATTTCGCTCGTCGCCGCAGCAAAGGCTGAGAACTCGGCGCGCACGATAAACCGGCCCTTCGGTCCCACGCTGAGCTTGTAGGTCCCGTCCGGAGCCGTAGAAGTAGCTGACTTTTTCCCAGTCAGCGAGTTGGAAGCCGAGATCGTTACCCCCGGCAGCGGAACGTTGCCGGCGCTCACCTTGCCCATGATCTCGCAGGCATCGGGCGCCGCAGGAGCCGAAACGCTGGGCGCACTTTGCGGCGTCTGTGCCCACGATACTCCGCCGAGCGCCGCCATCAGCAGCGCCCGGCAGAGCCAATTTGAATTGGGGAATTTCACCATCAGGAAGTTTCCAGGAATCTCTACTGCGGCTGTGTTTGATTCTGACCGGGACCCTGGCCGCGGCGCCAATCGCGTTCACCGCCGCCCATTCCCATTCCCATGCCGGCGCCCATTGCACCCGGGCCGCCGACTCGTAACTCTGACGGTACAAACACGCCGTCTTTCACTGCTCCGCGTCCCATCACATGATCGCCTGCCTTGATGTCCGCCAGCGTCACGCTCTCGCGGCCTTTGCGGAAGCTCGTGTTCTCATCGGCCTCGATGGTTTGCGTCTGGCCATCAGGCCGCAGGATCGTCAGTTTGGTGCCGTCAATCGCCTTCACTTCGCCGGCAATCATCGTCTTGCCCAGGTTCTCCTTGAACTCTTTCATTTGCGCCGTGCGATCGACAACGATATTCGCATTCCATGTTGTCGGATCGTTCGCGTCCGGACTGCCCATGACGCCGATGGCGTCGCCAACCTTCAGGTCCGTCATCTTGATCGGCTCACGGTTGCGCATGATCTTCGTCTCCGGCGTCACCTTCACCGTCGCCGAATTTCCCTGCATTGTCTTCAGCGTATAGCCGTCGGCGTTCACCGCCGTAATCTCGCCCATCACGCCGCGGCCCATGCGTCCGCGCATCCCCGCGCCCGGTCCACCTTGTGGCGGACCCTGCGGAGTGTCCTGCGCCATGGCCAGGCTCGCCAGAACACACAGGAACGCTATCTTGCATAACATCTTCATCTCGAACCTCCTAGCAACTTTCTTTTAGACGACCCGAAACTATCGTGGTTTACCGCAGAAGCATGTTCCGGCTGGTATCAACAATAACCGCTCAGGCAGGCAAAAGTTGCAGCAACATACAGCGTTTACAAATATTTACAGACCTCAAATCCTGATCATCAACCACCAATTACAAGTCGCCAACCATTTATCATTGGCCACTGGTAACGAATTACAACAACTGTCCAAATGGTTTGCGCCAGGGCGCGTCGTATTCAAAAAGTGTTTTGTATTTCAAAGTGTCTTGTATCAGGGCGCGGCTTCACAGGCTGCGGAAAATTCACTTGCTCCGTTTGCGAATCGCTTTAGCGACTTTTTTGCAGACGAGCCCGTGTTTTTCAGCCGTGCCACACCGAGTGCACAATTCTCGCGGCTTTAGCCGCTGAAAGCTTTTCCTAACCCCTAACCCCTAACCCCTATCCCCTACCCCCTACCCCCTACCCCCTACCCCCTACCCCTATCCCCCACCCACCGCTTCCAGGTACTTGCGATGAAACATATGCAGGCTTCTCTC
>CAYWSM010000011.1:0-2079 GCA_964460935.1 uncultured Terriglobales bacterium | reverse complement strand
CACCGATTTGAAGAAGACATTGACCGCAATGTTTCTCCCGACGTCGTCATTCTCGAGCGTCGAGGCATCTTCCGAGGCCGTGACGGCGCAAAGGAGCTTGCGCGCCTGCTCGAACAGGAACTCCCGAAAGCACCCTACGTGTACACGAATCGTCTGATAGACGGGCGTGTTGCTTTTCTGGAGTGGACGTCGAAGGGCGAGCATGCACATGTGCGCGACGGCGCCGACTCGTTCGTCATCGAAAATGGCTGGATCGTCGCTCAGACGATCCATTACACCGTGGAGGCCGGAGGTTAACAATGGCGAGTCAATGTTCCCATCTCAACCAGATCAAATTGACGCATACGGACAAGCACGTCTGCGAGGACTGCATCAAAACGGGCGACACCTGGGTTCATCTACGAATGTGCCTGGAGTGCGGTCATGTTGGCTGCTGCGATTCGTCAAAGAACAAGCATGCGACAAAGCATTTCCATGCCACCACGCATCCGCTGATTCGTTCGGCAGAACCCGGGGAAGAGTGGGTCTGGTGTTATGTTGACGACCTTGCTCCCGGAGAGATCCAGGGCAATCGGTTTGTGCCAGCTCGCGGGTGATGCCCGCCTTTAACAGGCAATTGATAGCCTTTTGCATGCCAACACAGTCGTTTCCCCCAACATCACAAACGTATCGCCTAGAGGTCCACGACGATGCGCAAATCACTCGTCCGGAAGATCGAAGAAGCCGAGGAGTCAGTTGCGCCCGCTGGCGAGCTCGTCCTGCGGCTCGCGCTGGGAAGCACTTTCATCGCACATGGCCGGCATAAGCTGAAGGATCCTTCGAAGTTTGCCGAACTTTTGCGGCAGATGGGAGTGCCAGCGCCCCTGGTAGCCGCTTGGGGTCTTGCTCTGCTGGAGACAGTTGGCGCCGGGCTTCTGATGGCTGGCGTTGCCACGCGTCCTTTGGCGCTGGCGCTGGCGGTTGACATGGCGGTGGCGCTCGGCAAGGTGAGAATTCCGAGTGCTCCGTTCACTTCGGGACCACAGACAAGCGGCTGGGATTCAGAACTGATGCTCTTAGCCGGCGCGCTGGCACTGGTCTTTACCGGCGGCGGGCGTTTTGCCGCCGACCGTGCGCTCGGTGATGCGTTGGGATTCCACACTCACACGATCACCAGCCGAGCAGCTTGATCATTCATTCGCTGGACGATCGAACCACGCTATGGGAACACCAAAGGATATATCGATACCGTTAACTTCTAACCGCGACGAATCGGGGGTATCTATGCAGGGCGTGGAAGGACTGCACCATGTAACCGCGATTGCGGGCGAACCACAGGTGAACATCAATTTCTATGCAGGTGTTCTGGGCCTGCGGCTCGTGAAACTGACGGTGAACTTCGACGATCCGACTACATACCACCTTTATTACGGGGATGGACAAGGTCATCCCGGCACAATTCTGACGTTCTTTCCCTGGCCTGACGCATTCCCCGGGCGCATCGGCACAGGGCAGCTCACGGCTACGTCGTTTGCCGTGCCAGAGAAGTCGCTCCCCTACTGGCGGGAGCGTCTCCGCAAGCGCGAAGTTGAATTCGACGAAGCGACGTCGGAGTTCGGAGAGGAAATGCTCTTCTTCAGAGATCCCGACGGCCTTCAACTGGAACTTGTCAGCACTGCGAATGCGGAACCCGACAGGGCCTGGGAGCACGGCCCTGTTCCCACCGAAAATGCTATCCGCGGATTTCATCATGTGACACTTTCGGAGGATGGGTACGAGAGCACCGCGTCTCTTATAACGGAAACGTTAGGCTTCAAGCAGATTGAGAAGCAGGGGAACCGATTCCGTTATGCCGTGGCAGATACCGGCCCCAGCACGATCGTCGATCTCATCTGCGTCCCGGAAGGCCGTCCGGGAAGGGTGGCCGTGGGAACCGTACATCACGTTGCCTGGAGAACCGCAACGGACGAAGAGCAGATACGATGGCGCCGCACTCTCATCGAACGCGACTATGACGTGACGCCGATCATCGATCGGCAGTATTTCCATTCCATCTACTTCCGGGAACCCGGCGGGGTGCTGTTCGAGATTGCTACAGAT
>CAYWSM010000010.1:0-6615 GCA_964460935.1 uncultured Terriglobales bacterium | reverse complement strand
GCTGTTCGGATTGCCGGTACGCGCGAAGTTTGTCCAGTAGGTGCTCATCACGTCGGAGACGGCGTAGTCGTCTTTCGTGAACGGCAATCCCTTCGATTTCAGGGTCTGGAACACGTACTCAATTTCCGCCGAGTGATACGCCAGCTTTCCCGCCAGAGGATCCTTTGCATCCTCGCCCGCCGGTGGAGCCTGGTCGAACTCATATCGATACACCGGCGCGTCTCCAGTCTGCTTCTGCGACTCGATCCACTTCCACGTCCCGTAGGCGATGAAATCTGCGGTACTCAGTGCGCCGGCGGATGCTTTCACCTGCTCCTCGTCCTTGGCCGGAAACAGCTTCAAGATGTCGGATGCCGCATCACCATACTGCTCCTTCACCTTGGTTTCGTAGTTGGCGACCGTGGGAGCATCCTTGCCGAAGAATTGCATCCAGCTTCCTTCGTCGTGATTCCATCCCGCCAGCAGCGGCACATGCGCCTGGTCACCTTTCCTGTAGATTGCCTCAACGCTTTCCGGCAGGAAGTAGCCATCGATGTTAGGAGCAAAACGGAACGAATCACCCTTCATAACGGCATCAAGCAACTGCTGCGCCGGCATGTCACGCAGCTTTGCGAGGGAATCAGCACCCACCTCCTGTGCGAATTTTGCGCCATTTTGTTCGGTAGTACTCAGTACCTGAGCATGCAGTTCTTTGCCAAAGAATGCCCCACTTTCACCGATTGCCTTACTAATCAGATTCTTGGATAGCGGGGAAGCCATCTGTGCGCACACGGAAAACGAGCCTGCCGATTCACCGAAGATCGTGATGTTATTAGGATCGCCGCCAAATGCGGCAATATTCTTCTTTACCCAGTCGATCGCCGCTGCCTGGTCCATCAGTCCATAGTTACCGGATGCGTGATGCGGCGACTCCCTGGTCAATTCCGGATGCGAGAAGAAGCCGAAGATGCCTAGCCGATAGTTCATGCTGACGACAACTACGCCCTTGTGTACCAGGAACTCCCCGTTCTGACGTGGTTCTGAAGTCGCTCCCGCCTGGAAACCGCCTCCATAAATCCAAACCATGACGGGGAGCTTCGTTTTACCGGAAACATCTGGAGTCCAGACGTTCAGCGTCAGGCAGTCTTCACTGGCACCCGGATCGGGGAAGACCATATCCCCGAAGATTCGTCCCTGAACACAATGTGGGCCGAATTCTGTCGCTTTCTTCACACCCGTCCATGGCTTTACCGGCTGAGGCTCTTTCCAGCGCAAATCCCCAACCGGCGGAGCCGCGTAGGGAATCCCGAGAAACTCCTTCACTTTTCCGTCTGTCCCGGTTTTGCCCTCAACTACGCCGGATTGGGTTTTCACTTGGTCGGCTGCCGATGCCGACACGACCAATCCCACCAAAAGCAGCATCCAGACTGCGAATCTCATGAGTTCTCCTGATTATGGCTCTACAACGTGCGTCAGCATGGTACCTGCCGGATCAGGAAAGTCACAAGTGCAGGATGTTGAAACTATTTTAACGTTAAAACATCTAACCACGTGTACAGCTAGGAGGAACCCATGATCACCGTACGCCCAGCAAAAGAGCGTGGACACGCCAACCACGGTTGGCTCGACACTCATCACACGTTTTCGTTCGCCAATTACTACGATCCGAAGAACATGCATTTCCGGTCTCTGCGTGTCATCAACGAGGACCGTGTTGCTCCTGGCAATGGATTTGGCACCCATCCGCACAACGACATGGAGATCATTACCTACGTGCTCGAAGGAGCGCTTGCGCACAAGGACTCAATGGGCAATGGGTCGGCCATTGTACCGGGGGAAGTACAGCGCATGTCGGCGGGCACAGGCGTCATGCACAGCGAGTTCAACCATTCAAAGGCCGAACCGGTTCACTTCTACCAGATATGGATCTTCCCGGAGGAGAATGGAATTGAACCGAGTTATGAGCAGAAGTTCTTCCCGGACGAAGAAAAGTTGAATCGTCTGCGCGTGATCGCGTCACGCGAGGCCAACGATGGAGCGGTGAAGATACACCAGGACGCAAAACTGCTGGCGACGATTCTCGAAGACGGCAAATCCGTGAGCTACGATCTGAAATCCGGCCGTGGAGCTTGGATTCAGGTCGTTCAGGGGTCGGTGAACGTGAATGGACAAACGCTCTCGGCCGGAGATGGTGCAGCGATCAGCGAGGAGGAAAAGATCATGCTGACTGGAAACGCCAACGGCAAGAGGGCAGAAGTGCTATTGTTCGATTTGGCCTGAGTCGCTGAGCCTCAAACTGAAACCGCCGGAGCATCGAGCTCCGGCAGTTTTCGCTTCCAGTAGAAATACGCTTAGCTGCCTTTAACCTGGACGCCAGCCCATTTCTCCAATAACTCCAGCGTGGCGGCGTAATCGAGATCCTTCATTCCTTCTTCGCTAGCGACATCGTAGATTTCTTCCACGGTTTCGAGCCCCGGCAGCTTAACCCGGTTTTCCTGGGCAGCGTCCAGCATCAGCTTGATGTCTTTGTGCATGAGGCGCAGCGGGAAGTTGGGGGTGAAGTCACGCTTCAACACGAACGGAGCTTTGTAATCGGTGACACCGGAACGAACCATGGACTTTTCCACGAGTTGCAGCAGCAACTCAGGTTTCAGGCCCAGCTTTGACGTAAGGACCAGAGCCTCGGCGAATCCCTCGTAAATGAGAGCGATCATCAGGTTCATTCCAATCTTCGCGGTTTGTCCCATGCCGTTCTCGCCCATATGAACAATGGCCTTGCCCATGACGGCGAACAGCGGATCAAGCTTCTGAATGACCGGTTCGTCACCGCCCACGATGAAGACCAACTTGCCTTCCGCCGCGCCGATCTTCGATCCGGTAACGGGAGCATCTACATAGTTTGCGCCTTTGGCGCGGACGCGTTCGGCGAACTTGCGCGTCGCAGCCGGAGAAATCGTGCTCGAATCCACGACCGTTATCCCGCTAGTTAGAGACTTCTCAACACCGTTCTCGCCGAAGAGTACCTGTTCGACGGCGCTGGTATCGGCGACGCACATCCAGACCACTTCCGCACCGGCGGCAGCTTCTGCCGGAGTGGTGGCCGAACGCGTGCCCTCCACTGTTTTTCCAGGCGTGCGGTTCCACACCGTGACTTCGTTGCCGGACTTGGCCAAGTTCGACGCCATTGCGGCGCCCATAATCCCTAATCCCAGGAATGCGATTCGCAAGCTTTCCCTCACTAACCAGTTATCATCGCGATTAGATATGACGCCTTAAGACTGCGTCAAGCAACTCTGGAAAGAATCGAGTGCCGCAGCAGAGCGTCTAATTAGTAGACAGATGTTGAATATCACTCTTCGTAGAAAGGCCCGCCAGTTTTCCAAGCTGGTGCGGCACTCGGCTTTGACGCGTCGCACAGGCGAAGCCAGCCGTCCCATTCTCGCGAAATCCGGACAGATGGCTGTTACCTTCATTGGACATTCGAGCTTCTTTTTGCAGATTGGCGGGCTCAATGTTGTAGTCGATCCCAACTTTGCCAAGTGGATCTTTGTTCTGAAGCGGTTGCGCCGTCCGGGTGTTCGCATTCGCGAGTTGCCGGCGATTGATGTAGTGCTGGTGTCGCACGCGCACTTCGATCACCTGCATCGCCCGTCGCTGCGCGCGATTGCACGTCAGAGCCGCCGAGTTGTCGGCAAGGCGCCGATCATCATTGTCCCGGAACATGTTGCCGACTTGGTGTCGGACCTTGGCTTCCGCAAGGTGATCGAACTGAAGTGGTGGGAAGACGTTCGTTTCGGGGACGTTGGCATCACGCACGTCCCGGCGAACCATTGGGGAGCCCGCATCATCCGTGACATGCATCGTGGATTCGGCGGTTTTGTGCTCAAATCCAACAAACATTCGATCTATCACGCAGGTGATACGGCGTATTTCGAAGGCTTCTCCGAAATTGGACGCCGCTTACAGCCGGAACTCGCGCTACTGCCGATCGGAGCTTACAATCCCCCATCGTTCCGCAACGTACACACAAATCCCGAGGATGCCGTGCAAGCGTTCATTGATTTGCAGGCACGCTGGATGATTCCGATGCACTATGGAACGTTCCGCCTGTCGCATGAGCCGGTGAAAGAGCCAGTCGAGTTCCTGGAACATGAGTCGGAACGGCGCGGAGTTCGTGATCGTGTGTTAGTCCTGAAAGAAGGAATCACACGCATCTTCTCGTGACAGCAACCCTGTTTGGGCACGCAACCGTTTTGCCACCTCATTCCTCTCATTACCTAACCCCCTGCGGAGGACTTTATGGGAGTGATTTGGTGGATCATCGTCGGCCTTATTGCGGGCTGGGCGACAGGTAAGATCATGCGCGGAGAGGGTTACGGTACCCTCGTGGACATCATCATTGGCATCGTTGGCGCCGTCATCGGCGGTTGGATTATGAGGGCGCTGGGCTTCAGCGGTCACGGCGGCATGATCTATACGATTCTGGTGGCTATAGGCGGGGCGGTCATTCTGACATGGATCATCCGCCTCATCACGGGAAACAGGAGTAGCGGAACGGGAGGATTGCGCCGAGCCGCCTAGCAACTTTCGTGCGACAATTTACGTCTTCACGAGAAGCCGGCCATGTTGCCGGCTTTCCGTTTGTTCGCTGAAAGGGCTGATTCCGTGAACGCCGAAAGATCGTATTCCGACTTTCCTATCCCTTGTTTCGATGTTGTGTCGCGTCGCGATTTCATTGGACTGACGCTCGGAGCCGCTCTCGCGGCTGGCTTGCCTGCTGAATTGGGGGTAGCAGAATCTCAAACCGAAGTTGAGTATCGAACACTGGGCCGCACAGGCGAGAAAGTGTCTGCGCTCGGACTCGGCGGTTTTCATATCGGCCAACAGAAGGACGAAAACGAAAGCATTCACATCATCCGTTCGGCAATCGATGGTGGCATCAACTTCATGGACAACTGCTGGGACTACAACAATGGCGCCAGCGAAGTCCGCATGGGAAAGGCACTGCGCAACGGCTACCGGCAGAAGGTATTCCTCATGACGAAGATCGATGGACGCACCAAGCAGGCAGCAGCAAAGCAGATTGACGAATCACTGAAACGCCTCCAGACCGATCATGTGGACCTGATGCAGTTTCATGAGGTAATCCGGATGAACGATCCGGAACGCATCTTTGCGCCGGGTGGGGCAATGGAAGCGATGCTCGAAGCCCGCAAAGCAGGGAAAGTGCGGTATATCGGTTTCACCGGTCACAAGATTCCGGATATCCACCTGCATATGCTGAATGTTGCTTCGCAACACAACTTCCACTTCGATACCGTGCAGATGCCGCTGAATGTGATGGATGCGCACTTTGAAAGCTTCGAGAAGAAGGTGCTTCCTCGCCTTGTGAAAGAAAATATCGGCGTGCTCGGCATGAAGTCGATGGGCGACCCGTTCATTCTTGAGAGCAAGACGGTGACGCCGTTCGAGTGCCTCCACTACGCTATGAGCCTGCCGACGAGCGTGGTGATTACGGGAATCGACAACATGCAGGTTCTACAGCAGGACTTAAGCGTACTGCGGAATTTCAAGAAGCTCGACCAGCAGCAGATGGCGGCTCTACTAGCGAAGACAGCACCGGTAGCAAATGCCGGCAAGTTCGAACTCTACAAGACCTCGCATCACTTTGACGGGACTGTGCAGAACCCCCAGTGGCTGACGGATTGAAGTTGAAGCAGTCTGAGGGCTTGATCAGCGATAGCGAGGATCAACCTTCATTCTTCAATTACAATATCCATAGTGTCTCAACTACCTGCTTTCTTTCAACCCATGGCGCTGTTTCAGCGCCCTGATGCTTTTGACCATCCGGACTGGATCTTCGAAGTCAAGCAAGACGGATTTCGGGGGACCACGTACATCGAGAACGAACACGTACGACTGTTGTCTCGCCGCGGGAACCAGTACAAGTCCTTCGGCGAACTGAGTAGCTGGATCGGCCGACATCTGAACGTCGAAAATGCTGTTATTGATGGCGAGATCTGCTGCCTTGATACCGAAGGTCGGTCACAGTTCGGCGACCTGATTTACCGCCGTGGCGATCCGTACTTTTTCGCCTTCGATCTACTTTGGTTGAATGGTCGCGACCTTCGCGACCTGCCTCTCGTCGAGCGCAAGGAGAAGTTGCGGACAATCATTCCGACAGCTCCGTCGCGCTTGTTGTATAGCGATCATCTGGATTACCGCGGGAAGCAATTGTTCGATTTCGCCTGCGAACATGACCTGGAAGGGATCGTCGCAAAATGGAAGTTTGGTTCCTATCTTCCGAACAGCAATGCGACGACGTGGATCAAGATCAAGAATCCGAATTACACGCAGGCAGAAGGACGAGGCGAGCAGATCGACAAGCATGGCAAGCAGCAGAACCCAAGGACTTCGAAAATCCGGCTGCTGGAGCCGGAGTTGCTGGGTGTTGACTGAGCGTCACAAACAATCGTGATTGACACCACTAAGGGGTTGGTCGTAAGCTAACGGGCAGCATGAGTAACCTCTCGCAAAACACCGGCTGGTTTGCACAGTGCCGAATTACCACCATGGCCATGTGCATGTGTATGCGTGTGTTCCGGCGAGAGGAGCTGATGACCTCATAATTTAGCA
>CAYWSM010000009.1:0-10704 GCA_964460935.1 uncultured Terriglobales bacterium | reverse complement strand
CCATCAGCGACGAGAACCAGTGCAACTTCGGACCCAATCGCTTCTCGCCGTACAGGAACAGCCCCAGGAACGCCGATTCAAGGAAGAACGCAAACACACCTTCCATCGCCAGCGTTTGGCCGATTACGCCCCCGGCAAAGTGCGAGAAATGAGCCCAGTTGGTGCCGAACTGGAATTCCATCGGAATCCCCGTCACGACCCCAACGACAAAGTTAATTCCGAAAACTTTGGCCCAGAACCGCGCCGCCTGGTTGTAACGTTCGTCGTTCTTCTTCAACCCGAGCGTCTTCAGGTAGAAGATGAGCGGCGCTAGTCCCATCGTGAGTTGTGGGAACAAGTAGTGATATGTGACCGTGAAGGCAAAGTGCAATCGATGTACGAATAATGCGTGGTCCATATGTTCCTATTGATTCAGAGAACAAAGTGCAGTCATCAAATTATCGGCGCACGCATTAACATGGGGATGTGATCACCGTCACAGCCAAAATGAATTTCATGTTTCGCTCTGGGAAAACCAAGGGAAATTGGCGGGAATAGAGAATTGTCGGCCGGTGGTTTCCCTTACCCCAAACAAGATGACTTCAAGCAGCTTTCTGCCTGCTTATTCGCTCCACCATTGTTTACCACTGAACCCTGATCACTGACCACTGACTACTGTTTTCCTCGCCCGCTCCGCCATCCGATGCTCGCGTCTCCGTCCCGCATCCTCGTAACGCCGCTTCTCTTCCTCGCTTTCGGGGATCACCGGAGGAACCGGCAGATGCCGTCCATGCCGATCGACGGCCACAAACGTCAGGTACGCCGTGCTCACCACGCGATGCGTTCCCGTGATGTAGTTCTCCACGAAAACCTTTACCCCAACTTCCATGGACGTGTGAAATACGCGGTTCACCGTCGAGCGCAGAATGACCAGGTCGCCAACATGCACCGGGGTGACGAAATCCAGATGATCGATCGATGCTGTAACAACATAGTTACGCGAGTGCCGGTGGGCGGCCAGCGCGCCGGCCAGATCGATCCAGTGCATCAGTCGTCCGCCAAGCAGGGCGCCCAGCGGGTTGGCGTCGTTCGGCAGCACGATCTCGGACATCTCCGAAACCGACTCGCTCACCGGACGCGGCTTTAATTCGTTCGTCTCGTTCATGCTATCGATTGTACGAAATCAGGAGTTGAGGGCTAGGGGATAGCAGCTAGAGGATAGAGGATAGTGCCGTAGAATGAGGAAGATTCGATTGCCGATTACATGACTCGCTAGTTGCGAGCCCATATCTTCGTTCGAGATATTATCCCCTACCCCCTATCTCCTATCCCCCTTCTGCAGATACGATTGCAGATAGCACTCCGCCAGCGCTTGTACCCGTTGTTCCGGATGCAGATTCACCCACCGCTGCAACACCGAGTCGTACTGCAAGCTTCCATGCTCGCGCGGTAGATAATTCAGCTCCGAAACATGACAGATTTCGATCCGCCCATCGCGATCACGCAAAATCGAGAACCGCACCGCATCGGCTTCGCGATCCTGCGGCAGCCGCCGACAATTCCGCGCATATCCGAGATTGCATCCGTGCTTCAGCTCTTCATCCGTCGGCTGCGAACCTTCATGCCCCGGCGCGCCGCACAGCCCGCGATATCCCGCCCCCAACGGCAATCTTGCCGGATGAACAAATCCCGCATCGTCAAATCTCTCCGTTGGAATGAAATAGGGGCAAGGCATGAAAGTCAAAAGATACCACGGAGAACGGAGACACAGAGACAACGGAGGAATTAATAACAGAAAAACCCCGACATGCGAATCATTCGCTTGCCTGTGATTATCACAGAATCTCCGAGCAAGTCTTTTTCTAACACTCTTCTCCCTGAGCTCCGGGCCTCCGTCCTCCGTGGTATCTTTTGACTTCATGAAGCCCGAGCTGTATGTGCACTTGATGGAGCTGATCCATCAGTCCGAGCGCCGCGCCGAAGAGCACCCCAACCCGCTCATCCGCGAGATGTACGCCCGCCACACGGACATTCTCAGGAAGACGCTGGCGCACTACGAGGAAGTAGGAGAAGACCCCAAGCTCGAAGAAGCGATTGCAAAACTGAAGATGGACCCGGAGTAAAAGAAAACACGGAGAACGAAGTTCACTGAGCGCACAGAGGAATTCATAGAAAAAAGAAGACTATAGAAACTTATCCAAGTGCAGTTTTCTGCAACAGTGCTCACGATCAGGTCCTTTTCTATCTCTATCTCCGTGAGCTCCGTGCCTCCGTCCTCCGTGTTTTCAGTTGGTTTTAACGTAGCCGAGCCAGCACAATCGTCACATCGTCCGGCTGCTCATTTCCGCCGATCCAGTCCTTCACCGCCGCGACCGCCAACTCGGCGATCCGTTGTAACGGCAAATGCTGATTCTCGCGCACCAACTGAATTAGCCGTTCCTCACCGAATTCCCCAAACTCGTTTTCCGGTTCCGTGATGCCGTCGCTGTAAGCAATGAAGATGTCCCCCGCTCGCAACGATACTTGCGACTCCTGGTATGACAAGCCGTCGATCAGCCCGACTACGCTGCCGCCATTTTCCAGCCGCCGCACCGATCCGTCGCTTCCCAGCAGCAACGGAGGCAGGTGGCCCGCATTGCAATACGTGAGTTTTCGCGCCTCGCCGTCGTAAATGCCGAGGAACATCGTCGCGTACTTCTCCACCGCTGTGCTGTGATAGACCTGCCGGTTCAGCATTGTGCACAATTGCGAAGGCGAAATCTCCGTCTCGAATCCGTTTTCGTTCATCCGCGAGAGCACGAACGATCCGCCATGTCCCGCGCCCGCGGTAGCCATCACCGGCACGCGTTCCAAGCTGTAGGCGCGCACCGCCGAATGAATGCTCGCCATCAGCAGCGCCGCCGAAATTCCCTTTCCGCTGATGTCGCCCACGGCAAGCGCCAGCCGATCAGGACCCAGCGGAATAAAGTCGTAATAATCGCCGCTCACTGTGCGTGCCGGCTCGCAGAAGCCGTACAGCTCCAGCGACCGTATGTCGAACACGCCCTTCGGGAACAGTTGCGCCTGCACTTCCTGCGCGATCGTCAGTTCGCTCTCCATCCGCTGTTTTTCCTGCTGTTCCTTCAGCAGCTTCTGGATGTTCTCCGTCATCGAGTTGAACGATGTCTCCAGCGACGCAAGCTGGTCCTTGCGCGTTACCTTAATGCGGTGCGTGAAGTCGCCCTGGTTCATGCGCCGGGTGGCCTGGTAGAGCTTGTAGATCGATTCGGTGATCGTCCTCGTCAGCCGCACGCCAATGAACAGCGCAATCAGCTCAATAATTCCGAAGAAGATCCCCACCGCCGCCAGCACCATCAGCACGACATTGACGAAATTTCCGATCGTACGGAACAACCGGTCGTACATCAGCGACGGCCGCGTGTGTACCACCATCAGAATGTTGCGGTCAGAGCCGCCGCTCCAATCGATCGCCGGAACCGTGCTGATGAACGTAATTTCCCGATCGAAATAGTTCTTCGGCGGAGGCATCGGCGATGAGCTCTGGATCGCGCCATTGATTACATCCGACCCGCCACTCGAGGGCTCCAGGTTGAGTTCCTCGTCCGAACTCGAAATTTTCAGCTTCGTGCCCTTCGGCACTTCCTGTTTGCCGTTGCCGGTCTTGGTAAAAGCTTCCATCGACACCACGCCGATGTTCTCAGCCACGCGACTCAGAAGACTGACATCAAGCGGCACACTGGAGATCACCATCAGCTTCGAGCCATTCACGTCGAGTTCGCGCGAGGCACGCAGGAATGTTCGTGTGCCATCGATGACAACGTTCCCAGTGTCGCTCTTGCCGGGCGGAGGCAGCGCGACCGGACCGGGGGGAACATCGGAAACCTTCGTGCCTGCCGCCGTTGCAAGCACGTACGGTTTGCCCTTGAACCATGCCGTTACCTGTCGATTCGGGAACATCTCTTCCTGGGAATTCGCGTTCTCCAGGATGTCGGTCGTAAGCGTCCTACCACGCCGCACAGCCATTGCAATTTCCGACGCCAGCCGGCTATTCACTGCGTTGAGTTCCTTGCTCTCGGTTTGCAGATCCGTCGTCGTAACGTAGGTGGCGAACTGGCCGACGAAGACCGTACCTACCAGCAGCCCCATCAGGATCAACAGCACAACCGGAATGACGCCGATGAACATGTACGTCACAATCAGCCGGTTGCGCAGCGCCCACATCAGCCGCTCGCGAACCCACCGGATAGCCAGAATCAATCCAAGAAACGCCACCACATAAGCGATGAAATAAATCCAGCCGTCCACCTGGGCGGTTCTGTGGACCAGATGCATGAATTCGCGGTACAGGATGAGGAAGACATCGACGCCGAGCAGGTACAGGGTGAAGCGCGCCAGACGGCTGGTCGGCAGCAGCCCGTGACGCTTCATGTACACCCGGATTTGGCGCCAACGTTCGGAAATCATGCGGGGAACCCCGCCCCGATTATATCGGCAGAAGTGAGGCAGTCCTATGGATGTTACGTATGACGCGACAACGCGGTTCCGAGGACCGAACTAGGGCGTTTTGCGTGGTATTTCAGATTACCGATTATCGTTCACCGATTACAGATTTCAGATTTCCGGGTACATATCGAAAAACGACTCCACGCTTGTTTGAAGCTGCTTTTCGATCGCTTCCTTGCTGCCCTCGAGCACGTGCATCGTGACGCGCGCCTCGCGACCATTCTTCAGGTTGATGACCGCGTCGCCGATCTGCTCGATTTCTTCCGCGGGCAACAGCCGCATGCCGTAAATCAGAACCAAGTTTGCCATGCCGAAGATTGTACTTTGGTGCAAGCCCTTGGTGCCGCTGCGGATGACTCTTTAGTAGAATCGCCCCGTGAATTCCACCCGTGTCCCGCAGAATGTGGGCACGGGCTTCCAAGCCCGTGCAATCTGCTGTTTTTTTATGCTGCTGATCTGTTCCAGCGCCATCGCCCAGGATCAGCCCAAAGACCAGTCCCAGCCGCAGGTCCGCGTAAACTATCTCAACGTCTGCAGCCCTTCCGACGAAGACCAGCAGATCATCCGCAAGGCGCTGGCCAGCGTTCCGCCTCCGAAATTTGTTCCCGACTTTGAGATCTCCCGCGGCAAGGCCAGCATGCCCGATTCCCCGGCCGCAAGCTATGTCCGCATCCGCCACGAGTATCCCGAATCCATTCCGTTCATCACCGCGCAGTACTCGCTCAGTGTTGACGAGAAGAGCGTCGTGGAAGACTTGGTATTTCGTTCGCGCGAAGCCAAAGATGTGATCCAAGTCCAACTCGAAGATACGATCACCGGCGCCCAGGATACGCGCTCCGTTCTCGCCACCGATACCCCGGTAGACCGAATCAAGCTGGAGCGCTTCGGCAAGAACTCCGTCGCCCTCGCCCGCTGCCCCGCCGCCGACCAGAAAATCTACGAACCGCTATTCCAGATGGCCTCGGAACTGATGACGAAATACCGCACAGCGCTCGGCACAAAGCGCTTGGTTCCGCGGGAACTGGCGGCATTGGGTATTGGAGCGGCTCACAAACCCGCCGCAAAAAGCAGCAACCCGCCCCCGAAGACCTCCAAGCCATAGATTTTTGTAGTTATGACTTGTAGTTACATATTGTAGTTACAAGGTGGTAGAATGGGCCTCAAGAATGTCGATGGGTTCTGGTTCAGTTGGGATGACAACAAGTCCGAACGGAATTGGCGTATCAGGGAGTTTAACTTCGAAGCAGCAATCGAAGTTTTCTTTGATGAATATGCGGAATTCAGCGGCAACATGGAATGGAAGGGAGAAGAAAGATATCAGGTAATCGGGAATGTGCCGCATATAGGTGTGATCGTGGTGATTTTCTCGGCTTGGTATCTCGAAGGCACCAATGAAGAAGTCTATCGCATCATCTCAGCCAGGCAGGGCGAAGCGCCGGAGCGCAAAAGGTATTTCAGCAGGTTCCAATAACGAAGCGCCTGTATTCCGCGTACCTGGGGCAAAGGTTGGCCCAGGCGCAGCTACGCGACGAAACACCAAGGCGGACCTCCGCGAAGTCCCGATGTTGCCGCCTGAAATGTTTCGCCATGTTGGTCCGATCACCACCTGGGCCAAGAGTCGTCCCAACAAGAAACAGCTCACCATCCGTCTCGATCAGAATGTCTATGATTGGCTGAAATCGAAAGGCCCAGGGTATCAGTCGTTGCTGAACGGCATCCTGCGCGAGGTTATGCTCGCCGAGCAGCGCCAGTAAGCCGCACCGCCCAATGTAGGTTGTGGATACCGCTCGGAAGTTGTGGACGCCGCTCGCCCCCGAGCGGCCTAGAAACTTTCATCTAGAATCTTGACTATCCGATTGCCCATTTCCGCCCCTGAATCTTTACAATAGTCCGCGCAATCAAAAACATACCCATGGATAACACTCGCAAGACAGTCATCATCGGCTCCGGATGCTCCGGATGGACCGCCGCCATCTACACCGCGCGCGCCAACCTGAAACCACTCGTCATTACCGGACACGAGCCCGGAGGCCAGCTCTCGATCACCACGCTGGTCGAAAACTTTCCCGGCTTCCCAACCGGAATCCAGGGGCCGGAACTGACCGAGAACATGCGCAAGCAGGCTTTGCACTTCGGCGCCGAAGAGATGCACGGCGTCGTCACGGCAACGGACCTGCGGAAGTCGCCGATCGAAATCTCCGTTGGCAAAGACATTATTTATACCGAGACACTGATCATCGCCAGCGGCGCCTCGGCCAGGTGGCTTGGCTTGCCGAGCGAACAAGCGCTCATTGGGCATGGTGTCTCTTCCTGCGCCACCTGCGACGGATTTTTCTTCTCCGGGAAACCGGTCACCGTGATCGGCGGCGGCGACTCCGCGATGGAAGAGGCCACGTTCCTCACGCGCTTTGCCGAAAGCGTGACCATGATTCACCGCCGCGACCAGTTCCGCGCCTCGAAGATCATGCTGGAACGGGCACGCTCCAACCCGAAAATCCAGATGATCACCGACACCATCGTCGAAGAAGTCATGGATCCTACGAACAAAGAAGTGACGGCGCTCAAGCTGCGCAACCTGAAGACCGGCACCGTTTGGGATCACCCAACCAGCGCAATGTTTTTGGGAATCGGGCACATTCCGAACACAAAGCCATTCGTCGGCCAGCTCGACCTCGATGACGACGGCTACATCAAGACGCGCGACAACGTGTTCACCAACATAGAAGGAGTCTTCGCCTGCGGAGACGTGCAGGACCGCCGTTACCGCCAGGCCATCACCGCCGCCGGAACCGGCTGCATGGCCGCGCTGGAGGTAGAGAAATTCTTGGAGGCCCGTGGCGAATAACGCCAAAGGAAAACACGGAGGACGGAGGCACGGAGATCACAGAGAAATTCAAGGGTAAAAGAACCCGACAGACAACGCCTTGCCTGAGTTCGGCAAGCTGAAATTGATGAGCAGTCAAATTCTCATATTTTTTGCCAACCTTAAAGTGTCGTTAAAGTGTCGTTTTCCGGGCGGAATCATGCGAACGCAACCTGACCCATTACCGCAAGTGCTGACACAAGGTTTTTTCTAAAATAACCCTCCGTGAGCCCCGTGAACTCTGTCCTCCGTGTTTTCCTTTGACTTTGCCTCACTGACCATTTGTGACCGCTGCACTAGCTGACCACCCACTCCGGATGTGATAAAAGAGTCGTGACGAATGCGACCGAAACCGAACCGCACATTACCCATGAACCCGTGTCCGCACCGGGTCCAACTCAAAGCCCATCCACCGGCAATCCAGCCGGTTTTGTTTTGCCTGCCACCGAAAAGCATGGTCCGGGACACTACATGTTAAGGGCGATGTTCATCGGCCTCTCGACCAGCAAGGCCCTGCGTGCTTTCGCCGAGAAGTCCCCAATGGGACAGGCAATGTCGAAGCGCTTCGTCGCCGGCAATTTTGTCTCCGATGGCGTGAAGGTCACCAAGGAACTCAATGCCCGCGGCATTGCCGTGACCATCGACAACCTCGGCGAAAACGTCACCAATATCGAGGAAGCGAAAGCGAGCGCCAAGCTCTACCACGAGATGATCGACGAGATCGTCACCGGTGGGTTGCACTGCAACGTCAGCCTCAAGCTCACGCACATGGGGCTCGACGTGGACGAGATGCTCGCCCGCGAATTGGTCAGCGGACTGGTGGATCACGCCGCCCGCGTTGACAGCTTCGTTCGCGTGGATATGGAGGGATCGCCTTACACGCAGAAGACGCTCGACCTCGTACACGACCTGCATGCTCGTCCGGGCCACCAGGGTCGCGTTGGCACGGTGATCCAAGCATATATGTATCGCAGTGAGAAGGATGTTCAGGAGCTTCTTGCCAAGGGCATCCGCATTCGCCTCTGCAAGGGCGCTTATAAAGAGCCCGCGAACATCGCCTTCCAGGACAAAGCGGATGTCGACAAGAACTACGTCAAGCTGGCACAGATGTTATTGAAATCCGGGACTTATCACGGTATCGCCACGCATGACGAACGCATTATCGAGCAGATGAAGGCTTTCGCCACACGCGAGAAGATCGACCGTGACTCATTCGAGTTCCAGATGCTTTACGGCATCCGCCGCGATCTGCAGGAACAACTTGTAAAAGAAGACTGGCGCATGCGTGTGTACGTCCCGTTCGGAACCGAGTGGTACCCGTACTTTATGCGCCGCTTGGCGGAACGTCCGGCAAACGCATTCTTCATCGCGAAGAATCTGCTACGGAAGTAGCCCTTTCAAAACACACACACAAGAGAAAAACGCCGGAGCTTCAAGGCTCCGGCGTTTGTTATTAATGGATATTACCGGTTGAGTTTGCGGCGGAATGTGCCGGCGGCGCACAACAGACCGCTTGCCAACAGGGCCAGCGTGCCCGGTTCGGGCGTTGCAGCGCCAGTCAGAATGCGGAAAGTGCCCAGCGTCGTCACGCCGTTGTTGGTCCAGTTATTTCCATTGTCGGTGGAGAACAGGTCAATGCCCGTCGCACCAACAGTGTTTTGGTTCCACGCGTCCCAACTAACGTTGTCGGCGGACAGTACCATGAAGTAGCTGGTTCCACTGGTTAGCGTTGGTCCGCCATTCACCGTGATGGTCTCGATGGCACAGCAGTTACCGAACGGCTGGTGTGCTGTAAAGCCCCAAGACCCCAACAGGGTTCCCGGAAGCCCGTTGTTGTCCACGGTATAAATCGCCGCGGTGCCGCCGCCATCGCCAGTCACGAGGCCGATTGCAAGATCAATCTCGCCGACTGATCCCGTGAGTCCGGCCGTGAACTCATTGGCGGAAATGAATTGTCCCGGGGGCGATCCCGGTCCGGAAACGGTCCAACCGCTGCAGCAGTTGTAGCTGTTCCCGGTTGCGAAGTCATCGAAGATGGTTCCAGCCGCAGCGGGCAAGCTGGCGATACATACCGCAGCCGCCAAGGCAAGGAACGTTAGGGTACGTTTCATCCTGGTTCCTCCTGATTCGTTCATGCCGAGGACGTCTCGGCATCCACCCCAAAAAAGACGAAGATGGCATTGGGGACCCGGTACTAACTTGCTAATGACCCGGTTGAGGAAAGAGGCCCAGCTCAGCGAGGACCGCTGAGGGTACGTTAAAGATATAGTGCAATCAGAGTTCCAGAAGAACGAGAGCAAATCCCTAATGAGGACTTGTGCTCGATGCATAACGTGTGCAATCTCCTTCACTCCCGGAGCCAAGGAAGTGCAGTCCAGATAGGAGTAAGAGCTTGGGAGGTTTTATTTTTTAGTAAACAGAATGTTAATCAAAGACCCCGGGTTGGTGTCCAACAGCAGGACGCGAACCCGGGGCATTCAAATTATTTAGTTGTGAGTGTCGGTTATGCCGCGCTCGTGGAGCTTTCCGGACCCGACTGGATCGGTTTGCGCAAGCCGCGTAGAGGAACACGTCCACGCAGCTCGGCGGCAATTTCATTTAGCAACGCTTCGCGCGGTGCGTTCTGGTTTTGCTGACGAAGTAATTTAGCGGCCGTGTTGATACCGGTCATCATCACTTGCGCTTTCTTCTCATTGAGCTTTCCGGATAACAGTCCGCGCATCATGTGTTGCAGCGCGATCTGGACCGACTCCTCAGTTTCAAGGATCGGCAATTCGTACATCTGATCGACTGGCGACACGGTTGTGCGCACGCGGACATGAAAGCGGCAATAAATCTCACCCTGCAATGCTGGTGCGCCACATCGAATACCGTTGTCCTTGATGTGTTCACAAATCTTGCAGCCCTTGCCTTCAAATACCGACATGCCCTCTTGGCTTTCAGTCATCTTCTGTTCCATCTCAAAAAATTCCCCACTATTCCATAGAATCAACAACTTACAGACCGTAAATAGAAAACAAAGGACTTAGCTTCCGTCCGGTGTTTCCGTGCAACAAAAGGGTGGCCGTTGGCGAGAATTCGCCTTCTACTACCCTCTATTTTTAAGACTAGCCCACGTGGACGATTTCACCGCCAAATCCCGGAAATCTCTATTTTCTCTGGAATGAATGGCTTACGAGCAAAATGAAGAAATTCCGGCCTTGACAAAATCTGCGGCTGGCGAGAGAAGCGCAGGAAAAGTGGGTTTGATAGGGAGCAGTTTTGCTTAGCGTTCCGGTTCTCCAGAGCGGTGCTAGCATCAGAATAATTATGAGCGAGTGGATTTCCAGTCTGAGAGGCGAATTTGAGGCGCTGCTCAG
>CAYWSM010000008.1:0-6299 GCA_964460935.1 uncultured Terriglobales bacterium | reverse complement strand
ACTCGAAAGAAGGAGCCAGAGCAAGTCGAGCCTGAGCCGGAGTTCGAAGCGGCGGATTGATTCCAAGAATTCGAGAAATAGACAAGCGTTGCGTCAACATTCCGGTCAGGCTACGCTATCAGCAATTGGGGTGGTTGCCATGCGCAAGCTTCTGTGCCTGATCTCCGCTTTGTTGTTGTCGTTGCCGCTTTGCTGCCAGCACAAACATGAACTGAATGACGTGGACATGTCCCGTGCGCCGCTGCTAAAAGGCGTGGGGAATATCAGTCATCCTGTCTCGACCAAGGATCCGCAGGCGCAGCGGTTCTTCAATCAGGGACTGAACCTCTTCTATGCATTCAATCACATCGAGTCGGAACGCGCGTTCGTGCAAGCACAGAAACTCGATCCCAATCTCGCCATGGCCTGGTGGGGACAGGCGCTGGCGCTAGCTCCGAATATCAACGATCCCATCACACCCGATCGTGCAGAGAAAGCGTACGCAGCAATCCAGACGGCGCTCGAAAAATCCAGGAACGCGCCGCCGGAAGAGCAGGACTACATCAAAACGTTGGCGTTACGGTACTCGGCTGACAAGAACGCTGATCGCACCAAGTTCGATCTCGATTACGCCACGGCAATGGGCGAACTGGCGAAGAAATATCCGAATGATGCCGATGCGCAGGTGCTGTACGCAGGCGCGCTCATGGAAACGATGCCATGGGACTACTACCAGCCCAACGGCGATCCGAAGCCGGAGATCGTAACGGCGCAGAAAACGCTGGAGATGACAATCAAGCGTTGGCCGGAGCACATCGGCCCTGCACTACTACATCCACGCAGTCGAGGCGTCTTCAACACCGGACCGCGGCGAGCCGATGGCAGACAAACTGGCGCCACTCGCTCCGGCGGCTGGACACCTGGTGCATATGCCGTCGCACATCTATCTGCGGGTTGGGCGATGGAACGATGCGGTCGAGGCGAACCGTAAGGCGGTTCTGGCTGACGAAGATTACATTTCGCAGTGCCACGCACAGGGAATTTATCCGGTCGCGTACTATCCGCACAATCTGCACATGGGATCGTTTGCCGCCGGAATGGAGGGCGGCAGCACCGAGGCGATTGCACTGGCTAACAAGATGGCGGAAAAGGTTCCTGTGGAGATCGGCGAGCAGATGCCGTTTTGGGGAAACATCGTGAGTTCGATGCCGGTGCTGGCGATGGTGCGATTCGGTCATTGGGACGAGGTGCTCAAGTATCCGCAACCGTCGGCGAAGCTTTTGGCCGCCGACGCCGTTTGGCACTACGGGCGTGGTGTGGCGCTGATCCGTACCGGGAAGGCCGATCAGGCGGAAAGCGAACTGAAAGCCATTCGGGCCATTGCCGCCGATCCTGGATTGAAAGACATGAAAATGGGATTCAATGACGCAACCAAGATCATTGCGATCGCGGAAAACCTGCTCGCCGGCGAACTGGCGGCCTCGCACAAGCAGTGGGATGACGCAGTGAAGTCGCTGACCGAGGCGGTTGCGGTACAGGATTCACTGCATTACAACGAGCCGGAAGACTGGTATCTGCCCACGCGACATTTTCTCGGAGCGGTACTGCTCGATGCGGGGCGTGCTGCCGACGCCGAGCAAGTCTATCGCGAGGACTTGAAACAACACCCAAAGAACGGCTGGGCGCTGTATGGACTGGCGAAGTCGTTGCGAGCACAGGGAAAGAACCAGGACGCCGAACTAGCAGAGGCACAGTACGCACTGGCGTGGGCGCATGCGGACGTGAAGCTAACGGCGTCGAAATTCTAATCTCAATAGCGAGTTAGATCTGCCCAGATGGGTATCGTAGAGCACTAGTCTCCCCTATCCCGTTCATGCTGGGTAATGGTCCCAAGTCTCACCAGAAATTACTTTACAATACAAAGTACTTGATCTATGATCTTGAACATGAAAGTGAAGGTCATCCTTCCGGCTGTGGGCAAGAGCGGTGGAACAGCGCCGCCGCTCGGACTGGGTACGTTGATGGCATCACTCGATGCCACGGACGAGTTAGTCGTGACCGCGGAGCAGGCGCAGCAACCCACGATGTGGGAAGACGCCGACGTGGTGGTCATCACCATCGGGGACACACCCGATCACGGCCTGAATCTGGCAGAGCTATACCGGATCGCGGGAACGCACGTGGTGTTAATCGGGCCAGGACTGGAGTTCCTTGCCGATAGCGAGAAGCAGCGGCAGACGGTGTTCGTCGGCACTGGTGATGAGCTATGGCCAGCGTTTCTGCGCGATTTCCGCATGGGCGAGCCGGGACACTGTTACACATCGGATTTTAAGATTTGCGGTGATTTCTCAGAAGAGGCGTTGCGCAAAGCGACGGCCTAAACAGGAGCCCCGGCTCCTCCTCCGGGGCTCCTGTACATTTGACATTGAAATTTGCGGACTCTCTGGATTGCAGGCGACCACTGCTGTTTTCGGAACTGACGGTCTGCCAAGTGTGGGGACGGGCTTCCAAGCCCGTCCGATTTTCAGTCTCTAGCGCGGCTAGGTAATGCTGGTTTCTTCGTAAGTGCCGTAAACCTCTCGTAGCGCCTCGCAGATTTCGCCCACCGTCGCATATGCGCGCACGGCTTCAACGATATACGGCATGGTGTTCGCGTCGGAGATGGTGCCGTCGGCTTTGACTTTCGGTTCCTGCGAAGCTGCTTTCTTCAGCGCGTCGAGACAGCGTCGAACTTCCTCGTTAGACCTCTTTTCGCGCAGGAGTTTCAGCTTTTTCGTCTGCGCCTGAGCCACCGACTCGTCGATGTACAGGATCTCCGGCGGCGGCTCTTCGATGGTGAATTCGTTAGCGCCGACGATAATCTTTTCGCGTGCTTCGACGGCCCGCTGGTACTGATAGCTGGCTTCGGCGATTTCTTTCTGCGGATAACCGCGTTCGATCGCCTTCACCATTCCGCCCATGGCGTCGAGTTTTTCGAAGTAGTCGAATGCGCCTTTCTCCATGTCCAGCGTCTGCTTTTCCACGAAGTACGATCCGCCCAGCGGATCGATGGTGTTTGCGACGCCAGTCTCGTTGGCGATGATCTGCTGCGTGCGCAGCGCGATGCGAGCGGCTTCGGCCGTGGGAAGCGCGAGCGCTTCGTCATAGGAATCGGTGTGTAACGACTGCGTTCCGCCAAGAACGGCAGCCATCGCCTGGATGGCCACGCGAGCAATGTTGTTCATCGGTTGCTGCGCGGTCAGAGATACGCCGGCGGTCTGCGTGTGGAAGCGCATCAGCCACGTGCGAGCCTGCTTCGCGCTGAAGCGGTCTTTCATCAGCCGATACCAGATCTTGCGCGCTGCGCGGTACTTGGCAATCTCCTCGAAGAAGTCATTGTGCGCGTTGAAGAAGAAACTGAGACGCGGACCGAACTCATCCACGTCCAATCCGCGGCGGCGCGCCCATTCGACGTATTCGACACCGTCATAAACGGTGAACGCCAGTTCCTGAAGGGCAGTCGAACCAGCCTCGCGGATGTGGTATCCGCTGATCGAAATCGTGTTGAACTTCGGCGTAAACTTCGAGCCGAACTCAAAGGTGTCGATCACCAGCCGCATCGATGGCGCGGGCGGATAGATGTACTCCTTCTGCGCGATGTATTCCTTGAGAATGTCGTTCTGAACCGTCCCGGAGACCTTTTTCCAGTCCGCGCCCTGCTTTTCCGCCACGACCAGGTACATCGCCCACAATACCGACGCGGGCGAGTTGATCGTCATCGACGTGGTGATCTTCTCCAGATTGATGCCGTTGAAGAGGATCTCCATATCCTCGAGCGAATCGATTGCCACTCCGCACTTGCCGACTTCACCTTCCGAGAACGGATGGTCCGAGTCGTACCCCATTAGTGTGGGCAGATCAAAAGCGACGGAAAGTCCGCTTCCACCGTGCTCCAGCAAATACTTGTAGCGCTGATTGGTTTCTTCCGGCGAAGCGAAGCCGGAGAACTGGCGCATGGTGAACATCTTGCCGCGATAACCGCTGGCATGGATGCCGCGCGTGTACGGAGGCTGTCCGGGATAGCCGAGATACTTGTCGTAGTTCCAGTCTTCGGGCAGGTCAGCTTCGGTGTAGAGACGGCGGATCGGAACATTGGAAATCGTTGAATAGCGCGCGTTCGCGTGCTCGTCGAGATTGGTGCCCGTAGGCTGACCGATCGGCTTCTCGGGTGTTTTCTCCAGCGTTGGAGCTAACGTTCGTTCGGCCCATTCACGCTCGGAAGCGGATGGATGGCGGTTTTCCGTCAGATCGCTAAGTGCGGGATTCTCGACCGTGGTCTGGCGAACCTGCTTGTTTTCAGACTTTTGAGCTGACATAAAGGCGGTTAAGAAACTCCCCTGATGATAAGAGATGCGGGAAGGGGCCGCAAGGCACGTAAATTGGCATGGCATGGTAAAGGCGGGGTCTCGAATGACCTAGGTTCAATGCCTGACAACTTACCTAGGTAATTACCCTCGGTAATCGGAAAAGGCGCAGACTGAAAGTTGAGTTGGTGTGAAAGGCGTCGCAATGCGTTTCCTGATCACGATTTCAGTCTTGCTGCTTGCTCTAGCGCCGGCGGTCCAAGCCCAGAGTAGTTCGACGGACAACTTGGCGGACATAGCACGGCAGAGCCGAACCCATGCCGTCCAGGCAAACCATTCGTGGGATGACCAGAACAGCGATTTTGGGCGGAGCACGGAAGACGGCACGCCGTGTGGCGCCCCGTTGCCATCCCTGCAGAATGGTTACATTTCGTCTCTGCTTGGAAAGCCGATACAGGACCCAGAACTAGCGAACGCACTGATGCGCTGGCTTGAGAAGCACCCGGAACTGGATATCTTCCGTCCGGAAGATCTCGCGCGGATCAGCTTCCCCATGACGGCCAGCCAGGCGCAGGAGAATCAGGAGAAAGCTCACGCAGTTGCCGAACAGTGGTATCAGCAAACAGCGGCAGGAGTGCAAGCCAGTAATGGGGACTTGACCGCCGCGACTTCGGCCATCATGGACGCGCCTCTGAAGTCTAACGCCGAGGTTACTCTGGCGCAGGCGGTGAGCATCGAACAGCAGCGGCGTGTCCAAAGCGACGGGTCGACGGCCGACAGGTTGAAAGAAGCCGCTAACCTCTATTCGATTTGTGAGAGCCGCCGCCAGATGCAGTTCGAGCCGGAAGTGGACAAGCTGGCCAAGCAGGAATTCCAAAAGCGAATCTCGGAACTCGCGCAGACTATCGGCGAGCCGGCTAAGCACAACGCGAACAACGATACCGCCAAGGGGTATTAATTTGCGGTGATGGAGGCAACAACAGTCAAAGCTGCGCCTTCTTATCGCTGCAACGCTTACATGGCGTGCGCTACTTTCTTCTCGCGCTCCTCAAATTCATGGGCTTCGCAATATCCAAGTGCGGCGTAGTATAGGGTTTTGTCGAAGAATTGACCCATCAGGCGCAGCAGTTCAAATTCTCCGTGCAAGTTCATGGCGGAGACATCCACCAATTCGCGCTCGAGGAAATCCCACAGATTTTCTTTTACGAGCATGATGCCCCATAGGAATTGTTCAAAGGGTACACCCTGTTCGAAGCGGTACTTTCCAAGTGCCGTGTAGGCCACGAACAAGTCGTGCTCGGTCTTGTTCAGCAGCCATTCGGAGAGATGACGGTAAACCTCTTCGACCCGTGTCTCGAGTTCCTGCCGGGGAACGCGTTTTTTCAACTCGGCGCACTTCGTGGATTCTTCCACTCTGCGCATCAGGGAATGAGCTAATTCTTCGTGGTGAGTCTCGATCAGACGGACCAACTTCAGGGCGATCATGGAGCCCTCCCGGAATGGCCGTGATTTAGGGTTAGTGTGCTACCCGCATGATTGAGTTTGCAGTGATGTGGGGCACGTAATTGTAGGGCAAGTTTCAAGTTTGAATTTTTCAGGTTTTGTGTGGGACCGGGCGCCCTCGCCCGGTCAAGTGGAGCGAAGCTCCACTTACTTTGGCAAACTGCGGCTAAGTTCCCAGGCCTTGGCGTACTTCCATGACACATAACCCGAATGATAAAGATGCAGCAGCAGGCCTTCGCGACCGTCAAGAAAGCCGAGTCGGAAGAAGTAGTTGTAGATAAAAGTGAAGAACGGGCGGAGAACAATGTTAACGACGCTGAACCTGCGGTTGCTTTTCTCGACAGCCATCTGCGCTCCGAGCGACGAGTAACGGTTCATGTGCTCTATATACGAGCTGAGGGTTGGGTAGGCATGATGGATCAACGGACTCGTTAACTTGCCAGAAGTGCCGTTGAGTTGTGCGTCTTCGTGGAC
>CAYWSM010000007.1:0-1513 GCA_964460935.1 uncultured Terriglobales bacterium | reverse complement strand
ACGAAAGGCGAGGTGGTGGAGATTTATCTGACGGGGCTTGGGGCGCTGACGACGCCGATTGCCGATGGGCACGGAGCGACCGCGGCGGATTTCGCTGTGACGCCGATTTCGATTTATGTGGGCGGCGTCCAGGTTGCTTCGCAGGACGTTTTGTATTGGGGTGTATCGAGTCTGCCGGGGTTGTATCAGATCAACTTCCGGGTGCCTTCGAGTCTCACGGTGAGCGGGGAATTGCCGCTGGCGATCTTGACACCGGACGCGTTTCACGACCAGGTCAATATCGCGGTGCAGTGAAATGGGCGGACACGCGACTTCAGCGCGTCGTCGCCGATTCATCAGGCGGAATTCGTGTTATGCTTCGGGCGTATGCGTTCCCGGTGGTTTGGGGTTGCGGTCTGCCCAGTCCTGATGGCGGGCCTCATGCTCGCGCAGCACGCGCGGCTAAAGTTTGAGGTGGCATCAGTCAAGCCCGTTCAGTCTAAGGCTCACGACGGTGGGATGGTCATGCGCGAATTCTCGAATGGGAGGGTTAGCGTCGAGGCAGACGCTTACTCGCTCATTCACGCTGCCTATGGTCTCAGGTGGGATCAGATGGTTGGCGGTCCAGGGTGGACTCAATCAGGTTTATACGCCATTACGGCGAAGGCCGAACGCCCGGTCGGCGTGTCCGAGATGTGGCTCATGATGGAAACTCTGCTCGAAGACAGATTTCACCTGAAAGCGCACCGCGAAACGCGGCAGATGCCGGTCTACAAACTTTCAGTGGCGAGCGGAGGTCTGAAGCTCAGGCAGGGTGCCTGCGCTTCATGGGAGGAACACGCTCCCCCGCCGGCGCCCACGCACGGCGCAACATTTGCGCTCCCATGCGGGAGACTCATAGCGTACCTCATCCAGGGCGGGCAGGAATATGTCGGCGGTAGGGTTTCGATGTCAACCCTGGCGGAGTTTCTAAGGACGCATCTGGGTCATCCTGTTACGGATGAGACAGGTTATAAGGGAACATTTGATGTTGATGTGAAGGTCGAGAGCGATTGGAACTCCGGTTCCGATCCCGACCCTACCGGGTTGCCGACTGTCTTTGGGGCGATGCGAGAACTTGGAATCAAGCTGGAGTTGCTGAAGGGACCGGTCGAGATGTTCGTGATCGATTCGATCAGCAGGCCCGATCCGAACTGAGAGCATCTGGACGTAACGCGTCTGAAGCCGCGTGTCCGTTCTAGCGGCCGAGTTCGATGCCGTATTTCTTCAGTTCTTCGCCGTAGTACTTCTTCTGCAGGATGTCGAACTCTTCGCTGCCTTCGGGGATGTCGCGTTTGACGGAGCGAACCTTGTCGCGTGAGGCGCGGTCGGCTTTTTCTTCCACCTGCAGGATGTCGGTGAAGGCTTTCACGATGTCAAGGCGGACGTCGTTCTGATCCTTTTTCAGACGAAGGTCGCGCGATTTGCGCAGCAGCGCCACCAGCTTGTGCGAAATATCGGTGATCTTATCGCGCGAAAGCTTCATGCTGTCGCC
>CAYWSM010000006.1:0-9234 GCA_964460935.1 uncultured Terriglobales bacterium | reverse complement strand
AATGGTAATCGAAAAGGGGAACGGCGGAATCTGCGGGCTAAACGCGTGCTGCTACGGAGCGATATCGACGCCCAGATTCAAGCTCTTCAGGAACGCCGGCCAGCGCCCCGCGTGCCAGAACCATTCCGCGTGATGCCTGCGCAGTCGCGAAATTAGGATGGATTTCGACTCGCCGTCTTCGAGCGTTTACTTCCGGCCGATGATGGCCCCTGCAGCTTTTCTCGCACCTGTCGGGCGATTTCGTCCTGAATTTCCAGCAGGTCGTTGGAAGGGCGGCTGACTTGCACACCCCATATCTGTGAGTCCTTGGCGACATCGATCAATTCCGCACGAACCGAAAGCGCATCGCCGCGCAACGTGATGCGTCCGCTGAGGATGGCGCGCACGCCGAGTTCGCGTCCGACGCGCTGCGCGTCGTCGGCCTGATCGCGATACCGGAACGCTTTGCTGCGGGGAGCCACACGAAGCTTCGGGGTAGGTGATAGCGCATCGATCAGGCCTTCGGCGAGATCGTCGCCGGCATAGTTGAGTTCGGAACTTCCGGTTGCATTTTCGAAGGGAAGCACGGCCAAAGAGTCGATCGTCCGGCTGGTCTTACGGGTTTTGGCCGCCACAGCGGCCGATGTTTTGATCGATCCGGCGTCGCGCTGTAGACGCCGAAGGTCGGCAATAAGATCCGAGGCGCTCTGATAGCGCAACCGGCAATCTTTCTCGAGCAGTTTGGCGATGATGCGGTCGAACTCCGGCGAGAGGCGGGTATTCACGCGCGAAGGCCGCATGGGCTCGCGGTTAAGGATGGCGTCGAAGACCAGCGCCGAAGTCGCGCCCACAAACGCCGGCTGTCCGGTCGCCATTTCGTAGAGCACCACGCCGAGCGAGAACAGATCGCTGCGGGCATCGAGAACTTCTCCGCGGGCCTGCTCGGGAGACATGTAGGCGATCGTTCCGACGGCCTGCCCCGGGCTGGTCAATTGCGAGTCGTATGTAACGGCGGCGGTAAGCGCGCTGGCCCCGACAGCAATTTTAGGCGCTTCCAGCTTGGCGAGGCCGAAGTCGAGGACCTTGGCTTCCCCACGGGTGGTCAGGAAAATATTCGCGGGCTTGATGTCGCGATGGACGATGCCCTTCTGATGAGCGGCATCGAGCGCATCGGCAATTTCCAGCGCGATCTGCACGACACTCTCGAATGGCAGCGGACCTTCGGCGATCCGGTCCCGAAGCGTCTGGCCTTCCAGCAGTTCCATCGTGAGGAAGTGCTGCCCATCGGCTTCGTCCACTTCGTGAATGGTGCAGATATTCGGATGATTGAGCGCCGACGCCGACCGCGCCTCGCGCAGAAATCGTGCCACCATCTGTGGATCGCGTGCGGCTTCGGCCGGCAGGCACTTGAGCGCCACCTGGCGTCCCAGTCGCGTGTCCTCCGCGCGATACACCACCCCCATGCCTCCGGAACCGAGGACACCCAGCAGTTTGTAATGGGAGATAACGGTGCCGAGCATGGTGACACCGAGGATATATCAGGTTGAAGGAGACGCCACCGTATCCCTACTGAAAATCTTGGTGAATTCTTCTTTGGCGGCTGTAAATTCCCGAGCTTCCAACCGTTCTACCTCCAACGGCACTAATTACCTTGGCTAACCACTCCAGAAGGGGTAAAGTATGCAATGCCTTTGCGATCAAGATTTGGGATTTACTGGACTCGCACTATCTCTTGGGTGCGGTTCAGACTCGACTATCGTGATGATGAACGCTCATCGGCTCTATTGTGATGAAGCTGGAGGGGATGACTACGGCTTTATCGTTGTAGCTGGGTACCTATCAACATTTTCCAAATGGCAGTCTTTCATCGCAGACTGGAACTCGCTTCTCGCTGCCTACAATGTCACATACTTCCACATGAAAGAGTTCGCGCACGGTAAGGGGCCGTTTCGCCCATGGAAAGACGATGACAAGAGACGAAATACATTTATGGGGAGAGCCGCAGAGATAATCAAACAGCATGTCGAGCGTGGTTTCGCCAGCCTCGTTGAATTCGACGCCCACCGGGTTGTGAATGAGGAATATCGGTTAGTAGAGCACGTCGGTACTCCTTACGCGACCGCTGCATTGCATTGCATTATGAAATCTTGGCCGCATACAAATAAAAGGGGTGATGAAGCCTTCTTTTTTGAAGATGGCGCGAAGGGGAAGGGAGAGTTGTCACGGGTAATGGAGAAGTACCGTTTTTCGAGTCCGATCTTCAGGCCGAGTCGGAATGTTGTAATTAAAGGAATCCCAATAAAGGGACTCGTACCTCTTCAGGCTGCTGATTTCGCCGCATACGAACTGAGAAGGGTATTTAAGGACGACCCTGATGAGGTGTGGCCGCTGTATAGATATCGAAAATCAATTCGAGCGTTGGGCAAAATACCCTCTGACTGGTGGAGACTCACAGAAAAGGATTTGCGTGAGACATGCCAGAAGAACAACATCCCAAAAAGGTAATTGGAGTAAGATTTGGTTATGGCAAAAACAAACGAGGAAACGCGATTCCAGGCAGCGCTCGGCCATGTTCTACGTGTCTCCAAAGAAGAATTGAAGCGGCGAGAAGCTAAATATCAAGAGGAGCACGTAGGTAAACCGAAGCGCGGCCCCAAGCCTAAGACTTCCGCTTCCGCCCACGCTTCCCGCGATGCACATTAGGCTTGCGTCGTACCGAGTTTGCCTGTCACTTCTTTGAAAGTCAGTCGCTTTCCGGCAATCTGCGACACTGCAAGGTTGAACCTATCCGCATCCGTCATCTTGCGGTCTTTTGTAGAGCGATTATTAAACCGAAACACCTGCTCGTCAATGTAGCGGTCAAGGTGGAACGGTTCCACGCTCACGTAAGTTCCATTCAGACCACGTTTCAACAGGCTCCAGAAGTTCTCGATTCCGTTGGTATGCACGCGGCCACGAACATACTCTACCGAGTGGTTAACTACCTCGTGAACAAACTCCTCGTACATCTTGTCGTATACCACAGCGTCATCGGTGTAGAGCTTGGAGCCGCGTGTGACGTGCTTGAGAATCTGTGCCTGTAAGGTTTCCCGTTTCACGTCGTCAATAACCCTGGCGCGAATCTCGCGAGTGTTGCGGTCCAGCATCCCGATTACCGCAGTCTTGCTGTGATTCCAACTGACCGCGCTATAGCGCTTGCGCCGATCCGCGTGCATGTTCTTTGGCTTGCCGCCGATGAAAGTTTCGTCCGCTTCTACTTCGCCACCATCGCCGCCGATCTTGCTGTGGAACTGGCCGAAGTCTCTCATCACCAGACGAAGCCGATGCAACATGAACCAAGCGGCCTTCTGGCTCACACCTAAGTCACGCGAAAGTTCGTAACTGCTGATGCCGTTCTTGCAGTTAACAATCATCCAGAGTGCAGGAAGCCACTTGCAAAGAGACAGCGGGGAGTCCTCAAAGATGGTCCCAACCTTCACTGAGAACTGTTTGCCGCACTTCTTGCACTTCCAGCGCTTCTGAGTGGCAAGCCAATAGTGCTCGTCATGTTCGCAGTTCGGGCAGATCGGCTTACCATTCGGCCAGCGCATATTCGCCACAGCGTCAATACAGACCCGTTCATCGGAGTAGTACTGGATTGCGTCTTGTAAGGTCTTGAGAGGCTGTGGTTTGTCTTTCATGGGAAACAACTTTAATCCAAGTTCATTGGTTAGTCAAGGTAATTATTGCCCCTCCAACCTCAACATTCCAAGGCAAATTCAGTTCTTGACATATCACAAATTGCAATACTAATATTGCAATCCGTAATACGAAATGGAAGGCATGAAATTAGGCGAAAAATTACGGTATCTGCGGCTGATGGAAGGCACCCTCCGCGGACTCAATCGCGAGATGACGCAGCAGGAGTTGGCGAGGGCTCTCAAGGATGAAACGGGGCAATCGCTGAGCCAGTCCTATCTGTCGCAGATCGAGAGCGGAGCGCGGCCGCATTTGACGAACTCGTCGCGCATGCTGCTGGCGAAGTTCTTCAAAGTCCATCCGGGATATCTCGTGGACGATCCCGAGGGTTATCACACCGAGCTGGTGTCGGACGTCCGTGTGCTCGAAGACACGCTGGACCTATGGTTGATCGGCGGCGCCGAGCGCTTCCGGCGCGATCCCAAGGTTTGTCATGCGCTGTTGCAGTTGGCCAAACACGAAGATTCGCGCAAGTGCCTGGTGCTGCTGGGAGCGATCCTGGAAACCCCGCAACTCGTGGACCGGCTGATGGAAGTGCTGAAACCGGAGCGGGACACCGCCATGCGCAAGGGATCACTCGCGACAGAAGAGGAATTGGCGAAAGCAGGTGAGGGGCTATGACCGTTGCTGACCTTTATCTAATTTGTTTTGTCGTTGGATTCATGTTGAGTCTGCTGTCGTTCATGTTCGGCAACCTGCATTTGCATCTGCCGCACATTCACATTCACTTCGGCCACGGTCACGTCCATGTCCCGCACGTGCCGCATGGCACACCCGGCGCACACGGCATCGGCACAGCGGAACTTCCGGTGATCAACTTCGGGACGATCACGGCGTTCCTGGCCTGGTTCGGCGGAATCGGCTATCTGCTGACGAAATACTCCGGCTGGATGGAGACGATTTCGCTGCTGGTGGCCATCTTCGGCGGCATGATCGGCGCGGCCATCGTGTTCATCATGATCAGCAAGCTTCTGATAAAGCACGACCGTCCGCTCGATCCGGCGGACTACGAAATGGTCGGAGTGCTGGGACGCATCTGCAGCCTTATTCGCGAAGGCGGGACCGGCGAAATCATTTATGAGCAGGAAGGAACCCGCTGGACGTGCGGCGCGCGCTCCGAGAACGGTGCCGCCATTGCCAAAGGAACGGAAGTAATTGTCACACGCTACGAAAAAGGCATTGCGTACGTGCGGCCATGGGACGAAATGGAGCGGGAACTCGACGACAGGAAATCGGGAGTGAGTAGTTAGGGAAATAAAGAAGGACAAGCAAGGAGCAAGAAAGATGAAAAGACTAACGGTTGTGATGCTGTTGGCGATCCTCATTGCGCCTTTGTTGATGGCGCAGGACAAGAACACGGAACCGGCGCAGAAAGCCGGAGATCGTTGGATTGCGGTTATCGACAAGGGCGATTACGCCGGCAGTTACGAACGCGCTTCCAGCATGTTCAAGGGGGCGATCGGCAAAGACGATTGGGTCCAGAAATCGAAAGGCGTGCGCGATCCACTGGGCAATGTTGTATCGCGAAAGTTAGATAATGCGCAGTACAGTACCACGTTGCCGGGAGCGCCCGACGGGGAGTACGTCGTGCTCAAGTACGACACTTCATTCGCAAACAAGAAGTCGGCCGTCGAGACCGTGGTCATGATGCTCGATAAAGACGAGCAGTGGCGAGTGAGCGGGTACTTCATCCGATAGGCGATAGACCGGAATGGGTAGTCCGGGATTTCAAACCCCGGCTACACATCGGTCTGTATCAGGGCACGACTTCAGTCGTGCCAACACAACGGAGAGAGTTTCGCGGCTTTAGCCGCTGAAAAGCAGGTTCGTGGTTGATGGGCAGAACGCCCGTCCCATACAAAGGGGGCATATGAATTTCTCAATTCCTACGGAAGTCTGGGTAATCGCCGGACTCTGCGTGTTGGTGTTGTTCCTGGTCTTCGGAATCTTTGCCCGGCTGTATCAGAAAGCCGGGCCGCACGAGGCAATCGTTGTGTACGGAATCCGCGGTCCGCGCGTAATCAAAGGGCATGGCACAGTGATTCTGCCTCTGGTGGAGAACTCCCGCCAGCTATCGCTGGAGTTAATGTCCTTCGACGTTGCGCCGCAACAGGATCTATACACGAAGCAAGGTGTTGCCGTAACCGTCGAGGCGGTCGCGCAAATCAAGGTGAAATCCGATCCCATGTCGATTCTGACGGCATCTGAGCAGTTCCTGACCAAGACTCCGCCGCAGCGCGAAGGCCTCATCCGTCTCGTGATGGAAGGTCATCTGCGCGGCATCATCGGCCAGCTCACAGTGGAAGAGATCGTGAAGCAGCCTGAAATGGTCAGCGACCGCATGCGGTCCACGTGCGCGGAAGACATGAGCAAGATGGGCCTGGAAGTGATCTCGTTCACCATCAAGGAAGTTCGCGACAAGAACGAGTACATCACCAACATGGGACGGCCCGACATCGTTCGCATCAAGCGCGACGCTGATGTGGCTGCCGCCGAGGCCGAGCGTGACACGGCGATTAAGCGCGCCATGGCGCAGCGGGAAGCCGCCGTTGCCAAGGCGCAGGCCGATCAGGAACGCGTGATCGCCGAGACGGCATCGCAAGCGAAACAGGCCGAAGTGACCCGCGACCTCGAGGTTAAGAAGGCGCAGTACCTGGAAACCACGAAGAAGCAGCAGGCGCAGGCGGACAAGGCGTACGAGATCCAGACCAACGTCATGCAGCAGCAGGTGGTCGCCGAGCAAGTGAAAGTGATGCAGGTCGAAAAGCAGGAGCAGGTGAAGGTGCAGGACGCCGAAATCGCTCGCCGCGAGAAAGAGTTGATCGCGACCGTGCTGAAGCAGGCCGAGATCGAACGTCAGCGGATCGAAACGCTGGCCGCGGCCGAAAAGCAGCGCCTGCAGCTTGAAGCCGAGGGTAAGGCTGCTTCAATTGAGAAGCAGGGTCAGGCGGAAGCCGCGATCATCTTCGCCAAAGGCGAAGCCGAGGCGAAGGCGATGAACGTGAAGGCCGAGGCGTTCCAGGAGTACAACCAGGCCGCGGTCATCGACAAACTGATTACCAGCATGCCGGAAGTTGTCCGTGCGCTGTCGGCTCCGTTGAGCCAGGTGGATCGCATCACTGTGGTATCGACCGGAAACGGCGACGCTGCCGGCGTCAACAAGATCACAGGCGACATCGCGAAAATGGCCGCTCAGGTGCCGGCCCTGTTCGAGTCGCTCTCGGGCATGAACGTCAACGATCTGCTGTCGAAGGTCCGCCTGATTGGAGATAAAGCTCCGAAGCCGGATATCGATGGTGGTAATTCGAAGTCTGCTGGCGCAGGCAAGTAACAGTGTTGGGTGCCCCACACAACCATCTGTCGGTTGTGTGGGGCAGTTTCCTCGATCAGGGAGCGGAGCAGGAGATGAAGAGCAAGTTCAAATCCGTGGGACTCGGGCTTGCGGGCGGAGTGCTGGTCGGAGTGGTGCTGGGCGCGACCGCTGGAGGCGCCGTCGTTTGGTTATCGGCGGGAATAGCGGTCGGCGTGCTCTTCATGAGTGCGGCCCATCGCCTGTCGAGGTCGGCATAGGCGATGGGACTACAGCGACAAAGGCCGCATTGGGTGGCAATTGCGGGAGTCATCGTGGTTGCGTTGTTGTTTGGTATCGGTCCGGCATCGGTATTTACGCCGGTCCATACAACGGGTGGTTTCCCGGTGGTGCTTACGGTTCTGCTGATCGTCGTAATCGCGCGCCATACGCAAAAAGTTTAGGTGGGTTTGAAAGGAGTTGGTCATGGCATTACTAGAGCGGGTATCGACGTTGATCCGGGCGAATCTGAACGATCTGGTGGAGCGGGCGGAGAATCCGGAAAAGATGCTGAAGCAGGTGATTCTCGATATGCAGAATCAGTTCATGCAGGTAAAAACACAAGTGGCGATTGCGATCGCCGACCTGCATCTGCTCGAGAAAAAGCAGAAAGAGAACCGGGACAAGAAAGACGAATGGATTCGCAAGGCCGAGCTGGCCGTCGGGAAGAAAGACGACATGCTGGCCCGTGCCGCACTGGAGCGCTCCATGTCATTCGAACAAATGGCGAAGAATTTCGATGAGCAGATTGCGGACCAGAAAGTACAGGTTGACCTGCTGCGTGACGCGCTCAACAAACTGGAGCAGAAGATCGCCGAGGCCGAATCGAAAGCCGAACTGCTGATCGCGCAGCATCGCCGCTCAAAAGCCGTCGGACGAGCCAGTGACGCGAGCGCCAAGGCCGGTGATAAAGATGCCGTTGCTGCATTCGATCGCATGAAGAACAAGGTGCAACGCGAAGAAGCAATCAGCCAGGCAAAGGCCGAAATCGAAGGCTCCGACGACATCGACCGCAAGTTCGCACGCATGGAAAAAGAAGAGCAGGTCGAACGTCTGCTGCTGGAAATCAAACAGCGGAAAAGCTTGACGGCCTAGCGAAACAGGTTTTGAAAGGGCGCGGCTTTAGCTGCGCCGAACAGAGTTGACCCTCAGCGGCTTCAGCCGCCGTGGGTTTGCGGATGAGAGGTCCGGGGAGATGCCGGGCCTCCTTTTTATGGCCAGCGCTGTGCTCCATGAAGGATTCTGGCGATCTCGACAACATCTCCTTTGGTTCGGTACACAACGATGAAAGGCAGCGGTGTCAAAACGAGCTCGCGAGTGTTGGCGATCCTTCCGGAGCGGCCGCTGAAGGGAAAGGAATCAAGGTCAGAGATACTCTGGTAAATACTACGCGCGATGCGAGAACTCGCTGAGATGTTTTGCTCTTGAATATATTGAATGATTCGTGTGAAGTCGTCGGCGGCTTCTGGAGACCATCGGATCATTGTTCAGGGCCGACTATCCGCTCCATCCGCCGTCGAACTTCTTCATGACTGACCGAATTTCCGTGGTCAAGCGAGATTAGCCCTTTCGTGACTTCTTTCCGAAACCATTCATCATGATCGATGTAGGTTGCAACCAGTTCTTGGACGACTTGGTCCGGGTCTTTGCCTGACTGGGAAGCGATCTGATTCAACTTCGCTTCCAACTCCGGATTGAACAAGATTTCCATAACTATAATTCTAGGACGAATCGCCTCAATCGCCAATTCTAAACGGCAGAACTGGTCTTGTATCCTGTATCTGGATGGCCGAAGCAATCAGATCATTCTTTATCGACGGTCCCGCCGGCCGGCTCGAAGCATTGCTCAATGCCGGCAGCAACGATGCGAAACATGCAGCACTCGTAACGCATCCTCATCCCCTATATGGCGGGACGATGCACAACAAAGTCGTGTACCACGCCGCGAAGGCGCTGAACTCGTTCGGATTTCCGGTGCTGCGCTTCAACTTTCGAGGCGCGGGTCTCAGCGAAGGGAAGCATGACAACGGTTTCGGCGAAGTCGACGACGTCCGTGCGGCGCTGTACTGGCTGCTGAACGAATACGCGTTGCCCGTTGTCTTTGCCGGATTTTCCTTTGGCGCTTCCACAGGGATGCGTGCCTGTTGCCCGGAGTCGCGGGTTTCGCA
>CAYWSM010000005.1:0-1767 GCA_964460935.1 uncultured Terriglobales bacterium | reverse complement strand
ATGATCTGGTAGGGGTCCATGATGTCGCAGGTTTTGCAGTGGACGCAGTTCGACGGATTTAGATGGATTTCCTTGCCGTTGGCGGCATCGGGGGCATCGACCATTTCGTACACGTTGGCGGGGCAGAAGCGCTGGCAGGGGCTGCCGTATTCCACAATGCAACGGGTGTTACAGATGTTGGTGTCGTGGATGACGAGGTGCGCGGGCTGATCTTCTTCGTGCTTCGTGCCGGAGTGGTAGAGGTCGGTGAGTCTGTCGAATGTGAGACGGCCGTCGCCCTTGGCGAGGCCGATCAGTTGCGTGCGACCGTTGCCGTCGGCAGGGACCCGGTCGAGATGCTTCATGCGTTCGTAGCCGGGGTGTGACGGATAGCGACCGCCGAAGCCTAGGCCTCCGGTGAACTGCTGGAGGCCGGCGTGGATCATGCCGGGCCAGAATCCTTTTTCGAATCCCTGGTGGAAGTTGCGGACCGGGTATAGCTCTTCCTCGATCCAGGAGGATTCGACTTTTTTCTGGAAACTAACACAATCATTATGTCCGGCGCGCAGGGCCTCGAACGCCGTTTCGGCGGCGAGCATGCCCGACTTGATCGCTAGGTGAATTCCCTTGAGGCGCTGCGAATTGAGGAATCCGGCGGAGTCGCCGACGATCATCCAGCCATCGCCGCCCACGGGCGGAATGGCCCACCATCCGCCATAGGGAAGCGATTTCGCGCCGTAACGAATAAGTTTGCCACCTTCGAGCAGCTTGGCCACAAACGGATGCTGCTTGAAGCTTTGCAACACGTGTTGCGGATCGGTGCGCGGGTCGGGATAGTCGAGTCCGGTGACGAAGCCGAGGGAGACGACGTTGTCCTTCGAGCCGTAGATCCAGCCGCCGCCGTACTCCTTGGTGGTGAGCGGCCAACCCATGGTGTAGATGACTTCGCCGGGCTCGATCTTTCCGGGCTGGACTTCCCAGAGTTCTTTAACGCCGACGCCGTATGTCTGCGGGTTGCGGCCTTTGTCGAGTTGGAAGCGCGAGATCAGTTGTTTCGTGCACGATCCGCGCGGGCCTTCGGCGAGGACGACGATCTTCGATTTCAGGTCGTAGCCGGGCTCGAAATTTGACTTGGGCTGGTTGTTCTTGTCGACGCCCTTGTCGTCGGTGCGGACGCCGATGACTTTGTCGTCCTCGAAGAGCAGTTCGGAGGCGGCGAATCCGGTGAAGATGGTGATGCCGGTGGGCTCGACTTTTTCGCCGAGCCATTTCACGAACTTGTTGATCGAGATGACGTAATTGCCGTGATCGCGCAGCGGCGGAGGCGTGATCGGCAGCTTGAAACTTTTCTTTTCCGTCAGGAAATGGACGCCCTCTTTGTGGACCTCGGCGTCGAGCGGGGCATCAGATTCGAATCCGGGGAGCAACTCGCGCATGGAACGCGGATCGAGCAGGGCTCCGGAGAGGCAGTGCTGTCCGAGTTCGCGGGCCTTCTCGAGGACGTAGATGTTTTCCTTCGAGAGCTGCGCGTTCGGGTTGTGGGGGTTGTAGGTGTCGATGAGCTGCGAAAGATGCAGGGTGCAGGCGAGTCCGGCGGGCCCGCCGCCGACGATGACGACGTCGGCGTCCATGGCGGGGCGTTCGATATTAGCGAGAGGCTGGCGGAAGGTAAGTGTCATGGTGTTAGTCGGTGGCGAACAGGGAATGATAAATGGTTGGGCGGAGTGGGGACAAAGGGCGGGACTGTAGTGGTGGCACTATTCAGATCGAGAGGGAGAACTGTTTATT
>CAYWSM010000004.1:0-21738 GCA_964460935.1 uncultured Terriglobales bacterium | reverse complement strand
CGACAAGTTAACGATGTTTCCAGCCAGCGTCGCGCTCTTACGCACTGCGTCAAAATACGCGAATGGGTTGTGATGCTTAATGTACGGATACTGATCGTCGCCAACATATCCGGTTGAGGGCAGCGATTGCGCATAAACCTTCCACGTCTTGCCTGCTCCGCTGAGGATGCTGGCGACAGTGTCATCAGTGATCGTGCCAGTCCAGTTGTCTGGATCCGGTAAGCCGATTGTCGGATCCTGGCCCGCGGTCATGATCAGATAGTTACCTAACGATGGATGCACGTCGGCGTAGAACTGTGTAGCCAGTGAGGCCGACTGCGCCAGGCTGTTCCAGTACGGCATCGCGGAATTTCCTACTACGGTCGTGTAATCCTGGTTCTCAAAGACAACGATAATGACGTGCTGAATACTATTGCCGCCGGTTCCGCCACCTCCATTCCCAGAACCACCGCTTCCCCCCGAGTTACTGGTTACACCACTACCGCAGCCGATGAGCGTAAGAGCGAGTGCCGCGACCAATGCACCAAATACCCGAGACATACAAAACAGAGATGCCGGATTCGATACGCCGGTTTGCTCAACCAAGGCGGGAGATAAAAGTGCCTTGGCATCACCCAATACTTCTATAAGGTGATCTATCCTCATCGATCAGCGTAATCAATCGCCTACATATGGGAGCTTGGGTAAACTCGGGAACAAAGCGGATCCATTTATCTTGACCCCTATCTGCTTAAAGCCCATGGCAGAGCAGAGTTTTACATATCCGCGAGCTTCGCTCCGCTTAACCGGGTCAGGACGCTGGTTCCACATCAAGAAACTGCTTACTTCCCTGCTGGCACCTTCAGGCCTTTGTCGTACATGGCGCCATAGGTCAGGTACTGCTTGATCGCGTTTTGCGGATAGCTGACGGCAACGCTCTGAACTTTGCCATCCTTGTCGAACTTCGCCGTCAAAAGCGGATTGATCCCGGCCCAATACGTCGGCGTGTTCAATGCCTTATAGCGGGCGACGATCTGGTCGCGCAGTTTGGGATCGAAGTGAACGCCGTATTTATCCACCAGAGCCTTGATCGCGTTGTAGTCTCCTTCGGCCTTGATGCGCATGATTTCCGCCAGGAGGTCGCCAACCTGCGCGTGGGCCTTCTGGTAGTCAACAACCTCCACGTAGGTCTTTCCATTTTTGTCGAACTGACGGACCGATCCTTTGTCGATCAGGTAATTGGCGATCAGGGCGCGATTGCGAGCGTGATCTTCCTCAATGGTGTCGCCATGCGGGATGCGGCGTAACTGTGTCAGGACGACGAGCACCGACTGGTCGTACATCGCCTTCGCAACTTCATCCTGATTGGTAACAAGGCCTAGTTTCTTGAGCTCAGGGTCGAACGCGTTCCACATGGCGACCAGGTCAGCACGCGCTTCTTCTAATGTCGAAAAGTATTCTTTCAGTTCGGCTTCGGAACCGTTCTTCAGACGCTCGCTGAGCTTGCCGGAACCATGTCCGATTACTTCATGCATCGCGGTATGGAGTTCTCCGGCTTGCTGTCCGTACTTAATCGCGCGATCAATGGCTTCTTGACTAGGCAGGAACTCGCGATATGCCTTGTTGCCCGAAGCCTGATCGAATGCACGGCTCGCTGCTGTAAATAGGAAGTTCTTGCTGCCGTACCTCTCGCGGATCTCGTTTTCGTTCGGGAGGTTGTCGCCAATGGTGTTGACGTGGAAGTCACCGGTCTCAATCAGAGTTTCAACAGCCTTCACGGTTGGCGGCGTGAACTGGGTCTTTTTGTACTGAGGCAGCCAGGGAGCGTGCTGCTCGAAGTATTCGGCATTCTCGGCGAGCTTCACCATGGCCTGGGTGAGCGGCTTGTCGGTAATGCAAACAAAGCTCTGCGAGCTTCCTTTCTGTCCGGCGGCGTCGCGGTACACCTCGATGAATCCGTTGGCGAAGTCAACGGTTGAGTTGTCCCCCACCCAGTCCTGACCGAATTTGAGCCAATCGTTGGGATCGCCGGTCTGGTAGTAGCGAATGAGATCACCGATGACTTGAGCCTGCTTGGAATCGGCGACCTTCTGCGCATTAGCCAGCGCTTCATTCGCCTTTTTCAGGTACGTGGCGTACAGGCCGGGAGGCACGGATCCGTCGGGCGTTCCAGCGCGATAGACCTCTTCCTTTAACTGACCGTCAGCGGACTTGACCAGGCGCGAGTTCAGCGGATTCTTCGGCTTGAAATTCTTGATGTCGGCTAGCGTCACGTCTTCGTAAAAGGTGTTCGCACTCGCCTGAATGATGTCTTTTCCGCCTTCAGGACTTTTGGCGGTGATCATCGGTTCAAAGTTGGGATCGAAGAGCGATTGCTTGAGTTCATCGACCTCTTTTCTCACTGCGTTGACAGAAGTGAATGGAGGCAGATCGGCATAGGCAGTACGGAATCCGCCATACTTGAAAGTCTGCGCGGCGGCCTTCTGGAGTTCCTCGTAGGTGAAGTCGGGGAGGAACTTCTGTGACGTGAGGTCATTGTGGTTGCCGCGGCTCGCCCAGAAGAGCTTGGCGAAATTGGTGATCTTCGTCATCGTCGCCGGAGGAATGCCTTGCGGACGCGAAACGATTTCTTCTAAAAGCCGCTTCTGGCGAATGCCATATCGGGAAAGCTGGTCGTAGATGATGGGATCGATGGCAATCGAGGCTTGCGTCAACCAGTAGGCAAGTTCTTTCTGTTTCGGATCGAGCGAGTTGAAACTTTGAGCGCGTAGCTGGATGAATCCGGTGCTGCCGATGCGATCAACAAGGACCTTCTGCGGCTGCGCTGCGGGAGCTTTCGGCTTCGACGGGGCGCTGGTTTGAGCCAGAGCTGAGAGACTCAGTGACAAGCAAAATAATGATGTAAATGTGCGACAAACAGACTGCATGGTCTGTTTACCTCCGTTAGTGACCGACAATTTCCCTTGCATGGTAAATGAGAAGGGCTGAACAGGCGAAATGGCAGGAAGAAAACCCTAACGTTAAACCGCCGTCTTGACATTCTTTCTCTCTGCGTTTCGGGAGCAGGAAGCTTGAAGTTAAAGAAAATAAAGGTACTTACATTTCTTTATCGAAGTCGGCACAAACAGAGTGAGAAATAACGGCCGGGGTAGATGGCACTAAAACTCTAGGTAAATCACTGAAAATAGTGTATGTTGAAGCTGCGTTTGAAAGAAGCGGTGTGAGTTGGTTTTGTAACTGCCTCACGGGTTTTTCTGCCTAGCAGCACCCTCCCGATTTTCCTTCAAACAAATTCAGAGATCGAAAGATCAAAGAGGTCTTTAGCAACATGGAACAAGGAACAGTGAAGTGGTTCAACGACGCCAAAGGATTTGGCTTCATCACTCGTCAGAGCGGTGAGGACGTGTTTGTGCATTTTTCGGCCATCCAGGCAAAAGGCTTCCGCAGCCTTCAGGAAGGCCAGGCGGTGCAATTCAGCGTCGTCCGCGGACCCAAGGGTCTCCAGGCAGAAAACGTTCAGCTTCTGTAATCTGAGAGTTTTTGAAACAAGGGCAGCTTCGGCTGCCCTTGTTCATCTTGGCATGAGATTCGTTATATATCATCACGCGAAGTATCTTCCGACGATTGCCGATCGGAGTTTTGCACCCGGTTTGAATTGTGATGCATCTTGAATTTTGCTACTCTGAACCTGCGTTGCATCTGAAGCGGTCGCAGCAAGTCTTCGCAATAAGCACCTGCCTGTAGCACCCTCCGGTTCGAAACGCCATTTCAAGGATAAGGAATTGCATCACTCATGGAACAAGGAACAGTGAAGTGGTTCAACGACGCTAAGGGATTTGGCTTTATTACACGCCAGAATGGCGAGGATGTATTCGTCCATTATTCGGCGATTCAAACGCAGGGCTTTCGTAGCCTGCAAGAAGGCCAAGCCGTACAGTTCAATGTCGTAAAAGGACCCAAAGGCTGGCAGGCAGAGAACGTGCAGGTTCTGTAAAGGTAGAAAGCTTCTCGATGGCGGCTTACGAGCCGCCATTTTGTTTAGGTCTACGGCTTTGGTAATCGCAATCGAAAGTGAATGCAAAGTAACTCTTCATACGTAACCTTTCGGTGGTTACGGGCTTGTCCTACTCTTCTTAGAGATTGGAGAAGTGTATGTCAGCCGCGCTTGTTCTCTCCCCAACGGACAGGCTGTCGAGTGCACGTGCGTTCGCCCGCAGCTTGAATATCCTGTTGAAGCACGTGCGTCTTTATGGACTTGGTCACAAACGTTCCGCCGAGCAGTTCGATCAAGCATGGAAGCTGCTGAAGGCGGTCATCAGCGGACAACCGAGTTTCCTACTGGGTGTTTCCGGCAACAAGCTTTTGCTCGATGGAGTCCCGCTGGAATGCGGTCCATCGGAACAGACGTTTGCACAGATGCTCGCCGCAGCCGGCATTTCCAGTATTCACTTTTATAACCGCATCACCGCCAACGACCTGCAGGCACTCGTCGAAGCGTTCGCCAATTCTCGCCCTTCGGAATTGCTCAGTGCATTACAGAACTCCGTGAACGAATCGCCGACCACGGGCATTCGTGTGAACGAGGTGCGATTTGTGGCGCACGATTCATCGGAAGGCGAAGGAGCGACCATCGCAGGTGCGATTACGGCTCGCGCGATTTCGCAACTTGGGCCCGAAGTCACAGACTGGTTGAAGGATCCGAAGAAGCTGCTGCAACTCATCTCCGCCGCAAACGGGACACACGGCGGCCACGGCGATGGCACCGGTACGAACAGTACCGAACTGGAAATTACCCCGGCTTACGATAATCGTCCGGAACCGCTGAAAGAAGACGAGGTCATGAGTGTATTGCGGTTCCTTTCGCGCATGGGCGAACTGAAAGAGTACAGCGCCGCTCCGCCGGATAGTGCTGTCCTGCAACAGGAACTAACAGAACTGAAGGGCAACGCACAAAGCGTGCTGTACCAGTTGCTGTTTTCTAGTGCTGCAAATTCGTTCGACGGCCAAGCCGAAATGCCTGATCTGCTGAAGGTGGCCGAGCATCTTGCGATCAAATTTGCTGTCGAGGCGTTCGAAAAGGGAGAAGTCAAGATCAATGCGGTTCAGCAGATGCTCGAACGCATGAATGGCGAGCTCGAATCGCTGCGAAGAGTGCTGAACGCGCATGAAGACAAGATGTCGCGTGCGGGGATGGTCGTTGAGAGTCACGCGGAACTCCTCGACCGGCAGTTCTGGGCAGCGGTTCCCGATTGGGGTAAAAAAAATGTCCTGCTATCGGAAGATGGCTGGTGCATTCCTCCGCGCAACATTCGAAATTACATCGAATACCTGCTCGAGCGGCGTGACGGCCAGACAGCCATTGGCATCCTGGTGAAGTATCTCGATGCAGTTGAGAGCAAAGATCCTGAAGCACGGCGCAAAACAGCAACTGGCATTGCCGAACTGGCAGATCTATATGGACGCGCCGATCACGGTCTATTGCAGCAGGCGATTCTGCGCGTGGGCAGGCAGTTGGCGAAAGAAGATTCGCTGGAAATCCAGACTCTACTGAGCGCAGCCTTCGTCCATTTGAACCAGGAAGCGAGCCAAAAGCGCGATTATCTGGCGCTGGAACAGTCCTTGTGCAGCCTCGCGCGTGTTGAAAAGACTTTACCGAATATTGCTCATGACATTCGTCCGCGCATCTCGGTAAACAGCCGGTTGCGCGATTTCATTGCGGAAATTCACCAACTGCAGACGCTTCCCCAAGGACTGGTGGATGTCCTGCGCCGTACTCCGTCGGCCGCGGCCGAAGAGATTGCACAACAGTTTGCCCATTGCAAGACGCGGCAGGTTGCCGATCGCTACATCGAACTCATGGAAAGAGTCGGCACGCCTGCCCTCCAACACCTGGAAAATATGTTGACGTCACGTGCTGGCGCTGAAGCGGTGGTCGGCGTTGGATTGTTGAGCCGGTTCAATCCACAGCTACTGAGCGATGAATTACCGAGCCGCTTGAGCGGGTGGGCTCGACAGCATCAGGACTCCGTTGTGCGCCAGATCGCATCGTCGGGCGCGGTAAATCGTGGAGCGTTGCTGCTGGAGTTGCTGAATCAACTTGATAGCTTGATTGTTCCTGAAGCTATTGACGAGGTCGGCTTAAGCGGCGAGAGCGTCCCGACCACACCTCTGATGGAATTGGCGGCTGGACTTGGAGTGGCAGCGGCATCCCCGTACGTGCAGTTGAAAGCGGTGGAAGCATTAGGTCGTCTGCGAGCAGCAGGCGCCGAAACACTGCTCATCGAATTGCTACAGCCTCGTTCGCTGTTGCAGTGGGCACAGCCGCGTGAACTGCGTGTGGCGGCAATGCAGGCGTTGCAACATATCAATCCCGATCGCGCCACTTACTTGCAACGGAAGTCGGGCCTCGATGATACGGAACTTCGTATCCGTCCGCTGGACGTTGCAGACCGCAATTGGGTTCGTCAGCGCCGTTATACGAGAGTGATTCCGAGTGGACCGATCTCAGCGGCAACGATTACGGCAAAAGGCAAATTCCCGGTTGCGCTGGAACGCATCAGCCTGGGAGGCGCATTCGCATCGCGTAATGGTCGTGGCCAGACCGGCAGTGAAGCCTTGCTGGAGATGCAGATGGGCTTCCGGTCGATACGCAGCCGAGTTCTGATCCGGGAAGCACAGACTGGAATGACGTTCGAGATCGCAGATATTGGACTGGAAGATCGGGGGAAGTTGAGAAAGCTGATAGCCTCGCAGATGAAGTAATGAGCAAACAGCATTCAGTTATTGAACGCCGGTCATCGGTTCTGCTGATTTGCTGCTAATACTCCGCCTCCTTATTCACCAATCCAACCAGTGGCTTTCCGTGCTGGAAACGGCGCAGATTTTGTAAGAATAGTGCGTACTGGCGCTCCCAAAGCTTGTACGCGATGCCAGCCGAGTGTGGCGTGATCAGGACATTGTCGAGGCCCCATAGTGGCGAGTCTTTCGGGAGAGGTTCTTCTTCGAAAACATCGAGGGCCGCACCGCCGATCTTTTTTTCTTGCAAGGCTTTTGTGAGGGCCTGCTCGTCCACGAGCGCACCTCGAGCGATGTTGATCAAGTAAGCATCCGACTTCATGACCGCAAGCATGTGGGCGTCGATCAGTTTGGTCGTGGCGCTGGTAACCGGCGCGCTGAGCACAACGAAATCAGCATCAGCCAGCACACGGTGAAGATCCTTAGGCCCATATACGCGATGCTGGGAGCGCATCGAGTCATTGAGCGGAAGCCAGTCGATTCCCTTCTGTGGATTCGCGCGTATGGCGAAAACACGCATACCGATGGCTGAGGCGATAGCGGCCACGTGCCCGCCAATCGAGCCGGTACCGATAAGACCTAATGTTGAATCGCGCAGTTCGCGGATCGGAGGCTGCTGGTGGGTCATGGCTTCCTGTCCCCAAACATGCTGTTGTTGCATGCGCATGGCGGACGGAAGCCGCTTGGCCAGCGCAAATATCAACGCAAGTACATGTTCTGCGACGACAGGACCGTGAACTGAGCGAGCATTCGTAACTAGAATATCGCTGTTGATGATCTCGGGGATCATTAACTGGTGGATAGCGGCTGCCGTGGAATGAATCCAGCGCAGCTTAGCGGCGGGTTTCAGTTGATCAGCATTCAACGACCAACTCACCACCACGTCAGCATCGCGAATGTCTTCCACAATGGTGTCGTAATTCGTACGATTGACGAACTCGACTTCCGGGAATTCTGATCTCAGTTTCTCAACGAACCAGTCGGGCGCAGTCCAAAGGGCGAAGCGATGTTTCAATACAATCAGTACTTTCATTTTTTCAAACACAGAGAACACGGAGGCAGAGACGATTCGATACTCCGTGTCTCTGTGCCCCTATGTTGTCATTTGCCGTTCTTCGCTACCAGCAGGCTGTGCCCCGTCATCTCTTTCGGTTGCTGAACGCCGAGGATGTTTAGGATCGTTGGTGAGATGTCCTGCAGCGCACCGTCTTTGCGGAGCGTGAACTTATGGGCGTCTTCGCTGGCGACGATGAAAGGGACCGGATTTGTCGTGTGATAGGTGTGGGGACCGCCGGTAACCGGATCAACCATCATTTCGGCGTTACCGTGGTCGGCAGTAATGAGCATGGCTCCACCGTGGCGTTTGACGGCGCTGTAGATGCGGCCGAGGCAGTGATCGACGGTTTCAACAGCCTTGATGGTAGGTTCGAGTTTGCCGGAGTGGCCGACCATGTCGGCGTTGGCAAAGTTAACCACGATGACGTCGAACGCAGAATCGTTTACAGCTTTTTCCACTCCGTCGGCGATGCTTTCGGCGCTCATTTCAGGCTTCAAATCATAGGTCGCGACGTTCGGCGATTGCACCAGCAGACGATCTTCGCCAGGAAACGGCTTTTCGACTCCGCCATTGAAGAAATACGTGACGTGCGCATACTTCTCGGTTTCTGCGACGCGCAAGTTGCGCATGTTCACCTGGCTCATGACGTTTGCCAGGATGTTCTCAAGCGATTCGGGCGGAACCACGTACGGCAGCGTGAACTTCGCGTCGTACTGCGTCATAGTCACGTACTTCAGGTTCTTCGGTTCACTCTCACGCGGGATGGTGTTATCGAGATCTTCCCAGCCCTGCAGATCGCGGCCAGCTTCTTTGCTCAGACTGCTGTTGCGGCAAAGAGCGCGGGTAATCTCGCGCACGCGGTCGGCGCGAAAGTTGATGCAGATGCACGAATCTTCGTCGCTGATCGTCGCCAGGGGGTGTCCCTGATTGTCCACGCACACGAAGGGAACAATGAATTCGTCTGTAACGCCCTTGTTGTATGACTCCTTGATTCCCTGTACCGCATCGACGAACGTGCCGCCTTCTGCTTTGCCGTGGACCATGGCGTCGAACGCCTTCTTGGTGCGCTCCCAGCGACGGTCACGATCCATCGCGTAGTAACGCCCGGATACGCTGGCGATCTTGCCGACGCCGTATTCGCGCATTTTCTGTTGGAGTTGTTCGACATATCCCGCGCCGCTATTGGGCGGGGTATCGCGACCATCCATGAAGCAGTGAACATACACGCGCTCAGCGCCCTGCTGGTTGCACATCTTGAGCAGCGCATATAGGTGCGTGTTCATCGAGTGAACGCCGCCGTCCGAAATCAGTCCAAAGATGTGAAGTTTTCGTCCGCCGGAACGGGTGTGCTTGATGGCATCGAGAAGGACGGGGTGCTGGAAGAAGGCACCATTCTCGATCATCATGTCAATGCGGACAATGTCCATGTACACGATGCGGCCGGCGCCGATATTGAGGTGGCCGACTTCGCTATTGCCCATCTGGCCGTCAGGTAGTCCGACGTAGCGACCGCTGGTATAGATCAGAGTATTAGGAAATTCTGCGAGCAGTTTGTCGTAGGTAGGTTTGCGGGCAAGAGCGATGGCATTGTTTTCGGTCTTTGGCGAATAACCCCATCCATCAAGGATGGTAAGAACAAGCGGCTTCGGTCTGATGGCCATTAGCTTCCTAGAAAAAGTTAAGATAGCAACCCAGCATTCTAAATGATGAAGTCGGGCAAGATGTTGCGGGTGAAGACCAAAGATGCGGTGCTCGGGAGGCTACCTTTCGACCGTTCACAAGGGAAGCAGAGCGGCGTCCTGATTCGCAGGACGCCGCTGGCATGTTAGCTCTTACTTCGAGACGTTCAGCTTGGTGTTGATCAACTCGGCGGAATTGCCACCCACCATGATGTCGAATACTCCGGGTTCGACGACATGGTGCATATCCCGGTTCAGGAATGACAATTCCTCGAATCCGAGCGGCAGTTCGACCGTAGTTGTTTCACCGGACTTCAGGGTGATGCGCTTGAATCCACGCAGTTCCTTGATAGGACGCGTCACCGAACTGACTTCGTCACGGATATAAAGCTGTACAACTTCGTCTCCCGCACGCTGCCCAGTGTTGGTTACGTCCACCAAGACCTTGATGCTGCCGTCGTTACCGATGTTGTTCTGGCTGAGACGGAGATTGGAATACTTGAAGGTGGTGTAACTGAGTCCCCACCCGAACGGAAACAGTGGATCAGTTGTTGTCCCGAGGTATTCCCTTCTCGCCGATGGCTTCTGATAGTAGTAATCGGGAAGTTGCCCTACGTTGCGCGGAACCGTGATCGGCAACTTACCACTGGGATTCACGTCGCCAAAGAGAACGTCAGCGGCGGCAGTGCCCCCCTCCTGACCGAGATACCATCCATCAAGAATCGCCGGAACATTCTGCGCGATGTAGTTAATGGAGTTCGGCCGGCCGTGCAATAGGAACACGACCACCGGTTTGCCCAGCGTGAGAATCGCCTTCACAAGATCGTCCTGGTTGCCAAGAAGATCGAGGCTGTCGCGGTCGCCAGGATGGTTTACGGCCCACGCTTCACGCGAGGTCTGCTCATTTTCTCCCAGCACAAGAATGATTACGTCCGCTTTGCGTGCGACGGCAACTGCTTCCTGAATGCGCTTGGCATTGAGGGCGGGATCACCGAGAACTACCTTGTCAGCGTTCCAGTCGGCATCCGATTCGGTGATCTTGCAGCCTAGCGAATACAATACCTCCCCGCTATTGCCGACCTTATCTTTGATTCCCTGCAAGATGCTGACCCCGCGGCCAGGTTTGTTGCTGTACCCGCCGAGGTGAACATCGGCAGCATTCGGCCCGATCACTGCAATGCGCTTGTACTTGGAGCGGTCAAGCGGAAGTAAATTGTTTTCGTTCTTTAAGAGAACGATGGTTTCGCGCGCCGCCTTGAGCGCCAATTGCTGATGCTCGGGGTTGTTCGTAATCTTCTCAGCCTCTGCCGGATCGACGTAAGGATCGTCAAACAGCCCAGTCAGAAGCTTCGCTCGCAATACATGCGCGACGGCACGATCGATTACCTCTTCAGAAATTTTGCCTTCCCGAACTTCCTGCGCCAGATTAGTGAGTGTATCGGCCGCGGGAAGTTCGATATCCACACCAGAGTTAAGTGCCAGCACACCTGCTTCGTCTTTAGTGGCGACAACGTGATGCAAGTTCAACAGGTCGGCCATCGCGAAATAATCTGAAACCACGATTCCCTGGAAACCCCACTCCTGGCGGAGGATATCGGTCAGCAGATGTTTATTCGAGTGCGATGGGATACCGTCAATTTCGTTATAGGATGGCATGACGGCCTGCACATGCGCCTGTTTAACAGCCACCTCGAAGGGCCGCAGAAAATATTCACGGATCACTCGCTCCGAGTAATTCCCTGGTCCGACATTGGTCCCCGACTCGGGTTGGCCGTGTACGGCGAAGTGCTTGGCCGTCGAAATCACATGCGACTTATCAATCGGAAGAAAATCGCCCTGCAATCCGGTAATGGCGGCCTTTCCGATGCGTGAGACGAGATAAGGATCTTCGCCATACGTCTCTTCCGTGCGTCCCCAACGCGGATCGCGAGCGATGTCCAGTACCGGCATCAAGCATTGTTGCGCGCCACGCGCCCTGACCTCCTGAGCTGTGGCGGTGAAAACCGCGTGCACCAGCGAGGGATCCCACGTGGATGCCAGCCCAATCGCTTGCGGATACGATGTTCCCTTCGGCGCCGTGTGTCCGTGCAGACACTCTTCGTGAAACATAACAGGAATGCCAAGGCGAGTGTTCTCCTTTACCCACCTTTGTACAGTATTGGTGAACTCCGCTTCTTCGCGCGGGCCACGGTTCTCGCTGGGACGGGTCATCTGGCCGATGCCATATTTCAACGTAAGCGGGGCGCGATCCGGAAGGAATTCACGGTTTGCACCGACGAACATTTTCGATTTGTCCGTTTGTTCAGAGTTTTGCCATGTCCCACCGAGTTGCGCGACCTTCTCTTCTAACGTCATGCGAGAAAGCAGGTCTGCCACTCGCTCATCCACGGTACGACTCGGATCAAGGTAAGCTGGTTTCTGTTGCCCCTGTATGACTGCCGAAAACGCACAAAACAAAAAGAAGATGAAGCCACGCATAACCCACAGTTTCGTAGTTCCCATAGCCCCTCTTTGCAGTTAGGATCATTAGGCTGTTGCAGGCGGTGGTAAATATATCATCTGAAACGTTTTAAACGAGGCCATCGTGGCTTACACACTGGGTATCGATGTTGGAACAGGCGGCACACGGGCACTGATCGTCGATGACCAGGGACGCGTGATCGCGTCTGCAACCGAAGAACACGCGCCCTTCGCATCACCACAAATTGGCTGGGCGGAACAGCATCCCGACGACTGGTGGCGCGCATGCGGCATCGCCACCAAAGGAGCTCTGGCCAAGGCGAAACTCCACGGAGATGACATTGTGTGCGTCGGTTTTTCCGGCCAGATGCACGGCGCCGTGATGCTCGACGGGGCTGGAAAAGTCGTGCGACCGGCATTGATCTGGTGTGACGTTCGGACCGGGGACCAGTGTCGTGAAATCACCGAAAAGATTGGTGCGGACAAGCTGATCCAGCTCACGTGCAATCCCGCGCTCGCAAACTTCACCGTTACAAAGTTCTTGTGGGTTCGGGAGCACGAGCCGAAAAACTGGGAACGTGTTCGCTATGTGATGTTGCCGAAGGATTACGTTCGGTTCCGAATGACCGGCGAGCGTGCCATCGATATGGCGGACGCCTCCGGCACTCTGCTCCTGGATGTCGCCCAGCGCCGGTGGTCAACAGAAGTAGCGAAGGCCATGGGGATCGACATCCGTCTGCTTCCGAAGCTGTATGAATCTCCGGACATATGCGGCCATGTGTCCTCCGAAGGTGCAGCCGCGACTGGCTTGAAACCGGGAACACCCGTTGTAGCCGGAGCCGGAGATCAAGCGGCGGGAGCAACCGGAATGGGCATCGTTGCCCCGGGAGCCGTCAGCGCCACAATCGGAACGTCCGGCGTAGTGTTTGCCGCTACTGACCGCCCTGCCCTTGACCGTCAGGGACGGCTGCATACATTCTGTCACGCGATTCCCTCTCGCTGGCATGTGATGGGTGTAACGCAAGCAGCCGGCCTTTCACTCCGCTGGTTCCGTGATCAGTTTGGCGCAGGCCTAGTTGACGGCCGCGATCCGTACGAGCGACTGAGTGAAGAAGCGGCCAAGGTTCGCCCAGGCTGTGATGGCTTGCTGTGGACTCCGTATTTGATGGGTGAACGTACACCGCATCTGGATCCGCAGGCTCGCGGCGCTCTCGTCGGTCTGACGGCAACACATACGCGAGCGCACGTCATTCGCGCCATCATGGAAGGCGTTGTGTTCAGCCTACGTGACACATTCACCATCTTTCAGGAGATGGGTGTGCCCGTGAATCGCATCCGTCTGGGTGGCGGCGGTGCACGATCGTCATTGTGGCGGCAGATTCAGGCAGATGTTTACGGTCATGAAGTAGAGTGCGTCGAGGCTGAGGAGGGCGCCGCCTACGGCGCGGCTCTTCTCGCGGGAGCCGGCGCAAAGATCTGGTCAACAGTCGATGAGGCATGCACAGACGTAGTTCGAGTAGCGACTCGAGTTCAGCCGCGTCGAGAAAATGTGGGCATTATGAACGAGAGCTATGCGCGATACCGGCGAGTCTATGAGGCAACGAAGCAGATTTTTGCACCGGCAATGCGTGCCGCAAACTGAACCTCAGGCTTTGCCGAGATTCTTCTTAAGAATCGCCGTCAGAATGAGGAGAAATACCAGTAATCTCACAATGTAGGTGACAGGCGAACCCTCATTCGGCTTTTCGAGGAAGATCACCGCCACTCGATTCAGTCCTTCGACGATAAATGCGATCGCAAAACTGAGGAAAAGCGAGTCACGGGTATGCCTCCAGAATCGCAGGAAGAAAACGCCCGCAGTAACGGAACTGGTAGCGATCACGCCCAGCAGAAATGCTTCGATCATCACTCACCTTCCCAGATTAGTCCGTACAAAAGAAACATCATTGCGATTGCAGCCGTTATCAATCGCCATAGATACAAATCTCGAGCCGGAAACATCACTAGGTCGATGAAGATAAGCAGGTTCGAGACCGCGAGCCCGAAGAAACAGATACTGCTCCACAACAAAAGCTTTCTTCGGCCGGACAGATATCCCCGCAACAGCAGTACGCCACATATCAGTACTACCAGGGTTCCGAGAATGTATACAGCGGGAGCTAGCAAGTGTCAGTCCTTCTTGAAACGGAATGCTTTCGCGAAATCGCGTACGGCAGCCGAAGCTTTGGAATGAATCAAACTCGAAACGCGAACCAATTGGGTTCGATACGTTCTATCGACGTCCTTCAGCAAACCATCGCGTTCCTCACTGGGATGGTAAAAATAGGAATCTGAGCCATCCGGGGAACGGACTATCAAGTCGCGAGCCTGCAGGTCAGACAGTACCCTCTCCGCGACTTCGGGCGGAACGTACAGTGCCCTGGCCATGTCCTGAACAAACCACTTCTGCGGGTGATTTTTCCAGATCAGCAATAACGCTTCCAAATGAGGGACACTTTCGATCTGCTCGATGATGAACTCTTCAACTTTTGAATTTACGTTATCGAGCATGCCAGATCCAGACGCCATCAAACGACGCGTACGTACATCGTTGTACGATATAGCTGATATATAACTATAGTGGCAGAAAGCTCTGTACACCCAGTACCGCTAATCGTTTTAGGCAGTACCCTTGCTCAGGCTTTTCTGTTCGAGGACTTTTCTGAGATGGTTGCAAAGAGCAACCGGGCCTTCCAATTTACTCACGAATAAATCGGCGTAAGCGGCTTCCGGCGGAATCTCGTTTACCCCGGATACTACAACAACAGGAATTTCCGGACGCATCTCCTTGGCGAGCCGTGCGAGTTCGGTTCCGATCATTTCCGGCATCAGCAGGTCAGATAACAGCAAGTCGACATGCTGTTGCCGCAGTAGCTCCAGCGCTTCTTTGGCGGAACCGGCGGTGATCACGTTAAATCCGAATCGCTGCAAAACGGCTTTCCGTAAGAACAAGGCCGTTTGCTCGTCGTCCACACACAAGATAGTAAATGTGTTTTCAGCCACGGGTCCCCTGTGCCACTTTGGAATTCACAAGTGGTTCTGCTAAATGGGTTCCTGCAGATGCCCCCCCTCCCAACAATGGAATGAAGACGCGGAAGCAGGTTACATTTTCGCCATTCCGGCGAAAGCTTCGGAACCGGATGGTACCGTCATATTTTTGGACAATACCGCGGCTGATCCAGAGCCCAAGGCCCGTTCCCTTCTCGGACTTGGTACTGAAGAAGGGCTCAAATAGGTGCTTCGCATCCGTTGGATCGATACCGGATCCCGTATCGATAATCGTCACTGAGACTCCCGGCACACCCCCGTTGAGCGATATAGTTTCACGCACGGTGACACGCAGTTTTCCCCCTTGCGGCATAGCTTGGATCGCGTTGCCAATGAGGTTGAGAAAAACCTGTTTGAGCTCAACCGGAAACCCGTGCAGATGTCCGTCGGCGTAGTATTTCTTCTCCAGTTCAATTTTGCCCAGTTGCATGCGCCGTGCCTGTAGTTCGAGCACGTCATCCAGTAACGCTGCAACTGTGAGATTCACCGGTTGCTTCGCTTCTCGATAGAAGCTGAGCGTCTGACGGGTGATATGCGAAACTCGGAAAAGCTCCTGCTCTGCGAGCGACGCGAAATAGCGCGCCTCATCGTCGAGAGAGGGATGATCCCGCAAGAGGAAGAACGCATTGGTGATGGCCTCCAAGGGATTGTTAATCTCGTGCGCGATAATTCCGGCCACGCGTCCCATGGCAGCCAATTTCTCGGTCTGACGAAGAGCTTCTTCGGCTTGCAGCCGGCTGGTGATGTCGCGACTGATCTCAAGCACCACTCTGCGGTCTTTATTGAAGGCCTTACGAGTCGCGACTGTAATCTGGCGGCCGTCGCTTGTCTGTTGGACGAGATTGCCATCCCACGTTCCATTGGAGATTAACGCGGATTCAATTTCCTGATACGGCATAGGGAACATGGTTCGAAGCATTTGGTGGATGTTCTGGCCGAGTATTTCCTCGCGTTTCCATCCATATAGCGCCTCGGCTCCAGAATTCCAATAATGCACAATACCCTTCAGATCGCGAACGATCACGGCCTCGGTCGCGAGTTCGAGCAGGTCTGCGCGCTCCCGCAGCATATCTTCCATCCGCTTCCGACCACTCACGTCGAAGAAAGCAGCCACTGCGCCGCGCACTACTCCCTTTTCATCGAACAGCGGACTTGCGCTGGCGAGCACATGCCGTTCCGTGCCATCTTTCAAACGCAACTGAACTTCTTCTGCGGCCACCGGCTTTCCCAGAGCCGCAGCCCTTTGCAGTGGTAGTTGGTTGGCCGCAAGTTTGCGTCCGTTGCGATAGAAAACGTAGTTCTTACCATAGGCAGAACCGATGGATTCGTTCTGCTGATCGCCAGGGATGCCCAACAACTCGCCGAGCGCAGCGTTACCCGTGATGTATTCACACTTCGAATCGTGGGCGAGCGAGATGCCCACCGGCAACACCTGCATGATCGTTTCGAGTTCCGCTAGCCGTTGCGAAAGTTGCGTGTTCAGGCGGCGGATCTTCTCTTCCGCCTCAATCTGATCGGAGATGTCTGTACCGGTAGCGAACCAGCGGACGATCTTTCCCTGCGAATCGAAGATGGGTACTGCCCGTGTCAAAAACCAACTGTAATCCCCATTCTTGCTGCGGAGAGGAAAAGTCTCTTCCCACTGCTGGCCGATTTTCCATGACTGCTGCAGTCCATCTTCCACACGGTTGACGTGATCGGGATGAATGATCTTTTTCCAGCCAAAGCCATTGAGTTCGTCTGGAGAGGTCCCGGTGTATTCAAACCAGCGCTGGTTGTACCAGAAGATAGATCCATCCGCGTGGGCCATCCATGCCAATTGTGGGATGGTATTGGCCAATGTTCGAAACTGCGTTTCACTCTCGCGCAGCTCCTGGGTACGTTCTTCGACCCGGTGCTCCAGTTCACGGTTGAGCTTCTCGAGCTGCCGGGTTTTGCGGTGCAGCTCGACGAAGACACTTACCTTGGATCGCAGTACCTCGGGAACGACCGGCACAGAGATATAATCCACCGCGCCGCGGCGATAGCCCTGAATTCGATCTTCATCGCTGAGATGGACACCGCTGATGAAGATGATCGCGGTCTTCTGGAACCGTGGGTGTTGACGAATCATGTCCGCCAGCTCGAAACCATCGATTTCGGGCATACTGACGTCCATCAGGACGACCCCGATGTCGTTTTTCAACAACTGGTCCAGGGCTTCCCGTCCTGATGTCGCCTTGATAAGGTTCTCTCCCAGCTCTGCGAGGATCACCTCGTAGCTAAGGAGCTTGGCGGGCTGGTCATCCACCATCAGGATGTTGACCTTGTCGCTATCGCCCATCTCGGAAATTTGTCGCCTCCCCCGTAACATATCGTCTAGCGATGTAACCACATGCGCAGCGCCGATAACAACTGCTCCGTATTGACTGGCTTAGCCAGGTATTCGGATGCACCGGCCTCCAGGCACTTCTCCCGATCGCCCTTCATGGCTTTGGCTGTCAGAGCGATGATAGGCAAACGCCGCAATGATGGATTCTGACGAATCACCTGCATCGTCTCGTATCCATCCATCTCCGGCATCATGATATCCATAAGCACGATGCCGAGGTCGGGCGTCGATTCGATGGTCTGAATTGCTTCGCGACCAGTACCAGCCGTCAGCACCGTCATGCCATGGCGTTCTAAGACGCTACTTAGCGCGAAGATGTTGCGCACATCATCGTCAACTACCAGCACTTTGCGGCCAATAAGCGCTTCATCTGACCGGTGCAGGCGATCGAGCATCTTTTGTTTTTCCGGCGGCAGTTCCGACACCACTCGATGCAGGAATAACGCCGTTTCGTCGAGCAGGCGTTCAGGCGACTCGACGTCCTTGACCACCACGCTGCGCGCCAGAGTGTGCAAGCGGGCGTCCTCTTCCGGAGACAACTCCTTGCCCGTGAAAACCACTACCGGCAAGTCGCTCAGTGAGGGCGTATCCCGCAAACGCTCAAGCACTTCGAAACCTGTCATATCCGGCAAGCGCAGGTCGAGAACCAGGCAGTCGAACGACTCTTTTTCAACTTTCTCCAGTGCCTCTGTGCCGGAAGAGACCACTTCTATATCGATGTCGTGGGAACCGAGCAGTTCCTTAATGCTAAGCTGTTCGGCCGCATTGTCTTCCACCACTAGCAGTCGTTTACGGCGCGGGCTCGCGTATTCCTTTAGACGAGCTAACGCCTGCTCCAGACCTTCAGTGGTTGTCGGCTTGCTGATAAAGGCAAATGCGCCACGCGACATTCCCTGATGCCACTCGTTGTCGAGCGTCAGCATCTGGACCGGAATGTGACGCGTCATCGGATCCTGCTTAAGGTGATTCAGAACGGTCCAGCCCAGCATGTCAGGCAGGAAGACGTCCAATGACACCGCCGTTGGGCGATATTCGCGCACCAACGACAACGCATCCGTACCCTTCATAGCAACCAGCACTTTGAACCCTTGCTCGCGAGCCAAATCACGCAACATTGCCGCGTAGTGCGGATCATCCTCCACAATCAACAGGACACAATCACCCTCAAGGATGATTTCCCGGTCATCCGTTACACGTTCGGTGGTCTGCTCCGCCCGTACATTCGTGACCAGCATCGCGGGAGATGGGCCCGCTCCCTGTCCGCCTGGATGCACCACAGCCGCACTCGAACCGGCAGCCCCCAAATACGTCTGCGGCAGGTAGAGCGTGAACGTACTGCCTTTGCCAGGCGTTGACCGCAACTGAATTTCGCCACCGAGCAGGCTGGCTAATTCGCGGCTGATCGCCAGGCCGAGACCGGTGCCGCCGTACTTACGGCTGGTGCCCGCATCTGCCTGTTGAAAGGCCTCGAAGATAATTCGCTGTTTCTCGAACGGGATGCCGATGCCGGTATCGGCTACTTCAAATGCGACCACACTTCCCGCTGCACTGAGGGTCGGATGATCCTTCGACCAGCCGTCCTCGGCGACCGATACCGAAAGCCGGACACCTCCTTGCTCGGTGAACTTGAACGCATTCGACAGCAGGTTCTTGAGCACCTGTTGCAGACGGCGTGAGTCGGTCACCAGGCTGCGCGACAAGCGCGGATCGGTATGCAGTTCGAACGACAGTTTGCGATTGTCCGCCTCGTGACGGAACGGACGGCAAACCGAATCCAGCAAGCTTCCGAAGAAGACTTCCTGGGCTTCGACCGACACCGTACCAGACTCGATCTTCGACAGGTCGAGAATGTCGGAGATTAGGTTGAGCAGGTCGGTTCCAGCAGCGTGAATCGTGCTGGCGAATTCGACCTGCTTCGCGCTCAGGTTTCCATCCGGATTCTCGAGTAGCTGCTGACCCAGAACGAGAATCGAGTTCAGCGGCGTACGCAGCTCGTGCGACATGTTCGCCAGGAACTCAGACTTATACTTCGACGTAAGCGCAAGTTCTTTGGCTTTGTCTTCCAGAGCGCGGCGTGCTTGCTCGATTTCCTGGTTCTTGCGCTCGACTTCGACGTTCTGTTCCGCAAGCTGCTGCGCTTTTTGCGCTAACTGTTCGTTCGTCTGTTGCAGTTCCTTCTGCTGCGTCTGAAGCTCGATCGCCAACTGCTGCGACTGCTTGAGCAATGCTTCCGTCTGCATTGTGGCTTCGATTGAGTTCAACACGATACCGATCGACGATGTCAGCTGCTCAAGAAAGGCAAGTTGCGAAGCATTAAAGGTGCCAAGCGATGCAAGCTCGATGACCGCCTTGACGCGATCCTCAAACAGGACTGGCAACACGATGACGCTTCTTGGCACGGCTTCAAACAAGCCTGACCGCACGGCTACTGCGCTCCTCGGCAGATCAGTGATCAGCATGCGCCGTTTTTCGGTAGCACACTGTCCGATCAAACCTTCTCCGAAGCGCACGTGCTGGTAATAGCCGTCAGGTGTATTCGCATACGCGGACAACAACACCAGTGTGCCTTGCCGTTCCGAATCGACCTGATAGATCACACCCTGCTGCGCATTAACCAGCGGCGCCAACTCCGACAGCAACATGCGGCCCACTGTGCCCAGGTCGCGTTGACCTTGTAACATGCCGGTGAATCTAGCCAGGTTGGTCTTTAACCAGTCCTGCTCAGTGTTGCGTTCGGTCGTGAGTCGGAGGTTGTCAATCATCGTGTTGATGTTGTCCTTCAACTCAGCGACTTCGCCGCTGGCTTCCACCTGAATCGACCGGGTCAGATCGCCCTTGGTAACAGCGGTTGCCACCTCGGCGATCGCACGCACTTGGTTGGTAAGATTATCGGCCAGCAGGTTGACGTTGCCGGTGAGATCCTTCCAGGTTCCGGCGGCGCCAGGCACGTTGGCCTGTCCACCCAATCGCCCTTCGACACCGACCTCGCGAGCGACGGTGGTCACCTGGTCGGCGAAGGTCGCCAGCGTGTCGGTCATATTGTTGATGGTTTCCGCAAGAGCCGCGACTTCACCTTTCGCATTCACCGTCAGCTTTTGCGTAAGTTCGCCGTTCGCGACGGCGGTCACGACCTTCACGATGCCGCGTACCTGCTCAGTTAGGTTCGCGGCCATGACGTTGACATTATCCGTCAAGTCCTTCCACGTTCCGGCGACTCCGGGCACCTGCGCCTGGCCGCCCAGCTTTCCTTCCGTACCGACTTCGCGCGCCACACGGGTCACTTCGGCGGCGAACGCGTTGAGCTGATCCACCATCGTGTTGATCGTGTTCTTCAGCTCAAGAATTTCACCCTTCACGTCCACCGTGATCTTGCGGGAGAGGTCTCCGCGGGCTACGGCTGTCGTCACCTCGGCGATGTTACGAACCTGGCCCGTCAAGTTGCCGGCCATCGCGTTCACCGAATCGGTCAAATCCTTCCACGTTCCGGCGACTCCAGGCACATTCGCCTGACCACCGAGGCGTCCTTCCGATCCGACTTCGCGGGCCACGCGTGTCACTTCGGCAGCGAACGAGCGCACCTGCTCAACCATGGTGTTGAGCGTTTCCTTGAGCTGGAGAATCTCGCCGCGGACGTCCACGGTGATCTTCTTTGAGAGGTCTCCGGTTGCGATAGCTGTTGCGACTTCCGCGATATTACGCACCTGCCCCGTCAGGTTCGCGGCCATGACGTTGACATTATCCGTTAAGTCCTTCCATGTTCCGGCGACTCCGGGCACCTGCGCCTGGCCGCCCAGCTTTCCTTCCGTACCGACTTCGCGGGCCACACGCGTCACTTCGGCGGCGAACGCATTGAGCTGGTCCACCATCGTGTTGATCGTGTTCTTCAGCTCGAGAATTTCGCCCTTCACATCGACGGTGATCTTGCGTGACAAGTCGCCGCGAGCGACGGCCGTCGTCACTTCCGCGATGTTACGCACTTGACCTGTCAAGTTGCCGGCCATCGCGTTCACCGAATCGGTCAAATCCTTCCACGTTCCGGCGACACCAGGCACATTCGCCTGACCACCGAGGCGTCCATCAGTTCCAACTTCGCGAGCGACGCGGGTGACTTCGCCGGCGAACGCGTTCAACTGGTCAACCATCGTGTTGATCGTGTCTTTGAGCAGCAGGATCTCGCCGCTGACGTTTACGGTGATCTTCTTCGATAGGTCGCCGCGAGCGATTGCCGTCGCGACATCCGCGATATTACGCACCTGCCCCGTCAGGTTGCTGGCCATGGAGTTGACCGAGTCGGTTAAGTCCTTCCAGGT
>CAYWSM010000003.1:0-15875 GCA_964460935.1 uncultured Terriglobales bacterium | reverse complement strand
GCAATACCTTGTAACGATACTTCGTGATCCACACCACGTGATACTTGATGTCCCAAACCGCGTGCGCACTCTTCCGGTACTCCACCATGCGCAGCCATTGTAGCTGGAGGCTAAAGCTGACCGCCTGAAGGCGGTGGGTTTATACCCGGCACATCGAACTAAATTATTCGTTACAAAGAAAATATAAAACTCACGAATTTGGCAGTAAACGCCTCTTCCGCGGGCTATCCTCACAATAGGAACGTAGAAAAGAAAATAGCCTTGAGGAGCCTGTGTCCAACCTAATCCGGACAATGAAAGGAGCTTTAAAGTTTGCTTTTAAGCAATAGATAATGCATGACTTACAACGCATGCGGAGCCAAGTTCCTTGTTTTCATGGATGACATGGATGGATGCCTCATAAGTTCCTTGTTTTCATCAATCATTCAGACCGGGGGGAGCGATCAACCGATAATGCCAAGGCTACGCCTCAGAGCTATGGTCGCCGCGAAATATCCGCACATCCCGTGAACTCCGGCGCCGGGTGGCGTCGAAGCCGAGCACAAGTAAACATTCTTGAGCGGAGTGCTCCAGTAGCGGACACTGGGCCGCACAAGGAGTTGTGGTAGATCTTGTGCGCCTCCGGAGATGTCGCCGCCCACGATGTTGGCGTTGAGCGCCTCCAGATCGCTAGGTGTAGAAACATGGCGAGCCAGGATGGTATCGCGAAAGCCCGGTGCGAAGCGCTCGATCTGGCGCTCCATGCGGTCGAGCATATCGATCGTCGATCCGTTCGGAACGTGGCAGTATCCCCAAAGCGTATGTTTGCCTGCGGGAGCCCGCCTCGGGTCGTAAAGCGTGTGCTGGGCAGCGATGATAAAGGGCTTCTCCGCCACACGCCCGAAGTACGGTTCACGCTCGGCAAGCTTTATCTCCTCATAGGTGCCGCCGATGTGGAAAGTCGCTGATCGCGCCACCTCGGATGACCGCCAGGGAACCGGATCCGATAGTGCCCAATCCACTTTGAATGCGCCTTCCCCGTAGCGGTAATTTCGAAGAACCGACGAGTACATTCGTGGTAGCCGGTCGCCGGCCATGGCTAGGAGATGCTTCGGCACGACATCGAGCATCACGACCTTCGCTTCACACTCGCGAAGGTCGCGAACACGGTGATTGGGCTCGATCTCGCCGCCAAGGGAAAGCAAGTAGCTCGCAAGAGCGTCGCTGATCTTCTGGGCGCCGCCTTCGGGAAACGGCCAACCCCCAATGTGCGCGGCACTCGCCAGGGCGAGGACGATTCCAGCCGTGTCAGCTTTGTGGAAAGGAAGCATGGAATGTCCCGTCAGTCCGGCAAGGAGAGCACGTGCTTTCTCTGTGCGAAAGCCTGATTCGACTAAAGCGGAAGCGGAGCGGAGCGCATGCAGGCCGGAGCGAGTAAGACCAAACGGACTGCGAACCACGCTCGTCAGTCCGTTCTCAAGGACGTGAGCGAGCAGGTTCAGAGGATCGTTCATCAGGCGCGTGTACGAAGCAGCGTCTTGTCCCAACCCTTTCGCGGTGCTCTCGATCGAGTTCTCAAGCAACGCGACTCCGTTGTCGAGCGGATGTGCTACAGCAGCGGGAGGATGAATCCATCTGAGGCCATGCTGTTCGAGCGGGAGCTGTCGGAAAAATGGCGAGCAGAAAGCGAAAGGATGAATGGAGGAACAAAGGTCGTGAATGAATCCGGGAAGCGTCAGCTCTGCTGAGCGCGCGCCTCCTCCAATCGTGGACTCGGCCTCGTAAACCTGCACCTTCAATCCCGCGCGAGCAAGGACGATTGCCGCGGAAAGTCCGTTCGGACCGGATCCGACAACGATGGCATCTGGCGTAGGCATCGATTGAAAGTCAGCTCGCTATTATCGTTTCGCGGTCTTCAAGTATTTCTTGAACATCCGTTCCGGATCAACCGCGATGAATTTCCCCGTACTGCGTGCGAGCACTTCTCCCTGCTGATTCTTGATCTCGGCGACATTGTGGTGCTCACGGCCAGTGACGCGATCTTCCCAGCTTTCGACTGTGCACCATTTGCCCAGCGGAACCATTTTCAGGTATTTCACATTCATTTCGGAGGTAACGGCAATGACGTTCCGAATCTTGTTCACCTTCCCCATTGCTTCGTCAAGGATCGTGGCCACGATGCCGCCATGACAGTGCTTGGGTGGTCCCCAGAATTTGTGCGGCAGACGGAAGCGGCAGATGAACTTCTTGTTCTCTTCGTCGAGATGAAATTTGAGATGCAGGCCGTCAGGGTTGTCGGGACCGCAGGCAAAACACAAATTCTGCGCCGGTTGCTGCGGACCCGGAACGTGTCCGTGGACTTTCTTGTGCTTGGGCATTTCTGAGATGAAGTATAGACGAACGCGATCTTACAGATAGATCACCCGATGGTCCGGGCAATCCTTTTGTACGGCTTCGTGAAGCGTGTGGAGCAACTCAAGTCCATGGCGGGCAAGGAAATAAACGCCTGCAATCTCACGCTCCTGAAGCTCTTTGTTTGGCATTAACGTTGACAATTGCTTTGCGTGGCGTTCGATCACCTCGTTGCGCCGTAGTTGCGCACGCGCGGCACGAGCCTCGAGTTGTTCCACCTGGTATTTCATTTTCGACTCAGCGGTAGTAGCGGCATCCACAAGCGTGGGATCAAGTTGCTGGAGATCGGCACGAATTTTCTCCATGACACGTCCAAGCGCAGCGGCAGCATCGGCGAAGTCGGACTGCATCGATGGCGGCAGAATATTTTGCGACATAATGACGCGCAATCGTTCTTCGCCGTGGAACAGTTCCGTCAGTTTCAGTCCATACTTATCGAGAAGCTTGGCGTGATGCTGATCCACGATGGTGGCGCTGAATCGCGCTAATACCGGCGTGATGCGGTTCAGCAATTTCTGATACGCGACGCCGACCTGCGCGAAATAAGCAACTTCGGCAGGACCGCCGGTGTAAGCAAGTGTCGGGAGAAGATAATCCTGGACGATGGGGCGAAGCAGAACGTTGGCGCTGAACTTTTCGGGGTGAGAAGCGATGCGGGCAAGCAGTTCTTCGCGCGAACATCGCTCGTCGCCGACGTTAAAGTGATCGTTAACACGCTGGACGACGGTTCGGCGTCCGTCCTTGATCTCGAACAGCAGCGTGGAGGTGTTCGTGACCTTTACCTGCTGGTGATAACCAGCGGACTCGAGTTCCTTCCCCCGCTGAATCAAAGCTGCATCCAGTTCGGCAGCGTTCTCGATGGCAGCGCTGTACACGGGTTGGGCGATGCGGTGGAATTCGGGATCATACGCGTCAATCAGGATGACGCCCCATTCGCGGAAGATCGACGCAAACAGCTTCCCGAAAGCTGAACCCATGGTCTCGCCAGGACGATATGCCTGCCGGATGACGTCGGTGATCTCGGAGTCGCCAAGCAACTCGGCAGCTTGGGCGACCACAGCGTTAATCTCGTCGCCAAGGCGAATGTCGCCCACAGGAGCATCTTCCACGCCATGTGAGGACGAATTCACGACACTGATGCCTCCTTCGGAGGTCGGAATCGCGGTGTGGCTTACCTCGGCGAGATCGTGATCTTCGGTGGCGAGCCAGAAAACCGGGACACACGGAACCCCGGCCGCCTCGGCCTTTTCGGCGAGCGTAACCGCTGTCAGCGCTTTCAGGATGGCAAAAAGAGGTCCTCCGAAAAGCCCAACCTGCTGGCCGGTTACGACCACGGAGGCCCCGGCTCGGAACTTCTGCAGGTTGCCGAAAGTCTTGCTGCTGCTGCCGAATACATGATTCTGGCGTTCGAGCAGATCCGCCACTTTACGGCGGCGATCGTCGGGATAATTCAGCTTACTGGCTTCTGCCGCAGCCCACTCGCCGATCAATGGCGACCGGGGATAAAACTTGCGAACGGCCTCTGAATAGGAAAGGAAATCGGTAAAAAGCCTGCTGCTGTGGGGAATTAACGAAAATGGAAGGCACTCGGAATGCACTCAGCAGCGCTCCTTGATGGGGGCAGAATCTCTCCAACGACAGCATCCGGTTGACATGAAATTTGGATGACTCACCTTTCCAAATGATGCAACAAAAGCGGTTGCCCCCATCCTTACCGGCAAGGCTTTTCGTCCCAAGATAAGTGTCTTATACGTATCCGAACCCAATGCCCTAGATACCTGAGGTGACCACTGTAACTGGGTTTACAAAACTACTTGTGTAATCTACCAGTTCCCTGTTTACAATTATGGGCAGGTTCTTAGGGGATCAATCCAGTTAATGTCTCCCGAATCGCTACCCGTCTGCGAGTTTATTCCAGGCAAGATCAAGCTGCGCATCGACGTCACGATGAACGCAGAGGTCGAGTCTATTTCTCCGGTCGTCCACGGAATTGTGGCGATGGCGGCTCAGATTCAGACGCTTACGGGTAAAGAGATGGAGATCGAAACGGCTCTGCGCGAGGCGCTGGCGAACGCCGTAACCCATGGTTGCAGTTGCGATCCGGACAAAGTTATTCACTGCTGCGTCGCACTGGACGAGGAGCACGGTATCCTGATTATCGTGCGAGACCCGGGAAACGGCTACGATCCGCTGAAGGTTCCCAATCCCGTCGTCGGGGAGAATATCTTCTCGAATCACGGCCGCGGCATTTATCTCATCAACCAGTTAATGGATGAGGTCCAGATTCGCCGCAACGGAACCGAGATCATAATGCGTAAACGGTAAGCTTCCCTTAAATTCTTCTCCCGCTCTACAAATATCTTCAACGTAATCGCCAAGCGCTTGCAGGTTGCTATACCTGATAATCTATTTCCACGCTGACATGCGGATTCTGACCCGCTACATCCTGCGCGAAGTGTTGTCGCACGCCCTGATCGGAGCGGCGATCTTCACGTTCGTGATCTTCATGCGCGACCTGGCGCGAATCCTGGAGATCGTGGTCCGCAACAGCGCTCCCCTGCCAAGCGTAGCTGAGTTGTTCTTTCTGACCCTTCCGACGGCACTCACACTGACGCTGCCCATGGCAGTCCTAGTTGGAATTTTGATCGGCCTAAGCCGACTGGCGGCGGATAGCGAAGTAACCGCCATGCGCGCCATCGGCCTGGGTTCGGGTACGTTCCTGCGTGTAATTGCGATCTTTGCAATAGCGGCATGGGCGCTTGCGCTGGTGAATAACGTTTACATCGCACCGAAATCGGCGGCGGCGCTGAGCGATTTGCAGGACCGCCTTAAGACCTCGCAAGCTTCTTTCGAAATTCAGCCGCGAGTCTTTTACGAGGACTTCAAGGACTACGTCCTCTACGTGCAAGATGTGACAGCCGGCAGCGGCGCCGCGTTGTGGAAAGGCGTTTTTCTTGCGGACCTGAGCAATCCGTCTTCGCCGAAGATTACTGTCGCTCGCGAAGGCATCGTGACCTCCGAGGGGAGCACAAACCTTCGATTACATCTCACGGATGGATCGTCGCACGAAACGGTTCCCAAGGATCCAGAACAGTACTCCATCTCGACGTTTGATCACTCAGATATACCGATCCGACTCCCGGCTTCCACCGCGCCGAAAAATGAGATCACGCCTGCTGCCGAAGTGCCCACCAGTCAACTGTTGACCGCGGCCCGCACCCTTGATCGCCAGCACGCTCGTCTTTACGAAATCGAGTTTCATCGCCGCTTCGCCCTGCCAACTGCGTGCTTGGTGTTGGCGCTGGTTGGAATCCCTCTCGGGCTCTCGGCCAAGAAAGGTGGCAAGAGCACAGGGTTCGTCCTCACCATCGCGCTGGTGTTCGGGTATTACCTGATCTCGCTTACAGGCATGTCGTTGGCACGACAAGGAAAGCTGCCGGTTGGGCCGGCAATGTGGCTGGGGAATATTGTTTTCTTTGTTGCTGGCGTGATCCTGCTGTGGCGCGTGGACCGGATGCCCATCGAGATTGGGTCGCTGCGCGGGTTCTGGTCGAATGTGCGATCGAAGTTTGCCAACGGCACTGAGGTTCTGACTCCCAAAAGTCACGGTGGAGCCTTTGAACGGGCCCTGTCCCGCAAGCGAGTGTTCAGCACGCGATTCCCGCTGCTCATTGACGATTACATCCTGCGCGACTTCTTCGTTTACCTGGGAATGATCGTCGGGACGTTCATCGTGCTGCTGCTGGTGTTCACCTTCTTCGAACTGCTGAAGGACATCAGCCGGGTGCCGTTGTTTATCGTTGGCGAATACCTCGTGACGGTGACGCCGTACTTCCTTTACAACATCACCCCCATCGGCATGCTACTGGCCGTGCTTATCACGTTCGGATTGTTCGAGAAATCGAGCGAGATCACGGCCATGAAGGCTAGTGGAATGAGCATCTACCGCATCATTCTGCCGGTGCTGGTGATGGCGGCGATAGTGGCGGCGGGGATGTTCTTCTTCGATCAGTTTTATCTGCCGCAACTCAATAAAAAGCAGGATGCGCTGCGCAACCAGATCAAGGGCAAGCCGCCGCAAACATACCTGCGCCCTGATCGAAAGTGGATCTTTGGACAGCACTCGACGATTTATTACTACGAGTTCTTCGATCCCGATCAGAACCGGTTCGGAAGCGTCAGCGCTTTCGAGTTCGACCCGCACACCTTTCAACTCAAGCGCCGAATTTACGCGGAGCGGGCCCACTGGTCCGACACGCTGCAACGCTGGATTTTCGAAAACGGGTGGGAGAGGGATTTCAGCGGCTCGAACGTGACCGACTTTCGGACATTTGAGGTCTCAACATTCGCGGAACTGAGCGAGTCTCCGATGTACTTCAAGAAGGAAGTGAAGCAATCGCTGGAAATGAACTATGAAGAGCTTCGAAAGTACATCAACGACCTGGCGCAGAGCGGCTTCGACGTAGTTCGCTTGAAGGTGCAACTCCATAAGAAGTTCGCGTTCCCTGCCATGACCTTCGTGATGGCTGTGCTGGCAGTTCCCTTCGCGCTACGAGGTGGCAGGCGAGGGGCGCTGACAGGCATCGCCATGGCGGTCGGCATTGCGGTGATCTATTGGATCGGCATGGGATTTTTCGAAGCAATGGGAGATGCCAACCAGCTTCCACCGCTGCTGGCGGCTTGGTTCCCTGATCTGCTGTTTGGGTTGGCAGGAGGGTACCTGCTGCTGAAGGTTCCAACGTAAACGGCAGGTCAGCAATGATGTTTCTGCACCAATTGGCCTTGAATAGAATCTAAGTAAGCTGATCTTATTCGTCCTGCATGCTGAAATCGCTCCGGCCATTATTCCCGTACCTGAAGAAGTATCGACGCGCGTTGTTGCTCGGGACGATTTGCGTCTTTGCTAATAACGGTATCTGGGTACTTTTTCCGCAGGTGTTGAAGCGGGCAATTGACGACCTGAACCTCGGAGTCACCCACCAGAAGCTGGTTACGTATTCCTTGCTGATGGTGGCAATTGCCGCGTCCAAAGGGCTGTTTCAGTACCTGACGCGCTGGATCGTGATCGGCGTCTCGAGGGACATCGAATTCGATCTGCGCAACGACCTGTTCGCACATCTCGAGACACTTCCCTACTCTTACTACCAGAAGACGCGCACAGGCGACATCATGGCGCGTGCCACGAACGATCTAACCGCCGTGCGCTCAATGATGGGTCCGGCGATCATGTACTCGGCAAACACAATCGTCTTCACCGCTGGGGCGCTGGCGTTCATGATGCAGATTTCGCCGCGGCTGACGCTATGGGCCTTCCTGCCGTTACCGATTGTCAGCGTCGTGCTGCAATACTTTGGCCGCAGAATTCACGAGCGCTTTGAGCGCATTCAGGCGATGTTCTCGGATATCTCTGCACGGGCGCAGGAGAACTTCTCCGGCGCGCGCATCGTGAGGGCGTTCTCGCAAGAGCAAGCTGAGATCGAACTGTTCGAGGGCGCCAATCGCGAGTACATCATGCGCAGTTTGAAACTGGTCCGACTGATGGGTATGTTGTTTCCGACACTGGAAACGATGCTTGGACTCGCGGTTGTGCTGGTGCTCTGGCTTGGCGGACGTGCCGTCATCCACCATACGATGAGCGTCGGTTCGTTCTGGGCGTTCACCACGTACATGGTCCAACTCACATGGCCGATTATCGCCGTAGGTTGGGTAATTAATATCTTCCAGCGTGGAACGGCGTCGATGGGCCGCATCAACGAGATTCTGACATCGAAGCCCGATATCGTCGATTCGCCCGATGCGGATAAGTTGAAGAATGTTGAGATTCGCGGCGACCTCGAAATCCGCGACCTGGACTTTTCGTACAACGGCACGCGGGTTCTTCACGACATCAATCTGAAGGTGCCTGCGGGAACTAGTCTCGCGATCGTGGGTCCAACAGGCTCGGGCAAGACCACGCTGGTAAATCTTATTCCCCGCATCTACGACTCGGCGTATGGAACTGTGCTGCTCGATGGTCGTCCATTGCAGGATTATCCGATCGAACTGCTGCGCAGAAACATCGGCTTTGTGCCCCAGGAAACGTTTCTGTTCAGCGACTCGATCCGCGACAATATCGCCTTCGGCGTGGAGGACGCGACCGATGCTGAGATTCGAGGCGCCGCTGAGGGAGCCAGCATCGCGAAGGACATCGAGAGCTTCCCGGAACAGTACAAGACCGTTGTGGGTGAGCGAGGCATTACGCTTTCAGGCGGACAGAAGCAGCGAACCGCCATCGCGCGCGCGCTGATTCGCAATCCGAAGATCCTGGTTCTCGACGATGCCCTCTCCAGCGTGGATACGTACACGGAAGAGAAAATACTCAATCACCTGCGCGAAGTGATGAAAGGTCGTACCACGATCTTCATCTCGCATAGGGTTTCGACCGTTCGTGCGGCGGATCAGATTGCAGTGCTGCATGATGGCCGAATCGTGGAACTCGGCTGTCACGAAGAGCTACTGGAAAAGAACGGCTACTACGCTGATCTCTACAACAAGCAGTTGTTGGAAGAAGAGCTGGAGACCGTGTAACGCGGAGTTCCGATCCGCCTAACCGGGAGAGGCGCCCGTTTCTGCACCATATGGCACAAGAAAGCACCTCATGCGCCGCATCGTACGACCAGAGATTCTCGATTCGAACCACGCCTCGCCGGAGGACGTTCGAGATTCGCTTGTTGATCTGCAACGGATCAACCGGTGGTTCGGCGGTATCAGCACCACAGCCAAACTGATCGATACAGTTCTTGAACGCACCAAAGCCCGGGAATTGAGTCTTCTTGACGTCGGCTCCGCTTCGGGAGATATTGCTGAGGCAATAGGAAGACGACTTTTGCGGCGGGGCGTGCAGTTGAAGTACACACTGCTCGACCGCGATGCGTCTCATCTTCACTTCGGTCAAGCCTCCGCGGTTCGCGGCGATGCGCTGGCGCTTCCCTTCCGTGACGGCAGCTTCGATCTTGTCACTAATTCCCTTTTCGTCCATCATCTCGAGCCCGAACAAGTATCGGTTTTCGCGCGAGAGGCGCTGCGTGTTGCTCGCATGGCACTGCTGATCAATGATCTGCGGCGATCCTATCTGCATCTGGCAGCCGTATATGCTGGCAAGCCTCTGTTCCGGCCAATCACGCGACACGACTCGGTTGCATCCGTCTGGAATGCTTATACACGTGACGAGCTGCATTCGATGATGAATCACGGAAAGGCGCGTCATGTGGAAATCCGAAACAGCTATCTGTTCCGGATGGGAGCGATTGCGTGGAAATGAGCTACGACATCGCCGTGGTCGGCGGAGGACCTGCCGGTTGCGCGGCAGCGATTACCGCTGCGCGAGCGGGAAAACAAGTGCTCCTCTGTGAACGTGGACGCTATCCGCGCCATCGCGTGTGCGGGGAGTTCGTCTCGCCAGAATCTCATCAGGTGCTCGTCAATCTCCTTGGGGCCAATCATGAATTGCTGCGAACCCCTCCGCAGATTCGCCAAGCTCGCATGTTCGTGGACGGCCATTGTCTGGAGTTTCTTTTGCCCCAGCCGGGCTGGAGCATTTCTCGCTATGAGTTGGACCTGGCGCTTTGGACCGCAACTCAAAATTCCGGCGCCGATTGCCGCCAGGCGACGACCGTGCAGAGCGTCACCGGCGAGTCTGTGCGAATCGATAACATCAACGTCGCTATGCGCTTCGTGATTAATGCCAGCGGGCGTTGGTCGAATCTGCGCAGATCGGCGCTAGTCGATTCCGGTCCGCGATGGCTAGGCATCAAGGCTCATTTCGCCGGTGAGAATGCGCCACCGTCCACGGACATTTACTTCTTCGAGGGTGGCTATTGCGGCATTCAACCCGTAGCGAGTGGAAGAATCAACGCTTCGGCAATGGTTCGTGCCGATGTGGCGAAATCCCTTGGCGAAGTTTTTGCCGCTCATCCGCAGCTTTGGCTGCGATCGCGAGGGTGGGAGCAAGTGACGGAAACCGTTACCACCTCGCCGCTGATTCATGCCACTCCCGCGCCTGTCACCGATGGTGTCATGAATGCAGGTGACGCAGCCGCGTTCATCGATCCATTCACCGGCGACGGAATCTCGCTGGCACTGCGAACCGGAGTGCTGGCAGCGCAATGTGCGCTCGACGGCGGCCTTGGGCGCTATGCCCACGAATACCATGCCCGATACACGCGTGCCTTTCAGACCGCGGCTTTCACGCGCAAGTTAAGCCGCGCACCGGAAAGCATACGAAGGATCGCGGCTTTCGCGTTTCGCTCTGAACTTGTAAAGAATTGGGCCCTGAGCAGAACAAGAGGTTTGTGACGGCTGTCTACTCTGAGGTTGATCCCTAGCGGACGACCAGCACTTCGCGCATGTTGTCGCGCGCGAGAAAGAACTTCAGCGACGCATAATCGCGGAACAGATTTTCGATGTGGCGGTTATTAAATACCCGCTGCAATCTCACCAGCGATGAGCCACCAGTCCCGTTACGGACCATCACAGGCTGCAGGTCCAGCGAATCTTCGCCCACGATGTGATAACGCGAGTAAGGTGCATCCGGTCCTGCATCCTTGGTGTGAAAGAACGCCAGCAACATTCCGCCTGGTTTCATCCCGACAAAAATCCTCTCGATCACAGGTTTCACGAGCGGTTCAGGTAGATAGTCGGCAATGTCCCAGAAGAAAACGGCATCAAACTGCTGTCCATGAAACTGCAAGTTTTCTTTCAGGAAGCGATCGACATCCAGGACCTTGGCTCCGGCCTCACCTGGCACGTAGAAATCCGGATCGACGGAAGAGCCGAGCAGGTCTTCGGTGCGCAATTTGTGTCCGCGCTCGGTGAGCAACTGAATGTTGGTAGCTGAGGTCGAACCGAGGTCCAGGAAAGACAGGCCCTCCTCCTTGCCTACGGAGCGCATGAATTCCTTGAAGGCAGTGGAGTGCCGTCGAGCACGAATCGCCATCTCGCGAGGTTGTTTGCCCTCGCCGTCGGATCCGCTGCGGCGGAAGAATTTGAAAAGACTCTGCGTGACCAACCCTATCGCAATTAACCGCGCCAATACCAGCGCAGAATGTTTACTTCTTCTCTGCCAAAGCGGGTTCGCCCATGCCCATTGCTACCAGGGGAGGGGCCGCCGTGTAGCTGGATTTCGATTCCTGTTTCTGTTCGCGCTGAACGTCAATAGATCCCTTGAAGTATGCGCCGTCTTCAATGGAAACGCGCTGCGTCACAATGTCGCCGACCAATACCGCCGAGCGTTTGAGTTCCACGCGATTCGTACCGCGAATGTTGCCGTCCACCTTGCCGTGGATCACTACTTCCTTCGCATTAACATGAGCCCGAACGCGTCCATTAGGACCGATCGTCAGGCTGTTCTGGTGCAGTTCGATTGTGCCCTCCACTTCGCCGTCGAGGTAAAGATCTTCGCTCCCCGACAGTTCGCCCTTGATGATTACGGATTTGCCAATGTGCGCTACTTCATTACGCGTGTCGTACTTGGGAACATCCACCGGACGAACCTCCTTGGTTTGAACACCTGTACTAGCCGGGATGGCATCAGCAACCGGCTTTTGTAGTTCTTCTTCTTTCTTCGACTTCCACATACCTGCATCTGGCGGCACGCGAGCGGCCACTCAGCTCACAACTTGTAAGCTATCACGATTCCAATCGGTTACACGAATATACTCAAGTGCATATATGCCTCGCAATGTGGTTTTTTGTAGCCGGAACCATGCTACTCAGGGATGGCATCGAGAGGGACACATTTGTCCGGTTCGGAAGCGGCTAGTCTTGCCGCTTCAGGCCTATTTACTGTCTGGTTAATAGAAAAATCCCAAATTCTGACGATTCGGATCTGTGAATTCAATTTGGCCCCCGTGTTGCAACCGAGTGAACGTCGGCGCCGGCCGGTCGGCTGCTTCGACGTGCGAATCCGAAAACCAGGGGAACAGCGGATTTGCTCGTCGCGGTGGCTTTGAAACCAATGGGACTGCCTTACTGGCCGGCGCTCGATATCGCTAAATCCACAAACTTCAGATCCTCCTTGAACAAACCAGCAGAGATGCTGGTTTTTATTTGCCTCTGGGTCCAGGAACAACTCTGAAAAGCAACTTTCGGACCAGAGTTGAGCTTCGTATAGATATTAGGTATATCGGGTGGTTACCCCTTAGACTTACACATATGAACAGGACAAAATCTGTGCCTCGCTCGGCGATTTACCTGCTCTGCCTTGTGTTGTTGCCGGGACTGGTTAGTGCACAGGACTGGAAGTCCAATCCAAGAGAGCTGGTACGACGGGCGATCCGAAACGAAAACAGCGAGCCCGCCAAGAAGATGTACTTCATGTACAAGGACGTGAAGCACAACAGCAAAACGGGCCAAATCGATACGAGAGAAATGGTGCAAACGCCGCAAGTCACTCTCGGCCGCCTGGTTGCCGTTAACGGCCAGCCGCTTTCCCAAGAGCAAAAAGCAAAAGAAGACTCGCGGCTGAACCGCTTAGTGTCCAATCCCGACGAGTTGACCAAAAAGAACAAAGAGCAGAAACAGGATGATGAGCGCGCCCGGAAGATGGTGAACGCAATCCCTGAGGCATTCAACTTCGAATACGTGGATACCGAGAAGACCGCCATGGGCGACTTGGCCGTATTCAAATTCGCGCCAAATCCCGATTGGGATCCTCCCGACCGGGAGCTACAGGTCTTCACCGGCATGAAGGGCACGCTGAAGATTGCTCTCCCCGTCGAACGTATTGCTCTGATGGACGCCACGCTGTTCCGTAGCGTCGATTTCGGATGGGGCATCTTCGGACGCCTGAATCAGGGGGGCTCGTTTCTGATTCAACAGCAAGAGGTTTATCCAGGCCATTGGGACCTCACGCACATGAAATTGCATTTCACCGGCAAGATTCTTCTTTTCAAAAGCCTCGATATCCAGGAAGACGAGCAAACCAGCGACTACAAGCCTGTGGAAGGAATGAACGTCGGGCAAGCGCTGGCCAGGTTGAAAGAAGTAGACGAGGAGTACGCGAAGAATGCGAACGGAGGCAAGTAAGCGCCTCCGTTTGATACTTTCTATTATTGAGGACTCCGTTCGCAACGAATGGGCCCAATCAGCAATAAACAATAATCAATAGCCAATTTCTTTCTTCAGCTTCTCCCACTTCGCGTCCACCATCTGCTTCGTTGCAGCGTCCGATTTCACCTCATCCGGCCACGGACGCGTAAATCCCTCCGTCGGCCACTTACGCGTGGCGTCGATGCCCATCTTCGACCCGAAATCCGGCAATCGCGATGAATGGTCCAGCGAATCGACGGGTCCGAGGGTGAACTGAATATCCCGCTCGGGATCGATGTTGTTCAATGTCTTCCACACCACTTCGCCGACATCCTGTACGTTCGTGTCTTCGTCCACGACGATGATGCACTTCGTGAACATTGCCTGCCCCAGCGACCAGATAGCGTTCATAACCTTGCGCGCCTGTCCCGGGTAGGACTTCTTGATCGACACAATCATCAGATTGTGGAACACGCCCTCGACCGGCAGGTTCACGTCCACTAGTTCCGGGATCGTCATCTTCATCAGCGGAAGGAAGATGCGCTCGACCGCCTTGCCCATGTACGCGTCTTCCATCGGAGGCTTACCCACAATGGTGGTTGCATAAACGGGATCTTTGCGATGCGTAACGCACGTGACGTGAAATACAGGGTAGAAGTCTTCGAGCGAGTAGAAACCGGTGTGATCACCGAAAGGGCCTTCGGTACGAAGTTCTTCCAAGTTCACGTATCCTTCCAAGACGATTTCGGCATTCGCAGGAACTTCGAGGTCCACCGTTTCCGCCTTCACCAGTTCCACGGGGCTTTGGCGCAGGAAGCCGGCGATCATGAATTCCTCCACTTCAGGAGGCGCGGGCACAATGGCGGAAAACGTCAATGCCGGATCAGTTCCAATTGCCACTGCTACTTCCATCTTGCCGCTCGGCCTCTCGCCTTCCGCTACTCTCGATCCGCCTCCCGAGCGCGCCATAATATCGACCGCTGCCGACCTGTCACCTGCACCCGCCGCAGCCGCCCTCATCCGCTCGCGATAGTGCTCAGCCGCCACTTTCTGCCGCTGCCAGTGCATGCCCGTAGTACGCTCGTCATACACCTGCATGCGGTACATGCCTACATTGCGCTTGCCCGTCCGTGGATCACGCGTAATCACGCATGGCAGGGTGATAAAGCGTCCGCCGTCCTTCGGCCAGCACTTCAGGACTGGGAAGTCTAACAGTGAGAAATCACCGCGCTTCACCATTTCCTTGCAAGGAGCGTTCTTTGCTTCCACCACCTTGGGAAAGAACTTTCCCAGATCGGCGAGCATCGGCAGCATCTTGATTTTGTCCAGCAGACCCTGCGGCGACTTAACGTCCGTGAACATGCGCAGCCGGTCAGAGACTTCATCCAGCGCCTTAACTTCAAATGCCATGTTCATGCGCTTTGAGGAGCCAAACTGGTTGATCAGCAACTTCTGCCCGGGATATCCCTTTACATTCTCAAACAGCAGCGCCGGGCCGCCACCCGCAGATTTCGACACACGGTCGGCGATTTCCGTGATCTCCAGGATTGGGTCAGCTTCAGTGCGGATGCGTCTCAACTCTCCGGCGCGATCGAGCGCCGCGATCCACTCGCGCAGGTCGGTATAGGCCAAGGATCCCCCAAATCAGCGATGTAACTGAACAGGAGATTATAGACATCGGAATATCTGGATATCGGATTATCTGGATAGCTGGTTAGCCCGGGTTACTGCATCGCCGGTGTTGACCGGTAACCAGATAGTCGGATATCCAGATAACCTGATCTCTGCCAACCTCTACCACAGCAACTCACATCTGAAACCTTTGATAGATATCTGCTTCCGAGGAGTCCATGCCCACTTCCGAAAAAGAGCACATTCGCATCCTGTCACTGCTGACGCTGAACCCTTCGCGAGCCGACGAAGCCCTGCAATATGTCGCCAGCCTGAACGAGGCTGGCCGTGAACAGCTACTTGCGTTGGCAGATTCTCACCACGTGACAATGCGCGCCTTTTCGGTCCTGCACGAAACCGCACAGCACTCCGGAAACGACCTGATCGCGTATTGGTCCCTGCGCGCCATTGAGACTGAGACCAATCGGATCGGCGATGCGCTTGCGCATTTGTCCGAAATCGTTCGCGAACTGGAAGCGAATAACTGCCCCGTGGTGGTGATGAAGTCGCTCGACCACTGGCCCGATCTCGGTAACGACCTCGACCTGTACTCGACGGCAACCGAACGCCAGATCGTCGAAGTCTTCACCCGCAAGCTGAACGCTGAAGTCGAGCCCCGCAGTTGGGGCGATCGTCTGGCGCAGAAGTGGAACTTCAAAATTCCCGGCTTGCGTGAATCCGTTGAAGTCCACGTGCAGCGCCTTGGGCAAACCGGCGAGCACACCGCCATGGCGCAGCGCCTTGTC
>CAYWSM010000002.1:0-1742 GCA_964460935.1 uncultured Terriglobales bacterium | reverse complement strand
ACCAAGGACGAGTCCGGTGAAGCCGGAGCAGGCGCCGTTGCAACCGGCGTATCCGGATATGCAGGAGAGCGCTGGAACAGACGAGGGGTACGGAGAAGCCGCGCCGGAACCGCAGGCCGAAGCGGCCGCACCCGAATCGGGAGCTGCGAAGGAGCGTCGCGGCAAGCGTCGCCGCCGCGGCGGAGCAGGCCGGAAGCGCTCTTCCGCCACGCCGAAGGTGCAAGCCGAACAGAATGAAACGGCTGAGCCAGTTGCGAGCGACTCCGTTGAGGATATCTCGGCTGCCGCTGTGCCTGAGCGTACTACCGCAGATCGTACAGCTTCGCAGCCACAGGCACACACCCCAACAAAGAAGCAGTCACGCGGCACTGTCGTGCTCACGATCGGACTTCCCGGATCAGGTAAAACGAGTTGGTTTCGCCGTCGCGCTATTACTCCGCTATCGAGCGATTTATTGAGAATGATGTTGTTCGATGACATCGCCGAGCAGCGTTATCAGGATCTGGTCTTCTCTACGCTTCGCTATCTGCTTCGCGCGCGCATGATTGCGCGTATGCCGTGGAATTACGTTGACGCGACGAATCTCTCGCCACGCGAGCGCCGGGGCTGGATCAAGATGGCCCAGGAGTTCGGCTACGAGGTGCATGCGGTTTTCTTCGACGTTCCCATCGATGTCTGCACGGAACGCAACTCGCGCCGCGGACGGATCGTCCCGGAGGACGTGATGCAGCGCATGGCGGGGAAGCTGCGTCCGCCAACATTTGAAGAGGGTTTCTCGAAGATCACGGTCGTCCGCGTGAAAAAACAGCAGCCGAGTGAGCCGATGTCAGCGATCGATAATGTCGTGGATGATGTTGAGGAACCGGGCGGGCCAGGGCTGGCGGATGAGAATTATTAAGTAGTGGTCGGTGTGGTCAGTGAGCGGCTTGCGGGTCGCCCGTTTAGTTTCAAGTTTCGGATGTTTCTAGATGCGGGCTTTTCTTGGAAGCTGATCCCGATTCCTGACTACTGTTTCAGATGCTTCAGCATTTCCTTGAATACGGGCGTGCCTGACGCCCGCATCAGCTCATACATCATCATTTCGGTGGATGAAAGCACGGCTCCGGCGGCTTCCATGCGCTTGAGGCCAATTTCCCAGTTCATTTCGGCGCGCGAACCGACGGCGTCGGCGGCGACGTGAACCAAGTATCCGCGATTCAGAGCCGCCAGCGCGGTCTGCATAACGCAGATGTGAGCCTCCATCCCGCACAGCAGGACGGTATTGCGATGTCCGGGGAGCGCCTTCATCTCGCCACAAAACTGGTCGCTGCCGAAACAGGAGAACTCCAGCTTGTCGTAAACCGCGACGCCGTCGAGCAGGGAAGCGATCTCCGGCACGGTTGCGCCGAGCCCACGCGCGTATTGGGTTGTGGCAAGGATCGGGATTTCGAGCAGCTTGGCCAGATGAATCAGCAGCTTCGAGTTCCGTACAAGCTCTTCTTTATTGAAGATCGGCGGCAGCAGCTTTTCCTGGATGTCGACGACAATCAGCGCGCACTCCTCCGCTTGCAGCGGATGCCGCGCCGCATTGGACGTGTCATACGAAACTTCAACTTTGCCGATGGTAGGCATGGGCAAAGTCTATCAGTCTCACAGTCGTTCAGTCAGTCACAGTGTGGAAGTCGCGCGCGATCAGGAGAAGTGAAGCTCTGGCGCGTAACGTTGACCGCTAGGTAACGCCGGGTTATATTGAAAATGGCTGC
>CAYWSM010000001.1:0-7136 GCA_964460935.1 uncultured Terriglobales bacterium | reverse complement strand
GCCGGGGCGCAGAGAACGAATTTTCTCTGCGCCTTTTCTATTGTCGTGGAGTTCCGTCCAATTTCTGCAGGTGTTGTCTCGCAGGTGTGTCGGTATCGGGGTGCTCGGCAAGTTCAGTCAGATACTCTGCCCTGGCCTCGGCCAAACGTCGTTCATTCTCCAGCGTAAAGCCAAGCCAGAAGTGGTAGCGGATGCGTGTAGGATCATTCCAGATCGCCTTCCGAAACGATTCTTCCGCGCCGGTAAAGTTGCCCAGGTTAAAGCGATCCATACCCTGATAGAAGTAAAGATTGGAATCACGGGGTTGAAGGGGAATGGCTTTTCGCAACTCCTGATCGGATCGCTCGTATTGCCCGGTGTAGAAAAGCATCAGGCCGTAAGCCAACCGATTTTTCCAATTAGTGGGATCGAGTCGCAAAGACTCCTGATAGCGCAATTCCGCGTCTTCGAGATCGTGGCGCATATAGAACTCGGTGCCCAGATGCGCCTGCGCCAACGCGCTTTGAGGCTGTATATGCGCTGCATGTAGAAAAAGCGTGAAGTTATTGTTCCAGGGAAGAGCTTCGTACGTAGTTCCCCATGCCATAACCATAGCTAGAAGCATTACGCCAGAGGTTTGGATTGCCGGCATACCGAACAATTCCCTGTCCGATGAAAACTGCGAAAGGATCTGCACAACCAACAGGCAGAATCCGAAGGATGGAAGATAGAGGTAACGGTCATGAATCCATTCGCCGCGCATAAACGCAGAAATGCCCAGCAAAGCAGGTGCGAGGAACACAAATATCCAGACGAATGCCAACCCAGCAAGACGTGAGCGGGTGCCGATGCGCCAAATGAGAATCCCCGCGAGAATGAGCGCCGCAAAAGGCAGCCAGAAGCGAACGTCAAGAAGGCTGAGAACCGGCGGCGTGTCGTAATAGACGGACATGTTCACCGGCCAAACGAGGCGGCGCATATACCCCCAGAAAATTGTTGGAAGCGTCAGCAGGATATGCGCTAGCGGCTCATTTACGGAGTGAACCAGCCCTCGCAGAACAAGCGCTCGGACTGCAAGATAGCTTGTGGCGCCAATCCAGAGCGGCCAGGCATGCAGTGTGGCACGCAATACACCTTTAACATTACGCTCGAATTGCCCGCGCAAAATGTCGTGGGCTACAACGACAATCGGCAACAAAAGAGCTGTCTCCTTCGACAGACACGCCGCTGCGTAAAACAAAAACGCAAGAATTTCGTAGTAGACACGCTGGTCCGGCTCGCGCTCGCTCTTGATCCATGCCCAAAATGCAGCGAGAGCAAAGAGCGCCATCAGGGGTTCGGTAACGCCGGAGATCCAAGCTACGGCCTCGACGTGAACAGGGTGCAATCCGAAAAGAATGGCAACAAATCCAGCAAGCGTCGCGTTGCGAAGGAGCTGGCGAGCAACCACGAAGGACATCCAGGTTGCAAGAAGGTGAATCAGGACAGTGGTCGCATGCCAGGCAGGTTCGTACAGGCCAAACAATTTGCGATTCACCAGCAACCAGGTCATGAATAACGGCCGGTAGTAATTTCCTGCCCAATCCGGATATAGGAATTTCCAAGAATGCTCGGTGAATAGTACTGGCAGAGTTGACCATTGTGTGAGAGTGGAATTCAGGATGATCTGGGGCGCGTCGTCGTAAACGAATGCGAAGCGCAGTGTTCCCGCATAGGCTAACGCTGTAACCGCAAGAGCCAGCAGAAGCAGGCGCGAGCCTAGCGTCTGGTCAGAAATGGTATCGTGGTGCGAAGGGGCAGGCGAAGCCAACCTGAATTCTCCTTAAGTATTGAATGATGCGTCAATGCTACTTCCGAAACGCACGCAGTCCTCGTGCATAGTGCGGTACTTCCACCTCAACGAGGAGTTAATTCACGCAGACGTTGTTCCGCGTTTGAGGCAGTGTCCGGATGCAGGTGAGCCTCAGCCTGATACTCTGAACGCGCCGCATCCAACTTCCCTTGCCGCTCCAGACATGTCCCGAGCCAGAAGTGAGCCTGGAGTAGCGTTCGATTGCGACGAAGAGCCTCGCGGAACGAAATCTCTGCACCGGCAAAGTTTCCATAATTCATCCTGCTCATACCCTGATCGAAATGTGCATTGGCGTCGCTGGAATCCCCCTCCAGGGCTCGCGTGATATAGGTGTCTGCCGCGCGGTAATCCGCCTGATCGTAAAGCATCAGACCGTACGCGACGTTATTCTTCCAATTGGTGGGTTCAATCGCGAGAGCGGCTTCATACAAGCGGCGAGCGTTCATTTTGTCACCGCGCCTGAGGAGTTCTCCAGCGAGGTAGTATTTCGCCCAGACGTTCTGCGGAGCCGCATTCACGGCGTGCATATACAGCAGTAACGAGTTTGCCCAGTACTGCTCCTGCCATACCGTCGCAAAGGATAGGACAGCCGCCAAAATGAGCGATGCCGCCGTGGATTTAGCAGGAAGCCCGAAAAACTCACGCTCGCTACGCAACTTAGCAAAAGCATTCCCAAGACAGAGGCAGAGACCAAACGAGGGAAGATAAAGATAACGATCATGGATCCACTCGCCAGTTGGAAAGATCGCCAGGCCCAAAATTGCAGGAGCCATAAATACGAAAATCCAAACGAGTGCAAATACCACCACCGGCCAGCGTTTACGACAGCGAAATGCGAGAAAAGGAATGGCCACCAGCGCCAGTAGTGGAAGCCAGAACCGCCATTGGAGAATGCCGATGACAGGCGGCGTGTCGTAGAACAACGACAAACTAAAAGGCCAGACGAGTCGGCGCAGGTATCCCCACAGAACCACTGGAACGCTAAGGGCAGCCCACTTCAGCGGAACTCCCATGGAATGGACAAGGCCGTGCAAGGCGATTGCCCGAGCGGCGAGGTAGAAAGCTGCCGCCAGGTACATGAGCCAGGTTGCAACAACGGAACGCAATCCTTTCTGGCCGCGGACAAAATAGAAATAGGCTGCAATAACAAGCGGTAGGAGCAGTGCCGTTTCTTTGCTAAGACACGCGAGGAGATACAGGACTGCGGAGAGTGTCCGCCACAGACTACGTTCGGATTCTTCGCCGCGCAGCCAGGCCCAAAACGCTGCGAAGACGAATACGGTCATCAAGGGATCGGTTGCGCCCGAGATCCACGCAACAGACTCAATATGGATCGGATGCAATCCGAAAATCAAAGCGGCGAATCCTGCTTGCACTTCATTGTGGAAAATTCGTCGTGCGACGGCAAAAGCTAGCCACGTTGCTAGAAGATGAAGGGCCAATGCCGATGCGTGCCAGAGTACTGGGTTCAGTCCCCAAAGCATGCGGTTCACCAGCAACCAACACATGAAAACTGGGCGGTAGTAGTTTCCTGCCCAATTCGGGACCAGAAAGTGCCAGTTACTTACCTTGAAAAATGTCGGCAAGAAACGCCATGACGTGAGGGTTGGGTTCTGGATGATCTGAGGACTATCGTCGTAAACAAAATGGAAGTGAATAGTCGCGAGATACGCGAGTGCCGTCATCCCCAGAACTAGCCCTAGCAGCGGATATCCACTCACAACCGGAGCTCTTCGGGGCACAGAAACGCTAGGGGATGCGGTACTCATGGCTGGCGCATTCTCATGCTATTTCAAAACTGGTTACCGGGGTAATGACAACAGATGTAATCCTTTCGCCGAAGCTATAATCTGAGTAATCTTCACAGACCAATGACCGCAATAGAAACTTTTGCGCTGGAAAAGAGCTACCGAGTTGGCTTTTGGCGCAAGAAGACGAAAGTCGCGCTGAAGGCTCTGACGCTGTCCGTTCCCGAAGGCGAAATCTTCGGGTACCTTGGACCTAACGGCGCAGGAAAAACCACAACACTCCGTCTGCTAATGGGACTGGCCACACCAAGTGGCGGCAACTTCAGTATCATGGGCGGAAACATTAGCGAACCGGCAGTACGATCGCAAATCGGTTTCTTGCCCGAACAGCCTTATTTCTACGATTATCTGACTCCCCGCGAACTGCTGAATTATTACGCAGCTCTTTCGGCTGTTCCCGGAAAGGAGCGCACCCGACGTATCGAGTCGACTCTGAAACGAGTGTGTTTGCAGGAAGACGCATGGGGGACACAGCTCCGAAAGTTCTCGAAAGGCATGTTACAGCGTGTCGGATTGGCACAGGCAATCCTGCACGATCCAAAACTGGTGGTCCTGGATGAGCCGATGTCGGGCTTGGATCCCATGGGCCGGCGTGAGGTACGAGACTTGATCGAAGAGCTCAACCACGAAGGCAAGACGATCTTCTTTTCGACTCACATCCTGTCGGATGCGGAGGCGCTGTGTGACCGTGTGGCAGTGCTGAACCGAGGTGAGTTACGTGGGGTTGGTATCGTGGCCGATTTGATCGGCAGCGTAAAGGGCAATGTGGAGATCATGTGGCATGGCGCTGCGGCGGTGCAATCCATGAAAACATTGGGACTTGAGTGCCACGTTGTTGGAGAAACAGTGCGAGCGGTGGTGCCCGAGTCGGACGTAGACAAGGTAATTGACATGTTACGGCGGCAGCAGGCAAAGCTGGTCGCCGTGACTCCCATGCGCACGACGCTTGAGGATTACTTCATGGCCAAGCTTGGCGCTCCGGTGGAGATGGCGAAGTGATCCATCGAGTCGGAGCAATTGCGTACAACACGTTTCGCGAGGCGGTACGGGATCGTGTGCTATATAACCTCATCGTCTTCGCTTTTCTGATGATCGGCGCTTCCCTGCTGCTCGGACAGATCACAATTGGCGTGCAACGGCAACTGTTGATCAATCTTGGCCTGACAGCCATCTCGATTTTCGGCGTCCTGATTGCAATCTTTATTGGGATCGGACTGGTCTCGAAGGAGATCGATAAACGGACACTCTACACAGTGCTAACACGCCCGGTACAGCGCTGGGAATTCATCGTTGGGAAGTTCTTCGGACTGGCCGGGACCCTAGTCGTGAACGCTGGTTTGATGACCTTGGGTTTTTTTGCCGCGCTGTTCTACCTAATGAGTGGGTTTGAACACAGCGATGCGTATGTTTTGACGGCGATCTACTTCATTCTGTTGCAGTTCATGATGGTGACTGCCATCGCGCTGGTGTTGTCATCGTTTTCGACGCCAATCGAATCGGCGGTGCTGACATTTGCGTTCTTTGTGGTCGGCAGCTTCAGCGAAGACTTGCGCAACTTTGCCGAAGCGGCCAAGGGAGCGGCGCATTACCTGGGACTGGCCGTTAGCTACTTCATTCCCAATTTTTCGGCCCTGAACCAGATTGCGTCGGTGGCACATGGAAATTCCATCCCTGCGAACATCGTTCTTCTGAACACCGGGTACGCGCTCTTATATGCTGGAGCTGCAGTTTGCGCAGCGAGCCTGATCTTCCAGAACCGGAACATGAAATGAAACACCGCTCACAAGCCGGGGTTTCCGTCGTTCTCTGTGCGGTAATGCTGGCTTTGTTTACTGGTTCAGTGTTGCTGTCGCGAGCGCTCGATCGGCAACGGCCTGAGAGTCATCTGGAGGACGTGCTCTATATTCCATCCGCAAAGGCCCTCAAGCGCATGAGCCTTGGCTACAACGGACTGCTGGCGGATATTTACTGGACCCGAGCAGTGCAGTACTTTGGCTGGCGGCATAAGCACCGCGCCACCGATTACCGCCTGCTCTATCCGCTGCTGGATATTACTACAGAGCTCGATCCACACCTGATCGTGGCTTACCGCTTTGGAGCAACATTCCTTGCACAGGAACCGCCTGATGGGGCTGGGCAGCCTGATAAAGCGGCAGAATTGATCAAGCGAGGGATTGAGGCAAATCCCGACGACTGGCATCTCTATTACGACCTTGGTTTCCTGGAGGCGGTGGAGCGTAATGATTATGCAGCGGCGGAAGAGGCATTCAAGAAGGGTTCAGAGTTGCCGCACGCGCATCCATTTCTGAGAGTCCTGGCGGCAAACATGGCGCAGCATGGCGGCGATCTGGCAACTGCCCGCCTGATGTGGGAGACCACCTACGCATCGACAGACGATCCTGCCCTCAAGATGAACGCCGAAATGCACCTCAAAGCCCTGGAGGTGGACGAAACCGTGCCAAAGCTTGAAGAAGTAGTTCGGCAATATAAGAAAAAAACGGGCACCTTGCCAGCCAGTTTCCTGACTTTGGTGCAGGCGGGATGGCTTTCGCGGATTCCAATCGACCCGTTAGGTCATCCATATAAATTGCTCCCCGATGGCCGTGTTGAGGTGCAAGATCCGGAGGCGCTTTCGTTCATACGTCGGGGATTGCCTCCGAAGAATTATTCGCCGGCACCCAAGAAACCTTGAGGTGAGCTAGTCTGGTAGCGTGAGAATTCTTAAACCTCTGCTTTACCTGATCTTGGTAATGTTCCTGTTGAGTCTGGCGATGGGAGCCGACCAACAGGGTCTGGAAAGTCTCACCAGCAAGGTAGACGATCATTACAACCATTTGAGGTCAATGCGCTCGCATTTCGTCGAGGAGTACCGAGGCGCTGGTATGTCGCGAACTGAATCAGGAACGTTGTACTTGAAGAAGCCTGGCAAGATGCTGTGGGACTACCAGCAACCACGAAAGAAACTGTTTGTAAGCGACGGCAAAACAGCGTGGTTCTACGTCCCCGGGGAGCAACAGGCGCGCAAAGCACCGGTAAGTAAGCTTGATGATATCCGTTCGCCGCTGCGGTTTTTGCTGGGCAAGACGAAGCTGCGGAAGGAATTTGACCAACTCGGGATTGCATCCAACATCAAACCTGAGAACCCGGGTGACATCGTGCTTCGCGGATCCCCGAAGGGAATGGAAGACCGGGTTGCACGGATGACCCTGGAGATCACGCCGGAGGGGCGGATCGACCGGATCAAGATTGAAGAGGTTGACGGAGCGGTCACGGATTTTCGTTTTTCGGACACGGCTGAGAACGTTACGGTGGCCGATAAGCTTTTCCAGTTTAAGCCACCCCCGGGGGTAGAAGTGGTGGAAGGACCTGAGCTGGGTAACTAGCGTAACTGGACGGGAACTTACTCAATTTTCAGGTACTTTGCGGTGATAGACTTAAATTTCCCGCAGCTGATCACGAAACGGATCCATGGCAGAATTTCTAATAAAAGTAGCTGA